>CAXBHD010000153.1:0-7880 GCA_963975335.1 uncultured Devosia sp. | reverse complement strand
GGCCGATGTTCCGGGCGACAATGATGTCAGCTCCAATCACAGCCATGACGAGCCGCTGCTGCCCACAGACATGGTGCATTTCTGGGGCCAGCCGCTGTTTGCGGTGATCGCCGAGACGCGTGACCAGGCGCGGCGGGCGGCGCATCTGGCCAAGGTCACCTATAAGGACCTGCCCTTTGTCACCGATGTGCGGGCGGCGCAGGCATCCGGCGGCACGCTGGTGACGCCGCCACTCAAGCTCGAGCGCGGCGATATCGAGGCCGGGCTGGCAGGCGCCCCGCGCCGGGTCAAGGGCAGTATCGAGATCGGCGGGCAGGACCATTTCTATCTCGAGGGCCATATTGCCATGGCCGTGCCGGGCGAGGATGAAGACGTCACGGTCTATTCCTCGACCCAGCATCCCACCGAAGTGCAGGTCATGGTGGCGCAGGTGCTGGGCATTCGCCTGCATGCGGTCACGGTCAATGTGCGGCGCATGGGCGGCGGCTTTGGCGGCAAGGAAACGCAGAGCAATCTGTTTGCCTGCATTGCCGCCCTGGCGGCCAAGAAATGGAACCGCGCCTGCAAGATCCGGCCCGACCGCGATGACGACATGACCGCCACCGGCAAGCGGCATGATTTCGTGGTCGATTACGATGTCGGCTATGACGAGACCGGCAAGATCCATGCGGTGGACGCCGTCTATGGCGCGCGGGCCGGGTTTTCCTCCGACCTCAGCGGCCCCGTCACAGACCGGGCGCTGTTTCATGCCGACAATGCCTATTGGTATCCGGCCGTGCGGGTGCGCTCGGAGCCGCTTTATACCAATACTGTCTCCAATACCGCCTTTCGCGGCTTTGGCGGGCCGCAGGGCATGCTGGCGGCCGAGCGCTGGATCGAGGATATCGCCTATGATCTGGGCCGCGACCCGCTCGAGATCCGCAAGGCCAATTTCTACGGCACCGACTCCGACAACATCACGCCCTATCACCAGACGATCACCGACAATATCGTGCACCGGGTGGTCGAGGAGATCGAGGCATCGTCGGACTATCAGGCACGGCGCGCGGCGATCCTGAGCTATAATGCGGGCAGCCCGGTGCTCAAAAAGGGCATTGCCCTGACGCCGGTCAAGTTCGGCATCTCCTTCACCGCCACCTGGTATAATCAGGCCGGCGCGCTGGTGCATGTCTATAAGGATGGCTCGATCCATCTCAGCCATGGCGGCACCGAAATGGGGCAGGGGCTCTATATCAAGGTGGCGGCCGTGCTCGCCGATGCCTTTGGCGTCGGGCTCGACGTGGTCAAGATCATGGGCACCAGCACGGGCAAGGTCCCCAATACCTCGGCGACCGCCGCTTCGTCCGGCTCCGATCTCAACGGCATGGCGGCCTGGGATGCGGCGCGGCAGATCAAGGAGCGGCTGGTGGCCCATGCGGCCCGGCTCTATCAATGCGCGCCGGAAGCGGTGGCATGGGTGCCCGGGGGCATCGAGGCAGGCGGGGTTTTCGTGCCCTTTGCCGAGCTGGCGGCCTCGGCCTATATGAACCGGGTACAGCTATCGGCCGCCGGTTTCTATCAGGTGCCCAAGATCCACTGGGATCGGGCCACCGGGCGCGGCAATCCGTTCTATTATTACGCCTATGGCGCCTCGGTCAGCGAGGTGACGATAGATACGCTGACCGGCGAATATACCGTCGATCGGGTGGATATTCTCCATGATGTGGGGCGCTCGCTCAATCCGGCCATCGATATCGGCCAGATCGAGGGCGGCTTCATCCAGGGCATGGGCTGGCTCACCACCGAGGAACTGGTCTGGGACGACAAGGGGCAGCTGCGCACCAAGGCGCCCTCGACCTACAAGATCCCGCTCGCCTCGGACGTGCCGCCCGTCTTCAATGTCAGGCTGGCCGACTGGTCGGTCAATGCCGAGCCCACGATCGGGCGCTCCAAGGCCGTGGGCGAGCCGCCCTTCATGCTGGCCATGAGCGTGCTCGAGGCGCTGTCGATGGCGGTGGCCAGTGTCGCCGAATACCGGGTGGCGCCGCGCCTCGATACGCCGGTGACGCCGGAGCGGGTGCTGATGGGCGTGCAGGCGATGCAGGCGGCGCGGGGCGTGGGTGGGCATAAGTGACCAGCCGCGCCGCCGAGCTCGCCAGCTTCTTTGCCGCCAATCCGGATGCCATAGTCTGCGCGCTGAGCTCGGTCCGCGGCTCGTCGCCGCGTGAACAGGGCACCTTCATGCTGGTGGGACCGGCGGGCCTGTTCGGCACCATTGGTGGTGGCGCGCTCGAATATATGGTGATCGAGCATGCAAGACGGCTGATCGCCAATGGCCAGGCCAGGGCGGCAATGCATGTACCGCTGGGCCCCGAGATCGGCCAATGCTGCGGCGGAAGGGTCGCGGTCAGCCTCGATCATGCCGATGCGGCGCGGCGGCAGGCGCTGCTGGCGCAGGTGGCTGCCGAGGATGGCGCGCTGCCGCATGTCTATGTGTTCGGCGCCGGCCATGTCGGGCGGGCGCTGGCGCAGATGCTGGCGCTGCTGCCGGTACAGCTCGAAGTGATCGACACGCGGCGCGACGAGCTCGCGCTGCTGCCGTCCCATATTGCCGCCCGGACCGTCGCCATGCCCGAAGCCGTGGTGCGCTCGGCCCCGAGCGGCAGCAGTTTCGTCATCCTGACGCATGACCATGCGCTCGATTTTCTCATTGCCCAGGAGTCCCTGGCACGGGTCGACAGCCCCTATATCGGCATGGTGGGCTCCGCCACCAAACGGGCGCGGTTTGCCAGCTGGTATCTGGGCGAAGGCGGCTCGGCACAGGCCCTTGACCGGCTGGTGCTACCGATCGGGCAGCAGGGGCTTGGGGATAAGCGGCCAGCGGTGATAGCGGCACTGGCGGCGGCCGAAATAATGGTCCACATTGGGCAATGGGAAGCTGAAACTGGCCGGGTCCGCACCCCTGAGACATCGGGGGTGGCTATTGGACATTAGCATGCCAAATCGGCTCGAACTCAGGGGCATCAGCAAGAGCTTTCCGGGCGTTCTGGCCAATGATGCGGTCAGTTTTGCCGTCAAGCCGGGCGAGATTCACGCCTTGCTGGGTGAAAACGGTGCCGGCAAATCCACCCTGGTCAAGATGATCTATGGCATCATGCAGCCCGATGCCGGCGAAATGATCTGGGACGGCGCGCCGGTTACGGTCGCCCATCCCAAAGCGGCCCGCAGGCTGGGCATCGGCATGGTGTTCCAGCATTTCTCGCTGTTTGAAGCGCTGACCGTGCTGGAAAATATCGCGCTGGGCATGGATGCCAAGATTCCGGGGCGCGAGCTCGAGGCGCGCATCCGCGACGTGATGGCCAGATATGGCCTGCTGCTGGATCCCCACCGGACCGTTGCCACGCTCAGCGTTGGCGAACGCCAGCGCATCGAAATCGTGCGGGCGCTCCTGCTTGATCCAAAGCTGCTCATCATGGACGAGCCGACCTCGGTGCTGACGCCGCAGGAGGTCGAGCAATTGTTCGCCGTGCTGCGCCAGCTGGCGGCGCAGGGCTGCTCCATTCTCTACATTTCCCACAAGCTGCACGAGATCAAGGCGCTGTGCGATACGGCCACGATCCTGCGCGGCGGCAAGCTGGTCGATACCTGCGATCCCAAACAGGAAACCAGCCGCTCGATGGCCGAAAAGATGATCGGCGCCGGGCTCAAGGATATCGTGCGGGCTGACGGTCGCGCGCTGGGCGAGGCCAAGCTGGTCGTGTCGCGGCTATCGACGAAAAAGACCGGCCATTTCGACGTGCCGGTGGATGATGTGAGCTTTACCGTGCGGGCCGGCGAGATTGTCGGCATAGCCGGGGTGGCGGGCAATGGGCAGAATGCGCTGCTCGATGCGCTGTCGGGGGAAATCCGCAGCGATGACAGCCAGAGCGTGACCTTGGACGGCTATCCGCTGGGCCTGCTCGACACGACCGGGCGGCGCAAATATGGCCTCTGCGCGGTGCCCGAGGAACGCAATGGGCATGCGGCGGTGGGCGAGTTCTCGCTATCGGACAATACGATCCTGACCGCCCGCGACCGGCTGGGCATGGTGGTATTGGGGCTGATCAATTCGGGCGCTGCCAAGACCTATACCGGCCAGGTGATTGCCGACTTCGCCGTCAAGGCCCTGGGCCCGGCCTCGATGGCCGGTTCGCTGTCGGGCGGGAATCTGCAAAAATACATTATGGGCCGGGAAATCCTGCAAAAGCCCAGCGTGCTGGTGGTCAGCCAACCCACCTGGGGCGTGGATGCGGGCGCGGCGGCAGCCATTCACCAGGCGCTGGTCGATCTGGCCGCGGCCGGGTCGGCCATTGTGGTGATCAGCCAGGATCTCGATGAATTGCGGGCGCTCTGCGACACGCTGGCGGTGATCAATATGGGGCGCCTGTCGCCGGCGCGGCCCAATGCCGAGATGAGCATTGAAGAAATCGGCCTGCTGATGGGCGGCGTGCATGGGGCAGGGGAGGAGCGCGATGCAGTTCCAGCTTGAAAAGCGCGCAGAGCCGTCAAAACTGATGCTCTATGCCACCCCCGTGGCGGCGGTGCTGCTGACCATGCTGGTGGGGGCATTCCTGTTTTCGCTGATCGGCTTTGACGGCGTCGGGGCGGTGCGCGAGATCTTTTTCACGCCGCTGACCAATGCCTATAAATGGCAGGACCTGGGGGTCAAGGCGGCGCCGCTGATCATTATCGGGGTGGGCCTGTCCATCGCCTATCGCGCCAATGTCTGGAATATCGGCGCCGAGGGGCAATATGTCATGGGCGGGCTGGCCGCGACCGGGGTGGCGCTGGCGACCCATGGCATGACCGGCTGGTGGATCCTGCCGCTGATGGCGCTGGCGGGCATGGGCGGCGGGGCGGCCTATGCCGGCATTCCGGCCTTGCTCAAGACACGGCTGGGCGTCAACGAGATCCTCACCAGCCTGATGCTGACCTATGCCTCGGTGCAGCTGATCTACTATCTGGTCCGCGCCCCCTGGAAGGACCCGATGGGCATGGGCTTTCCGCAGACGCGCATCTTTTCGGAAGCCGCGCGCCTGCCCACCATCATTCCGGGCACTATCGTGCATCTGGGCGTGCCCATCGCCATCGTGATCGCCCTGGTGGCCTGGTTCATCATGTCCCGGTCGGTCTTCGGCTATCAGATGCGGGTGGTCGGGGCGGCGCCGCATGCGGCACGCTATGGCGGCTTTTCGGAAAACAAGACGATCTGGCTGGCCATGCTGGTCAGCGGTGGCCTTGCCGGCATGGCGGGCATGCTCGAAGTGGCCGGGCCGTTCCAGCGCATGGTGCCCGGCTTTCCCACCAATTACGGCTTTACCGCCATCATCGTTGCCTTTCTCGGCCGGCTCAATCCGCTGGGCGTTATCTTTGCCGGCATTGTCATGGCCATTACCTTTGTCGGCGGCGAAGTGGCCCAGACCAGCATTGGCCTTTCCAGTTCGGCCACCGGGGTGTTCCAGGCCATGATGCTGTTCTTCCTTTTGGCGGGCGATATCTTGGTGCGCTACCGGATCAAGCGGGTGACGCCTGCCCGGGAGGCGCGCGCATGAGTGCCGAGCTGATCATTGCCATCATCGTCACCGTGGTCGGCGCCTCGACGCCGATCCTCATCGCCGCGCTGGGCGAGCTGGTGGTGGAAAAGTCCGGCGTGCTCAATCTGGGCGTCGAGGGCATGATGCTGATGGGGGCGATCACCGCCTTTGTCGTGGTCTTTCTGACGGGCAATCACTATCTGGCGATCCTGTTGGCCGGGGCGGCGGGTCTGGCCACGTCGATGATCTTCGGCTTTCTCACGCTCAGCCTTTCGGCCAACCAGACCGCGACCGGGCTGGCGCTGACGATTTTCGGCACCGGCTTTTCGGCGCTGGCGGGGCAGGGCTATAGCGCGCGGCCGGTAACGCTGCTGGGGCCGCTGTTTCCCGCCGAGCTGGCCACCCATCCGGTCTGGCGGGTGCTGTTCGGCTATTCGGCTTTGGTCTATTTCGCCTTTGTCCTGGTCCTGGCCGTATGGTGGTTCCTCAAGAAGACGCGTGCGGGCCTGATCCTGCGCGCCGTCGGGGAAAATGACCATTCGGCCCATTCCATCGGCTATTCGGTGATCGGGGTGCGCTATGCCGCCGTCGCCTTTGGCGGCGCCATGGCGGGCATTGGCGGGGCCTGCTTTCCGCTGCTGCTGACCCCGCAATGGGCCGAGCGGATGACGGCCGGGCGCGGCTGGATCGCGGTGGCCCTGGTGGTGTTTGCCGCCTGGAAGCCGTTCCGCCTGCTGGCCGGGGCCTATCTCTTTGGCCTCGTCATGACCATGGAGCTCTATGCCAAGGCCGGCGGCGGGCCGCTCAGCGCCATTCCGTCCGAGCTCTGGGCCGCTCTGCCCTATCTTGCCACAGTGGTCGTGCTGGTCCTGATCTCGATCCGGCGCGATGCTTCAACCAATGCACCGGCCTGCCTCGGCAAGCCGTTCCTGCCCAGCAATTGAGCGCCACGGACATGGCCCTCGATCAACCAGAACAGTCATTCAGGAGAGACAGATGACAATCTCGCGTCGCAATATTCTCAAGATCGTTGGCGCTGCCGCCGCTCTGCCCCTCTTTGGCAGCCATGCCTTCGCCCAGACCGAGCCGCTCAAGGTCGGCTTCATGCTGATCGGCACCGTCAACGACAATGGCTGGAATTTCGGCCATGCCCAGGGCGCCAAGTTCATGAAGGAAGCGCTGGGCGATGCCGTTGCCGAGCCCACCATCGTGGAAAACGTGCCCGAGGGTCCGGATTGCGAGCGCGTGCTGCGCGAACTGGCCCAGTCCGGCCATAAGCTGATCTTTGCCACCAGCTTCGGCTATGGCGACTATGTCATCAAGGTGGCCCAGCAGTTCCCGGACGTGAAGTTCGAGCATGCTACCGGCTATCAGCGCAGCGACAATGTCGCGACCTATAATGCGCGCTTCCATGAAGGCCGTGCCGTTTGCGGCACGCTGGCCGGCCACCTCTCCAAGACCGGCAAGGCGGGCTATATCGGCTCCTTCCCGATCCCCGAAGTGGTGCTGGGCATCAATGCCTTCGTGCTGGCGGCCCGCAAGGTCAACCCCGCCTTCGAGATCACCCCGGTCTATATCTCGACCTGGAACGACCCGGCCAAGGAAGCCGATACCGCCCGCGCCATGATCGACCAGGGCATTGACGTGATCGCCCAGCATACCGATGGTCCGGCCGCCCTGCAGGTTGCCGAAGAGCGCGGCATTGTCGGCGGCTTCGGCCAGGGTGCCGATATGAGCGCCTTTGCGCCCAAGGCGCAGCTGACCTCGATCATCGACCATTGGGGCCCCACCTATGTGCAGTCCGCTCAGGCCGTGATCGACGGCAACTGGGCCAGCGCCGACCGCTGGCCCGGCCTCAAGGAAGGCGAAGTGCAGATCGGGCCGTATAACGAGTCGATCCCGGCTGACGTCGTGGCCGCCGCCGAAGCCATCAAGCAGGGCCAGATCGATGGCAGCTTCAACATCTTTACCGGCCCGATCAATGATCACACCGGTGCCGAAAAGGTCGCCGCCGGCGTGACGCTGACCGATGCCGAACTGCTCAGCATGGACTGGTATGTCGAAGGCGTGAACCCGCCAGCATAAGTCTGGACCGGTTCGCAGAAACGGAGAGGCGGGCCGCGGCCCGCCTCTTTCACGCGCGCTGCCGCCGGCACCACAGCCTGCGGTCTGCCTGGAGAACGAGACGATGCCCGATCATATCATTTTTTACGAATGGCTGATGTTTGCCGTGCGTTGGCTGCATGTGATCACGGCCGTGGCCTGGATCGGCTCGTCCTTCTACTTCATCGCGCTCGATCTGGGCCTGCGCAAGACGCCCAGCCTGCC
>CAXBHD010000152.1:0-7906 GCA_963975335.1 uncultured Devosia sp. | reverse complement strand
GCGCCGGCACAGACCGACCCCGTCCTCCTCGCGCTCGACGCGGTTCGCCCCGACGAGATGACCCCCAAACAAGCGATCGAAGCGCTCTACGAACTGAAGAAAATCCGCGATGACGCTCGTCGAAGCTGAAGCCAAGCCGCGAAAATCGCTGTTCGTCCTCAAGCCGGCCGAGCTGCTGCTGGCCGAGTTCGACGCCGCCATTGGTGCGCATGCGCCCAAATCGACCCCTGCCCGCGCCGCCGTACTGGCCCATATCCGCCAGACCCTGGCCGAGGCCCGCCGTCAGGCCGAGGCCGAGCTGCTGGCCAGCGGCAAGGGCCTGCGCTGCGCCCAGAATCTGAGCAATGCCCAGGACGAGATCATCACCGCGGTGCATCTGTTTGCCACCCGCCGCGTCTATCCGGTCGATAACCCTTCCGGCGCCGAGACCATCGCGCTGTCGGCCGTGGGCGGCTATGGCCGCGGCACGCTGGCCCCCGGCAGCGATATCGATCTGCTGTTCATCCTGCCCTACAAGCAGACCCCCTGGGGCGAGCAGGTCACCGAATATATTCTCTATATGCTCTGGGACCTCGGCCAGAAGGTCGGCCACGCCGTCCGCTCGGTCGACGAATGCATCCGCATGGCCCGCGCCGACATGACGGTGCGTACGGCAACGCTGGAATCGCGCTTCCTGACCGGCGACAAGCTGCTGTTCAACCAGCTGGTGCACCGCTTCGAGACCGAGATCATGCCGCGCACCGGGCCCGAATTCATCGCCGCCAAGATGGCCGAGCGCGACGAGCGTCACAAGGCCATGGGCAATACCCGCTATGTGGTCGAGCCCAATATCAAGGACGGCAAGGGCGGGCTGCGCGACCTCAATACCCTGTTCTGGATCGGCAAATATTTCTACCAGGTCAAGACCAGCCACGAACTGGTCGGCAAGGGCGTGCTGAGCGCCAGCGAGAATCGCATCTTTTCGCGCGCCGAGGATTTCCTCTGGGCCGTGCGCTGCCATCTGCATTTCGCCACCGGCCGCTCGGAAGAAAAGCTGACCTTTGACATGCAGCCCGAGCTGGCCCAGCGCATGGGCTATGCCCAGCGCATCGGCATGCTAGGGGTCGAGCGCTTCATGAAGCGCTATTTCCTGGTCGCCAAGGATGTCGGCGACCTGACCCGCATCATCTGCGCCAGCCTTGAATTCAACCATGCCAAGGATATGGACCTGGTGGGCCGCGTGCTGGCCCCGTTCCGCCCCGGCCGCAGCAAGATCCGCGGCGAGACCGATTTCGTCCTCGATACCGGAAGGCTCAACATTGCCGGGCCCGATATCTTCGAAAAGGACCCGGTCAACCTGATCCGCATGTTCCTCGTCGCCGGGCGCGAGCAATTGCTGTTCCACCCCGACGCGATCAAGCATATTTCGCGCTCGCTCGGCCTGATCGACCGGACGCTGCGCACCAATCCCAAGGCCAATGAGTTTTTTCTCACCATCCTGACCTCGCCCCAGTCGGTCGAGCGCATCCTGCGCCAGATGAACGAAAGCGGCGTGCTGGGCAAGTTCGTGCCCGAATTCGGCAAGATCGTCGCGCTGATGCAGTTCAACATGTATCATCACTATACGGTGGACGAGCACCTGATCCGCTCGATCGGCGTCATGGCCGACATCGCCAATGGCGGCCTGCGCGACCAGCTGCCCCTGACCCATGAACTGCTGCCCCAGCTCAACGACATCCGCCTGCTCTATGTCGCGCTGTTCCTGCACGATATCGCCAAGGGGCGCCCCGAAGACCATTCCATTGCCGGCGCCCGCATCGCCCGGCGTTTCTGCCCGCGGCTGGGCCTCTCGGCCGCCGAAACCGACACCGTGGCCTGGCTGGTCGAATATCACCTGCTGATGAGCGAGATTGCCCAGGCCCGCGACATCCAGGATCCCGAAACCGCCAAGGCCTTTGCCGATGTGGTGCAATCGCCCCAGCGCCTGGCTTTGCTGATGATCCTGACCGCCTGCGATATCCGCGCCGTGGGCCCGGGGGTCTGGACCGGCTGGAAGGGCAGCCTGCTCCGCGCGCTGTTCTATGCCACCGAGCCGCTGCTCTCGGGCGGCCACAGCCAGGTCACCCAGTCCGATCGCATCAACCAGGCCCGTCACGACCTCTCCGAGGCGCTCACGGCCTGGCCGCAAGCGGAGGTGCAGACCTATGTGGCGCGCCACTATGACCATTACTGGCTGCGCGCCGAGCCCGAATTGCAGGTCGAACATGCCCGCATGATCCGCCTGGCCGACAAGACCGATGAACCCTTTGCCGGCTCGATCCGCATCAAGGCCTTCGAGGGCATTACCGAGGTCAGCTTCTATACCCCCGACCATCCGCGCCTGCTCTCGCTGATCGCCGGCGCCTGTACCATGCAGGATGCCTCCATTATCGGGGCACAGATCTTTTCCACCCGCGACGGCCGCGCCATCGATACGTTCCGCCTGCGCCGCGCCTTTGCCAGCGACGAGGACGAAAAGGTCCGCGCCACCCGCATTATCGACACGGTCAAGGCCCTGCTGCAGGGCAAGCGGCATATCCTGATCGACCTGGGCAAGGACAGCCGGCTCAACCGCCGCCTCAAGCCCTTTGCTCTGCCCACCCAGGTCACCGTGTCCAATGCCCTGTCGGAAAAGTTCACCGTCATCGAGGTTTCCGGTCTCGACCGCACCGGCCTGCTGCACGCGCTGACCCGCGAGATTGCCGATCTCAACCTCACCATCGGCTCGGCCCATATCGGCACCTATGGCGAAAAGGCGGTCGACGTCTTCTATGTCACCGATCTGACCGGCCAGAAGATCACCAGCAAGCCGCGCCAGCGCAAGATCCACGACGCGCTGATGGCGGTATTTCACCCGCGGACGGAGCAGAAGGTGGCCAATGGCTAGCCAGAGGCGCTGCCGGTGAGCCTCTATCGCAATTTTCTTTCTGTCGGCGGACTGACGCTGCTTTCGCGCATTGCCGGCTTTGCCCGCGACGCGCTGATGGCGGCAGTGCTGGGCATTGGCCCGGCCGCCGATGCCTTCAACGCCGCCTTCCGCTTCCCCAACCTGTTCCGCCGCCTGTTTGCCGAAGGCGCCTTCAATACCGCCTTCGTGCCGATGTTCTCCAATGCGCTCGAGACCGAGAGCGCCGATGATGCCCGGCTGCTGGCCAGCCGCATCATGAGCTGGCTGGTCGCCACCATCGTGGTTGTCACCATCCTGGCCGAGATCTTCATGGAGCCCCTGATGCGGCTCTTCGTGCCTGGCTTTGATGACCCGGAAAAATTCGCGCTCACCGTCTACCTGACGCGCCTGATGTTTCCCTATCTGGCCTGCATGTCCCTGATGGCGGCCTATGGCGCCATTCTCAACACGCTGGGGCGCTTCTTCGCCGCCGCTTTCGCCCCGGTCATCCTCAATATCGTCAATATTGCCGCGCTGGTGCCGCTCGCCATTTTCGTGCTCGAGGACAAGGCCGATGCCGCCTTCTGGGTGGCTATCGCCACCATGCTGGGCGGCGTGGCGCAATTGGCCCTGGTCTATGGCGCGGTGCGCCGCTCTGGCTTCGTACCGCGTATCGGTCTGCCGCGTCCCAATGCCGAGGTGCGTCGCTTCTGGCTGCTGGCCATCCCGGCCATCCTCACCGGCGGCATCACCCAGATCAATATCTTCGTCGGCACCATCATCGCCTCGGGCGGCGATGGCACGATTTCGGTCCTGTCCTATGCCGACCGGCTCTACCAGCTGCCGCTGGGCATTATCGGCATCGCCATCGGCACGGTCCTGCTGCCCGAGCTCAGCCGCCATTTGAGCGCCGGGCGCGCCGAGGAGGCCACCAGAAGCCAGGATCAGTCGCTTCTGCTGGCCATGCTGCTCTCCATGCCTGCAGCGGCCGCGCTGGCCGCGCTGGCCATCCCCATTGTCAGGGTATTGTTCGAGCGGGGCGCCTTCGACGCCGCCGCCACTCTCCCCGTCGCCCAGGCCCTGGTAGGCTTTGCCTGGGGCCTGCCGGCCTTCGTGCTGGTGCGCGTGCTGCAGCCGGGCTTTTTCTCGCGCAAGGATACTGCGACGCCCACCGTCTTTGCCGGCATTTCGGTGATCGCCAATATCGGCATTTCGCTCTGGCTCTTTCCCAGCCTGCAGCATCTGGGCATTGCGCTGGCGACCAGCCTGTCATCCTGGCTCAATGCCGGCCTGCTGGCGCTGTTCCTGGCCCGCCGCGGCTATTTCAAGCTGTCGGCCGCCTCCCTGCGCAAGCATCTGCTGATCATTGTCAGCAGCCTCGCCATGGGCGGCGCGCTTTACGTGCTTGGCCAGCGGGCCGCCGCCATCTTCGCGCCGGGCGCTTCCTTGCTGGTTCAGGCGCCGGCCCTGCTGGCCATCTGCCTGTTCGGCATTGTCGGCTATTTCACCCTCATTCATATCACCGGGGCGCAGCCCCTGGGCCAGCTGGCGGCCCGCCTGCGCCGGCGCTGACTTGCATCTATCCTGTCTGCCGGTGTAATTCGGCAGACTGCTAATCCTGATGGGTATCTCTGCTATGGCTTTTACGCCGCGCGTCTTTTCGGGCATCAAGCCTTCGGGCGATCTGCATCTGGGCAATTATCTCGGCGCTATCCGGCGTTTTGTCCCCCTGCAGGAGACGCATGAAACCATCTATTGCGTGGTCGACATGCATGCCATCACGGTCTGGCAGGATCCGGCCGACCTCAAGCGCTGGACCTATGAGATCGCTGCCGCCTATATCGCGGCCGGGCTCGACCCGAAGAAGTCCATCATCTTCAACCAGTCCCAGGTCATGGAACATGCCGAGCTGAGCTGGATCTTCAACTGCGTCGCCCGCATGGGCTGGATGGAGCGCATGACCCAGTTCAAGGACAAGGCCGGCGAAAATGCCGAGAATGTCTCGCTGGGTCTGTTCGCCTATCCCAGCCTGATGGCAGCAGACATCCTGCTCTACCAGTCCACCGCCGTGCCGGTGGGCGAGGATCAGCGCCAGCATCTCGAGCTGACCCGCGACATTGCCAAGAAATTCAACCACGACTTCAAAAAGCAGATCAAGGCCAATGGCCATAATGGTGACTTCTTCCCCATTACCGAGACCCTGGCCACCGGGCCGGCCATGCGGGTGAAAAGCCTCAAGGACGGGTCCAAGAAGATGAGCAAGTCCGACGCCTCCGACCTGTCGACCATCTACATGATGGACGGCGCCGACCTGATCGCCAAAAAGATCAAGCGCGCCACCACCGATGCCGACGCGCTGCCCAGCGAGGCCGCCGGCCTGGCGGGGCGGCTCGAGGCGGAAAACCTCGTGGGCATCTTCGCCGCCCTGGCCAACCGCTCGGTTGACGACGTGCTGGGCGAATTCGGCGGTCAGGGCTGGGGCAGCTTCAAGCCGGCTTTGGCCGACCTGGCGGTCGCCGTGCTCTCGCCCATTGCCGAGGAAATGCAGCGCCTGGTTGCCGACCGGGGCGAAATGGATGCTATTCTGCGCGACGGCGCCCAGCGCGCCCGCGCAATTGCCCAACCCGTCATGGCCGATGTCCGCAATATTGTCGGCTTTGTCCGCTAGGAGGTCCGGCCATGTATGAGACCGAATACAAGCGCAAATTCCTCGTCATCATCGACGAGACGGTGGAATGCGACCGGGCGCTGACCTTTGCCGCCTATCGCGTCAAGCGCACCGGCGGCACCGTGGTGCTGATGACCATCGTCCAGGCGCCCGAATTCATCGGCCTGGGGGTCGAGGACGTGTTGCGCGCCGAGGCGGTCGAGCAGGCCGAGCGCAATCTCGATGCCCGCCTCGCCCGGCTGCGCGACATTGGCGAGGTCAAGGTCGAGTCGGTCATCCGTGAAGGCGAAGGCCCCGAACAGATCGAGCAGGTCATCAACCAGGATCGCGATATTGCCATTCTGGTGCTCGCGGCCTCCTCGATGGGCGAGGGGCCCGGTCCGCTGGTGACCCATTTTGCCATCCGGGCGCATGCCCTGCCCATCCCGTTCACCGTGGTGCCGGGACATATGAGCGATGCCGAGATCATCGACATCTGCTGACCGGGCGCGCATGCATCCCTGCCCGGCGCCCAAACCCCTTGCGCTTCGCCCTTAAAAGACTATTTTAGAAGCGTTCTAATTGCATTTTCCCGAGGCAGCCCGATGTTCATCCAGACCGAAGCCACGCCCAATCCCGCGACCCTGAAGTTCCTTCCCGGGCGCGACGTTCTGGTGGGCGAGCCGCGCGATTTCCGCAGCCTCGAGGCCTCGGCCAATTCGCCCCTGGCAACGGGCCTGTTTGCCATTTCCGGGGTCACCGGCGTGTTCATGGGCGCCGACTTCATCTCGGTGACCAAGGACGACACCAACTGGGCCCATATCAAGCCGGCCATTCTCGGCGTGATCATGGATCACTTCCTCTCGGGCAAGCCGGTCATCGTGGAGGGCGGCGTCGAGGTGGCCAATCTCGACGAAGTCGACGAGTTTTTCGAAGAGACCGACAGCGAGACTGTCGAGGTGATCAAGGAATTGCTCGCCACCCGCGTGCGCCCGGCCGTGGCCATGGATGGCGGCGATATCACCTTCAAGGGCTTCCGCGACGGCACCGTCTTCCTGCATATGCAGGGCGCCTGCTCGGGCTGCCCCTCCTCGACCGCCACGCTCAAGAGCGGCATCGAAAACCTGCTGCGGCACTTCGTGCCCGGCGTTGAATCGGTGCAGCAGGTCTGATCGCCCGACCCACCAGACAGTAAAAAGCCCCGCTGCGATGCAGCGGGGCTTTTTCATTTGGATCCGGGCCAGTGTCGCGACAGCAGTGAATAACGCCCCGGTGACTACGGAATCCGAAGCGAGGCCCCCCGCTGCCGCGGCATTGACCCGGAAGTCGGCAATCAGGCGTTGATCACCACGACCTTGGCCCCGGTGGGGACGCGGCGATAGAGATCGATAATGTCCTGGTTCATCAGGCGGATGCAGCCCGAGGACACATTGGTGCCGATCGTATAGGGCTCGGTCGTGCCATGGATGCGGAACAGCGTGTCGCGGCCATCCTTGTAGAGATAGAGCGCACGGGGGCCCAGCGGGTTCTCGACGCCGCCGTCCATGCCACCGGCATAGGGGCCGTAGCGGTCCGGCTCGCGGGCGATCATCGACTGGGTTGGCGTCCAGCGCGGCCATTCGGCCTTGCGGCCCACCGTGGCAGTGCCGCGGAACACCAGAGCCTCGGTCTTGCCGACACCGATACCGTAGCGCAGCGCGCGGCCACCTTCCATCACCAGGTAGAGGAAGCGGTTGGGTGTATCGACGACCAGCGTGCCGGCCCGCTCGGCAGTGACATAGGGCACTTCCTGGCGCCAGAACTGCGGATCGACGCGGCGCAGGTCGGCGGCTTCGACCGGGAAGGGGCCGCTATAGTCTGCGCCATACATGGCCTGATAGTAAGGATCGATCTGTGGCTCGGTGACCACTGGAGTGCGCGTACCCGAACAGGCGGCCAAAGCAGTGGCCGAAAGGCCCACCATAAACAAACGACGAGAGATCAAGATGGTATCCTAAAACGGAACTGACGCGGAGTTGTGGCAGAGAGCAAGCAACTAAGCTGGGACCGGAAACAGCGCTAGTGCAGGAAAGCCTCACTGCGCCAACGCCCAGCCGGGAAGGGGGTTCCTCGCATCAATGTGATGAATGTGGCAGTGTTGCGGTTCTGCCACGACGAAAAAAAGGCCCGGAACGCCCGGGCCTTTCGGTTCGAATGCGGCGCCCGGTGGCTATTCGGCGGCGGCCTCGGCGATTTCCTTGCCGGTGGCCTGGTCGACGATCTTCATCGACAGGCGGACCTTGCCGCGCTCGTCAAAGCCGAGCAGCTTGACCCAGACCTTGTCGCCTTCCTTGACCACATCGGTGGTCTTGGCA
>CAXBHD010000151.1:0-7913 GCA_963975335.1 uncultured Devosia sp. | reverse complement strand
GCTGTAATAGCTCCAGTTCATGCCGAACTGGAATTCCATGACGATGCCGGTGGCAACGCCCATGGCGAAGTTGACGCCAAACAGCGTACCCCAGAACAGGGTTGCCTTGCGCCAGATGTCGCGCCCGGTCATCACATAGACGCTCTCCATGATTGCCATCAGGAAGGAGAGGCCAAGGGTGAGGGGTACGAAGATAAAGTGATACATGGCGGTGGCGGCAAATTGCCACCGCGACAGTTCGACGACGGTCATGTCGATCATAGCGATCATTGCCTTTGCGCTGGTGGGCACGCCGACTCGTGGGGCGTTGCGCCCTGTTTGCGCCGCAATTGCCGCCCCCGCATTGACTCAGATCAATGCGGCCAGGGGGGCAAAACCTAAAGTGCGGCGCATGCTCCACACCCTTTCTCCCCCGCCTGAATCGACCGAACCCACCCCCGCGCCGCCTGCCCCGGAGGGCGATCGTGCCCAAGCCCGGACGCTGTCCAGCCTGCGCCGCTGGAGCGGCCCCTGGCTCGGTCTGGCCATTGGCGCGCCGCTGCTGGGGGGAGTGTTGCTGCTGGCCCAGGCCTGGACCCTGGCCGGCATTGTCGGCCGCGTGGTCGAAGGTGGTGCGCCGGTCGACACGTTCATGCCGTCAATCCTGCTGATCGGCTTGCTGCTGCTGGCCCGCGCCGCCCTGTCGGCCGTGGGTGACCGCGCCGGCACGGCGGCTGCCGAGGCGATCAAGGCACAGCTGCGCCAGGCGCTGTTTGCCCAGCTGCTGGCCCGCTCGCCCCGGGCCGCCGAGCAGCCGCAATCGGGGGCGGCCTCCTCGGCGATCATCGACCAGGTCGAGGCGCTGGACGGCTTTTTTGCCCGCTATCTCTCGGCCATGGTGCAGGCGGGCATTCTGCCGCTGGCCTTTGGCATGGTCATCCTGCCGCTCGACTGGCTGGCCGGGCTGCTATTCCTGCTCACCGCGCCGCTGATCCCGCTCTTCATGGCGCTGGTGGGCTGGGGCGCCCAGAACGCCACCACCCGCCAGGCCCGCGCCCTTTCGCTGCTCAATGGCCGCTTTGCCGACCGGCTGCGCGGCCTCACCACGCTCAAACTGTTCGGCCAGGCAGAGGCGGAAACCGCCGGCATCGTGGCGGCCAGCGACGAGCTGCGCCGGCGCACCCTGCGCGTGCTGCGCATTGCCTTCCTGTCCTCGGCGGTGCTCGAATTCTTCGCTGCGCTCGGCGTGGCGGGCATTGCGCTTTATGTCGGGCTGACCTTTATCGACTATCTGCAGCTGCGCAGCACGCCGCTGACGCTGGAGCTGGGCCTGTTCCTGCTGCTGATGGCGCCGGAAATCTACAATCCGCTGCGCCTGCTCGCCGCCCATTATCATGACCGCGCCTCGGCCAAGGCGGCCATTGGCGAGATCGAGGCCCAGCTGGGTGCGCTGCCGGCAGCGGTGGTGCCGCTGGCCCTTGCCGTGCCGGGCGCCGGCGCGGGCCCGCTCGGCCTCACCCTGACCGACCTTACCCTGCGCACACCCGGCCAGTCGCGCATCATCCTGCAGTCGGCGGCCCTGTCAGTGGCGCCAGGTGCGCATATCGCCATTGTCGGCCAGAGCGGCATCGGCAAGTCGACTTTGCTCGAAGCCATTGCCCGGCTGCGGATGCATGAGGGCGATCTCCGGCTCGGCGGGCGCGCCCTTGCCGATTGGAGCGAGGCCGATCTGCGCCATCGCGTCACCATGCTGGGCCAGAAGCCGCGCATCTTTGCCTGCTCCATGGCCGACAATATCGCTTTGGCCCGCCCCGACGCCACCCGCGCCGCGATCCGCGATGCCGCCGAGCGCGCCCATGTCATGGGTTTTGCCGATGCCCTGCCGCAAGGGCTCGATACCGTGCTGGGCGAAGGCGGGCTGGGACTGTCCGGTGGCCAGGCACAGCGCATTGCCCTGGCGCGCATCTATCTGCGCAATCCGGGCCTGATCCTGCTCGACGAGCCGACAGCTCATCTTGATGCAGAACTTGAGCAGGCCGTGCTCGATGACCTGGTCGACTTCGCCCGGGGCCGCACGCTGATCGTGGCCACCCATTCCATGGCCGTGGCCGCCCGCATGGATCACGCCTATCGCCTCGTCAGCGAGAGCCTTCTCATCACGCCCGTTGCGGGCAAAGCCGACCGGAGTGTCGCATGACCGCCCTGCTCGCCTTTCGCGGCCTCTTTGCCAAGCAGGCCAGGGGCTTTGTCATCGCCCTCGTCCTGTCGCTGGTCACCCTGGCCGCCGGCGTCGCCCTGCTGGGCACGTCGGGCTGGTTCATCACCGCCACCGCCCTCACCACGGCCGGGCTGGGCTTCAACCTCTTTGTGCCTTCGGCGGCCGCGCGGGCCTTTTCCTTCATCCGCATCCTGGCGCGCTATGGCGAACGGCTCAGCGGCCACGACGCCACCCTGCGCCTCTTGGCCGATATCCGCGGCTGGTTGTTCGGCCGGCTGTTCCCCCGCCTGCCCTTCAATGATCGCAGCCTGCGCCATGGCGATCTGGTCAGCCGGCTGACCGCCGATGTCGATGCCCTCGATACCGCCTTCCTCGTCGCCATCGGCCCGATCGCCGCTGCCATCGCCATTGGCGGCGGGCTGACCGTGATCCTGGCCTTCCTGCTGCCCGCGGCCGCCTGGGTCTATGGCGTCAGCTTTTCCCTTGCCGTGCTGGCCGTGCCGGCGGGCCTGGTGCTGGCCAGCCGCCGCGCCGGCACGGCGGTAGTATTGCGCGCCGCCGCTGCCCGCACGGCCGTGCTGGACGGCATTGAGGGCCATGCCGATCTGACCCTGTTCGGCGCGCTGGGCGACAGCCAGGCCCGCTTTGTCACCACGACACAGGAACTGGCCGCCGCCCGCTCGCGCCTGGCCAGCCTTACCGGCTTTGCTGGCTTTGCCGTTCAGGCCCTGGCCGCCTTGGCGCTGACCGGCTCGCTCTGGCTGGGGCTCAGGGCCTTTGCCGCCGGCCAGATCGATGGCCCGGTGCTGGTGGGGCTGCTGCTCGCCATCGTGGCGAGCTTTGAGGCCAGCAGCACCATTGTGCGCAGCGTGGCCAAGCTGACCACGGCCATGGCCGCGGCCGAGCGCCTGCTCGCCATTGCCGAGGCGCCGATCACTATTGCCGAGCCGGCGCATCCGGTCGCCCTGCCCGCCAGCCCGGCCATTGCCCTGTCGCAGGTCGGCTTCAGCTATGATGGCGGCGCCCCCGTGCTGGTCGATCTCGACCTGGCCGTGGCGCCGGGCGAGCATATCGCCATTGTCGGGGCCAGCGGCATCGGCAAATCCAGCCTGCTCAACCTGCTGCTGCGCCTTGCCGAACCACAGCAGGGCGAGATCACGCTGGGCGGCGTGCCCCTGGCCCAGCTGGCGCTGGCCGATCTGCATGCCAGCATGACCCTGCTCAGCCAGGACAGCCCGCTGTTCAACGATACGATCCGCGCCAATCTGCTGCTGGCCCGGCCCGATGCCGATGAGCCGGCCATGTGGACCGCCCTGCGCGACGCCGGCATCGAAGGCTTTGTCATCGCCCTGCCCCAGGGGCTTGATACGTTGCTGGGTGAAGGCGGACGCACGGTCTCAGCGGGTCAGGCCCGCCGTCTCTGCCTCGCCCGCGCGCTGCTGAGTCCGGCGCCGATCCTCTTACTCGATGAACCCACGACCGGGCTCGACCGGTCGGCCGAGCTGGCCTTTTTCGCGACGCTGCGCAGTGCCGCCGTAGGGCGCAGCGCCATTCTCGTCACCCATGCCGCCATTCCCGAGGGCACGGTGGACCGGGTGCTCAGCCTGCGCAATGGCCGCTTGCAGGCGGATCGGCATCCCATGCCCCATCCACATTGACGTCAATGTCAGTGATGCCCTTGACCTTACCATGATGGGAAGGTCTATATGCTGCTGGACGAGGTGACATCATGAACGAACACGTCCATCCCAAAGCCATCAGCATCGATATCGACGGCATGACCTGCGCCTCCTGCGTGGCGCGTGTCGAAAAGGCACTGAGCAAGGTGCCCGGCGTCGAGAGCGCCGCGGTCAATTTCGCCACCGAGCGCGCCAGCGTCACGCTGGCCGATAGCGGCAAGGTCGCCGATCTGCTGGCGGCGGTGCAAAAGGCCGGCTATGGGGCGCAGCAGACGCCCATGGCCAGCGCGCATTCCGGCCACCAGCATCACGACGAGGATGCCGCGCTGCTGCGCCGCGACGTAATCCGCGCCGCCATTCCCACCATTCCGCTCTTCGTGCTGGAAATGGGGGGGCATCTCTATATGCCCTTCCATATGGGGCTGACCGCGCTGATCCCGACCCCGATCCTGCATATGCTCTATTTCGTGCTCGCCAGCTATGTGCTGTTCGGGCCCGGCTGGCGCTTCTTCAAGGCGGGCATGCCGGCCCTGTTGCGCGGCGCCCCGGAAATGAATTCGCTGGTCGCGCTCGGCGCCGGGGCGGCCTATCTCTATTCAGTGGTCGCCACCTTCGCGCCGCAGGTGCTGCCCGCGCAGGCGCAATATGTCTATTACGAAGCCGCCGCGGTCATCGTCACGCTGATCCTGGTCGGCCGCTGGCTCGAGGCCATCGCCAAGGGCCGCACCGGCGACGCCATCCAGCGCCTCGTGCGCGAACAGGCCAAGACCGCCCGGGTGCAGCGCAACGGCGTCATCACTGAAATAGCCATCGAGCAGGTCAAGGCCGGCGATATCATCCTGGTCCGTCCGGGCGAGAAGATCGCGGTGGATGGCGAGATCACCGAAGGCTCCAGCCATATCGACGAAGCCATGATCTCGGGCGAGCCGCTGCCGGTCAGCAAGGGCGTCGGCGCCAGCGTCATTGGCGGCACGCTCAATACATCAGGCAGTTTCAGCTTCCGCGCCACCAAGGTGGGCGGCGATACCATGCTGAGCCAGATCATCCGCATGGTCGAGGAAGCCCAGGGCGGCAAGCTGCCGATCCAGGGCGTGGTCGACCAGATCACCGCCTGGTTCGTGCCGGCCGTGATCGCCCTGGCCATCCTGACCTTTGCCATCTGGCTGATCTGGGGGCCCTCCCCCGCCTATGTCTTCGGGCTGGTCAATGCTGTGGCCGTGCTGATCATTGCCTGCCCCTGTGCCATGGGCCTGGCCACGCCTACCTCGATCATGGTGGGCACCGGCCGTGCGGCCGAGCTGGGCGTGCTGTTCCGCCAGAGCGCGGCGCTGCAGCAGTTGCGCGATGTGAGCGTGGTGGCTTTGGACAAGACCGGCACGCTGACCGAGGGCAAGCCGGCGCTGACCGACCTCATCCTTGACGATGATTTCGAGCATGACGCGGTTTTGGCTTTGGTCGCCGCCGTCGAGGCCAAGTCAGAACACCCCATCGCCACGGCCATTGTCGCGGCGGCGGAAAAAGCCGGTCTCGCTTTGGGCAATGTCACCGATTTCGTCGCCGATGCCGGCAAGGGCGCCACTGCCCGCGTCGATGGCCGGCTGGTCAGCGTGGGCTCGCAGCTCTATCTCGGCCATCTCGATTTTGCCGATTTCAGGGAGGCCATCGAAAAGCTCGCCGACCAGGGCAAGACCCCGGTCTTCGTCGCCATTGACGACAGGCTCGCCGCCGCCATCGTCGTCGCCGATACGATCAAGCCCACCAGCAAGGCGGTGATATCAGCGCTGCACGCCATGGGCCTCAAGGTGGCGATGATCTCGGGCGACAACCGGCGTACCGCCGAGGCCATTGCCCGCCAGCTGGGCATTGACGAGGTGCGCGCCGAAGTGCTGCCGGCCGACAAGGTGGCGGCCATCAAGTCGCTGCGCGCCTTGGGCAAGGTGGCCTTTGTCGGCGACGGCATCAATGACGCCCCGGCGCTGGCCGAGGCCGATGTCGGCATTGCCGTGGGCACCGGCACCGATGCGGCCATTGAAAGCGCCGACGTGGTGCTGCTGGGTGGCGACCTCAAGGGCGTGCTCGATGCGCTGCGCCTCAGCCGGGCGACCATGGCCAATATCTGGCAGAACCTGTTCTGGGCCTTTGGCTATAATGTGCTGCTGATCCCGGTGGCCGCCGGGGCACTCTACCCTGCCTTCGGCATCCTGCTCTCGCCGATGATCGGCGCCGGCGCCATGGCCCTGTCTTCGATCATGGTGGTGTCCAATGCGCAGCGCCTGCGCGCGGTCAAAGGAGTGACGCTATGAATATCGGGGAAGCCGCCAGTGCCTCGGGCGTCTCGGCCAAGATGATCCGCTATTACGAATCCATCGGGCTGACCCGCCGCTGCGCACCGACAGCAATTACCGGGTCTATGGCCAGGACGAGGTGCATGTGCTGGCCTTTATCCGGCGGGCCCGCGACCTCGGATTTTCCGTCGATGAAACCGCCACCCTTCTGGGCCTCTGGCAGGACAAGAGCCGCGCCAGTGCCGAGGTCAGGGACATTGCCGTCAGCCATATCGGCGCGCTGCAAAGCAAGATCGCGGCGCTGCAATCCATGGTCAAGACGCTCAACCACCTCGTCCATTGCTGCGGCGGCAACGAGCGCCCCGATTGCCCCATTCTCGACGATCTCGCGGGTATCAGCCCGCCATCCAAAGGACACTGACATGATTGAGAAAACCACCTTCGCCGTCAACGACATGACCTGCAATCACTGCGTCGGCACGGTGCGCCAGGCGCTGGAAGCGGCGCTGCCGGGCGCCGAGATCGCCGTGGATCTGGCCACCCACAAGGTTAGCTTCACCGGCGACCGCGCCACGGGCGAAGCGGCGATCCGCGAGGCCGGCTATACGCCAGAAGCGGCATAAAGAACAAAGGGCGCCCCGAGGGACGCCCTTTGCCGGTCCGTTCCGTCGGGAGTTTTAGAACGGGCTGTCGGGGAAGTAGAACTGGGCGGCATTTTCCTGGGTGATCAGCGGCGAGCCCAGGATATAGGAGCCGGTGACCGGACCGTTGGAGGTGAAGTGCGCCACCGTCACGTCCATGGCCGTGGCGATCTGTGCCGGCGGATAGAGCACGTCGACGGGCACTAGCGGATCGCCATCCATCACGCCCTTGATGATCTCCTTCATGCCGGCGCCGCCGACCACGAACATCTCGCTCTCGCGACCGGCCTGCTTGATGGCTTCAACCACGCCCAGCGTGATGTCGTCATCCTGAGCCCAGACGCCGTCGATATCGGGGAAGCGGGAGAGGAAATCCTGCATTACCTCGAAGCCGTCATCGCGGTTCCAGTTGGCGAATTCATCGTCCAGCACATTGATGCCGGTGCCTTCCATGGCGCCCATGAAGGCGTCGAAGCGTTCGGTATCGAGCACGGTCGGAATGCCGCGCAGGATGACGATATTGTCGCCGTCACCCAGCCGGGTCTTCATATATTCGGCCGAGTTCACGCCCATTTCGGTGTTGTTGCCCGAGACATAGACGTCCTGGATGCTCGGATCGGTCAGGCCGCGATCAACCACGGTGATGAAGGCGCCGGTATCCTTGACGGCGCGGACCGGCTCGGTCAGCGGCTCGGATTCAAAGGGCAGCACGACCAGCGCATCGATCTGCTGCACCGAGACCAGATCTTCGAGATCGGATGCCTGGTCTTCCGGGCCATCGGCGGTGACGATGATCAGGTCGATATTGGGATGGGCCGCCTCGAGGCGCTTTTCGGCCTCGGCGGCGTGCCAGTTGAGGCCACCCATAAAGCCATGCGTTGCCGCCGGGATCGAAACGCCGATGACGACCTTTTCGTCCTGCGCGACGGCGACGCCACCCAAAGCGCTGGTGGCCATCAGGCCCAGCACGATTGCCTTAAGAGACATGTTGTAGTCCTCCCTACCAATGTTGGCATCCGCGTGGAATGCCGGTGATCCCGCCCGTTCGGGGCGTGGAATTGTTAGGCGCGCCTAATCGGCCGCCTTCTTGCGGCGGGCGCGGAACGAGCCG
>CAXBHD010000150.1:0-7926 GCA_963975335.1 uncultured Devosia sp. | reverse complement strand
CGATGTGGTGGATCCGCGCGGCCATTCAGGAATATGTGCTGCGCTCGTGGAGCCTAGTCAAGATCGGCACCACCGCGGCCCAGAAGCGGCTGTTCTTCAACCTGCGCAAGGTCAAGGGACAGATCGCGGCGCTGGACGATGGCGGGCTGCATCCTGACCAGATCGCGCAGATCGCCACGACGCTCAACGTCACCGAGGCCGATGTGGTGTCGATGAATGCGCGCCTGTCCGGCGATGCATCGCTCAATTCGCCGATGCGGGCGGACGAGGGCTCGTCGGAATGGCAGGACTGGCTGGTCGATGATACGCCGAGCCAGGAAACGGCGCTGGGCGAAAGCGAGGAATATTCCGAACGCATGGGGCTGCTGACCAGCGCCATGGATGTGCTGAACGAGCGCGAAAGAGCCATCTTTCATGCCCGGCGGCTGCAGGAAAATCCCTCGACGCTCGAAGAGCTGGCCCAGCAATATGATGTCAGCCGCGAGCGGATCCGCCAGATCGAGGTTCGCGCCTTTGAAAAGGTGCAGGATGCCGTGCGGGAGGCCGCCGGCGCCTGAGGCGCGCAGCGCTGGATTTGAGAAAGGCGGGCCATTGGCCCGCCTTTTTTGTTGCCGTCAGGGGGTAAAGACCATGCGCTGGTTGGCGCTGTCCTGCGGGTAGGTTGACGCGTCATAGGCCGGCTGGCTTTCCAGCTGTTCGCGCGTGGCATTGATGAACAGGTAGCGGTTGTCGTTGGTATCGCTCGAAAATGTCAGATTTTCATAGGCGACGGCCACGGGCTTGGCGCCAAGGCCGAGAAAGCCGCCCACGTCGACAATGATGGCGTCGATGCTGCCATCGGCATGGGTGAGCACTTCGCCGATGCTGCCAATCTGCTGATCGTCAATGCCATAGACGCCGATACCGACCATCTGCTCGGTCGTGAGACCGGCAGTGTCGACGGCCGACAGACCGGTGCGGTCAATGGGCGTGCTGGTCCCCTGGCGGCCGGGCTGGTCCGTGGTCAGGGCCGGATCGATATCGGTGACATTGGGATTGCCATCGACCAGCTGGGCCTCTTCTTCAGCGGGGCTCAGCGCCGGCTCGCCGGTGACTGCCTCGCTATCGGCCCAGATAAAGGCGGGGGCATCGAGCAGGGCCTGCGCGGTGGTATTCAATACCCAGCGGCGCGCCCCATCCTCGCGGGTTGCCCATTCGAGCTGGGTAAAATCGATGGCCACGTCCTTCTGGCCCACACCGAGAAAGCCGCCAACGCTGACGACCACCGCCGAGACCCCCACGCCGGAGGTGACGACAAGATCGGTCACGGTGCCGATTTCATCGGCATCGTCGGCGATCGAAGAGAATACGGTTTCGCCCAGCCACTGGGTCACCAGCGTGTCCTGCCCGCCGGTGGCGTAGCCTTGCGACAGTATGGTGGGTGGGGTCAGCCCGATCTGTTCGAGCTGGGAAGGGGTGCCTGGCGCCACGGGCTGCTGGGCCAGGGCGACGGGGGTCAGAACAAGCCCACAGGCGGTGGACAATATAAGGTGGCGCAACATGGGAACCTCTCAAGCAAAAGAAGGGCCGGCAATGCCGGCCCTTCGCAGGTTGATCCGCGAGGGATCAGACTACCTTACGACCAGCGGGTCGATTACATGTCGGTGGCGCGCTGGGTCGGATCGGTCGCGTAGGTTTCTTCATTATACTCGGGCTGTGCCTCGAGCTGCTCGCGCGTGAAGTCGCTATAGATCACCAGGTCGCCATTTTCGTTGGCGGCGAATTCAAGGTTATCCAGAGCCACGGCCACGGTCTTCTGGCCGATGCCGAGGAAGCCACCGAAATCGACCATCATGGCGTCGATCTGGCCATCGGCGGTGAGCAGGATGTCATCGACTTCAGCGATGTCTTCGCCATCCGGGCCGATAACGGTGGCACCGGTCAGATTGTCAGCCGTCAGGGCCTCATAGTCGACCGGGTTATAGCCTTCGCGTGGCACGCTCATCGGCATGGCCGCACCATCGGTCGGGGCGACAGCCGGATCCGCAGGGGCCATTGCTGGGTCAGCAGGGGCCATGGCTGGATCGGCAGGGGCCATGGCTGGGTCGGCAGGGGCCATGGCTGGGTCGGCAGGGGCCATGGCCGGATCGGCTGGCGTCATGCCATCGGTCGTGCCCATGGCATCGGCTGGCTCATCATCGGCCCAGACGAAGTCCGGAGCGGCATTGAGGGCATCTGCAGTGGTCGGCAGGACCCAGCGCTCGGTATTGTCGGTAGCGATGGTGAATTCAAGCTCGGAGAAATCCACGGCAACCGACTTTTCGCCGATGCCCAGGAAGCCGCCGACGCCGACGATAACAGCGGCAATCTCGCCATTTTCGGTGAAGACCAGGTCCGACACATTGCCGATTTCTTCCGCATCGTCGCCGGTGCTGGAATAGATCGGCGCGCCCATCAGCTCGCTGATGAGATTGTCGGTATCGACCGCATTATAGCCAGCGGAAAGTTCAAAGGACTGCCGCATGCCCATAGCGCCGTCAGTGGCGTCATCGGCATTGGTGTCGACAACCTGGGTATCGGTTGCGGTGCTGGCGGGTGCTTCAGTGGTGGTTGCCGGGGCCATTGGATCGGTGGCCGGGGCGGCGTCCTGCGCCATGGCGCCGGTAGACATCAGGGCTGCAAGGGCCGTAGTGGCCATAAGGGTGCGGATCATAGTAAGCTCCGTGTGTTCATTCTTGAAGTGAACGGGCCGTGCGGTGCAAAACTTGGCTGTGGCGCACCGTGCGGCCCATGATGCTGAAACAACGCGAGCCCTGCCGAGACGTTCCGAATGAAATTGCGGAGGGGTCCGGCCGGGGCCAAAAAGGCAGGCCGGGCGGGCTGATGGCGGGGGCGGCCGCGCCCCGGCCAGGACTAGGTCAGCTGCGCGGTGTCGCGATCATAGCTGCGCATGGCCCGGTGCGGCATGCCGCCATCGATGAATTCGGGACCAAAGGCGGCAAAGCCCAGCCGCTGGTAAAAGGCCAGCTTGTCGGACTGGGCGGTGAGATAGAAGCGGTCCTGTCCGGCGGCGCGGGCATGGTCCATTGCCGCCTGGATCATCGCCTTGGCTATGCCCTGGCCCCGAAAGGCCTGGCGCACGGCGACGCGGCCGATCTTGGTGTGTTCGGGCCGGTCGAGCAGGCGGAGCGTGCCCACCACCTCGCCGGCCGTGATGGCGACGAAATGGGTCGCAGTCAGGTCGTCGGCGTCGTTTTCCTCCTGCTCGGGGACGTGCTGCTCCCAGACAAAGACCTCACGCCGCAGGGCGAAGGCGGCATTGCACAGCGTGGAGAAGGGCGGGACGATGAGGATCGTGGTGGTCATGCCGGCATGATAGCCGGTTGCAGGCCCGCTTGCCTAGCGGCCGCCGAGGGTCCATTGGCGGTGGACGAGCTGATGCACGAAGCTGAGCTTTTCGACGACCTGGGGGGTGAGCACGAAGGGATAGGCGTCCGGATGGCCCATGGCGCGGTTGAGGTTGTTGAGCATGCTGGCCACGGGGACCCAGTTGTCGACAATGGTCTGGGCATCGGGGGCATTATAGGGAACAAAGCCGGTCTGGATGGACAGGTCGGCGTCCTGGCCGTCGACCCGGGCATGCACGCCAAAGGAAGAGGCCATTTCGACCGTATCGACGATGTGGAGGTAATGGGCGAAGGTCTCGGCAAAGTCCTCCCAGGGATGGGAGGTGGCATAGCTGCTGATATAGTTCTGCGACCAGCCGGCCGGCGCGCCGTCGGCATAATGGGCCTGCAGCGCCTGGCCATAGTCGACCGTCTCGTTGCCGAACAGGCGGCGGAACTCGTTGAGCGGGGGGCGGCCATCGACCAGCAGATCCCAGTAATGATGGCCGATTTCATGACGAAAGTGGCCCAGCAGGGTGCGATAGGGCTCGCCCATGCTGGTGCGGCGCGCCTCGCGCTCGGCGTCGTCGGCCTCGATGAGCGCAATGGTGATGATGCCGTTTTCGTGGCCGCTCATGACGCGCTCGGTGGCGACCGGGGTATCGGCGAGAAAGCGGAAGGACAGGCCATGCTCGGGATTGCTGGTGCGGGTCTGCAGGGGCAGGTCGAGCCGGAGCAAGGAATAGAACAGGCGTTTCTTGGCCCGTTCAATGACCTGCCAGCGCGCCAGATTGCGCGGCTCGCTGATATCGGGAATGGTTTCATTGTGGCGGCAGGCCGCACAGAAAGTGTCGCCGCCGGGGGTGGCGCGGATCAGCCAGTTGCAGGCGCCATGCCGCGCATTCTGGCAAAAGACATAGGGTTCATCGGGAAAGGTCGATGAGGTCCAGGTGCCGTCCTGCTGGATCAGTGAGACCAGCGCATTCTTGTCGGAGCGATAGCCCAGCATGTGGCCACAGCGCTCGCAGCTGGCATTTTCAAAATAGACGGTGTTACCGCAATGGTCACAGGCAAATAGTTTCATCACATCCTCGGAGCGTCACGGCAATAATGCACGAGGCATGCGCATGTTCCGTGACCAGGGTGGTCATCGTGAGACCCGTTGCGTGCCGACCCGGCGTCTAGCATGATCGGAAGCATGAGGGAGCAGAGCCAAAGCATTGACGACTACTTGTCCGCACTGCCCGATGGCGTGCGTGAACGCTTTGCCCAAGTGCGCCGCATCATCGCAGCTGCCGTGCCGGAGGCAGCGGAAACCCTGAAATACGGCATGCCGACCTGGTGCCTCGGGGGCGAATATGTGATCTATGCAGCGGCGTGGAAGCAGCATATCGGGCTCTATCCCGTCCATCGGGGCGACGCCGCCTTCGAGACCGCGGTCGGGCCCTATCGGGACAAAAAGGACATGGTCCGGCTGGTCCACAGCGCGCCGCTGCCAATCGAGCTGATCTCGCAGATCGTGACAACGCGCCGCAAGGCAATGGAGGCTGGGACTTGAGCATCGAATTTCTGATCACCACGCTGGTTGTCGTGGTCTCGCCGGGCACCGGGGCGCTTTACACCATCGCCGCCGGGCTGAGCCGGGGCAGCAAGGCCAGCCTGTGGGCAGCCTTTGGCTGCACGCTGGGGATTATCCCGCATATGCTGGCGGCAATTACCGGGCTGGCGGCCATTCTGCATACCAGTGCGCTGGCCTTCGAGATCATCAAATATCTCGGCGTCGCCTATCTGCTCTATATGGCCTGGGCCACGCTGCGCGACACCAGTTCACTGAGCCTGCAGGCCGATAGCACCGACAAATCGGTGCGCAGGGTGCTTGTCGAAGCCGTGCTGATCAATATCCTCAACCCCAAGCTGTCGATCTTCTTTTTCGCCTTCCTGCCGCAATTCGTGCCGGCCGACGCGCCCCATGCGCTGAGTCAGATGCTCGAGCTCAGCGGCGTCTTCATGGTGGTGAGCCTTGTCGTCTTCGCCGTCTATGGGCTGTTTGCCGCGGCGATCCGGGGCCAGCTGGTGAGCCGGCCGGCGATCATGGTGTGGATGCGGCGGACCTTTGCCGGCGTCTTCGTGCTGCTCAGTGCCCGGCTGGCGCTGATGGAGCGCTAGCCCATCGTATTGGTTATGACCTCGGCCACGCCGAGATAGGTGCGGCCTTCATCCCGCTGGCCGATCTGTAGCAGATGCAGGCCGGTGGAGACGCGCTCGATGTAGCCCCATTGCCAGATGGCTTCGCTGGGCACCTGGGTGCGCCGGGTCAGGTGGCGGACATGGCTGCGGGCGATGTCGTGCGCATGGCGTCCCTGGATGCCTTCGTGCCAGGCGCGCAGCAGCACGCCCAGGTCATAGGCCGGTTCGATGGCCAGGCCATCGGGATCGATGAAGCGGAACTGCACCGGTTCGCTGTCGGGCAGGGCCAGCACATTGGCGGGGTGTGGGTCGCCATGCGCCAGCACGGCATTTTCCGGCCGATAGGCTGCGGCGCGATCGCGGCAATAGCGCAGCGCCGTGTCGATGACCGCCTGGGCGCAGGGCTGGCCGGCGCCATGCCAGAGCGTCAGGATGGACTGGGCCAGGCTATTGGCCTTGTCGGCGCCGGTGGGGCAGTCGAGATCGGCGGGGACGGGCATCCAGGCCTGCAGCAGGGTGGCGCATATGACGTCGACCTGCCGCTCATAGGGCAGATCGAGCGTATCGAGACGCTCGCCCAGGCGCTCGAGCAGCATAGCGTTGCGGGCCGGATCGTGGCGGAGCAGCCGGGAATAGCCGCGGCCGTCGGCGCGGCGCAGCATCTCGGCCTCGTGCCGGCCAGCGGCGGTGCCGGGCGTGCCAAGCTTGAGGATGAAGGTGTCGCCGGTCGCATCCGTGGCTTCGGCGACAAAGGCCGCGGTGCCGCCCGCAAGCGCAGGGCCGATGGCAATGTTCCAGTCCTGTTCGAGGCTGGTCAGAACCTCATCAAGGTTGGCCAGCCAGGCCAGACCCGCCTCGCCTTCGGAAACCGCGCGCCGCCTGACCACATCGGAAACGGGAAAGCGCGCGCCGTTCGTCATGGTCAGACGCTGCCGACCGTCTTGAGGCGGATGCGGGGATGGACCTCGTTCTGGCTCATGACGACGGTCTGGGGACGGAAGCGCTCGATGATGGCGCGAACATGGGCACGAATGCCGGGCGAGGTGATGAGAACCGGGATTTCACCTGCCTGGGCGGCGCGCTCATAGGCGGTCTGGATGGCGCCGATGAACTGCTGCAGGCGCGACGGCGCCATGGCGAGATGGCGATTGTCGCCTTCCCCGACCATGGCTTCGGCAAAGTCGCGCTCCCATTGCGGGCCCAGGGTCAGCAGGGGCAGATTGCCATCGGGACCCAGATTGGCGGCGCAGAGCTGGCGGGCCAGGCGGCTGCGAACGTGCTCGGCAATGGTCTGGACCGAGCGGCCATTGCCGGCGATTTCGGCAATGCCCTCGAGGATGGTCGAGAGATCGCGGATCGAAATGCGTTCGTTGAGCAGGGTCTGCAGCACGCGCTGGACGCCCGAAACGGTGATGAGGCCGGGCACGATATCCTCGACCAGCTTCTGCTGCTCCTTGGGCAGGCCCGAGAGCAGGGACTGCACATTGGCGTAGCTGAGCAGGTCCGCGACATTGGCCTTGAGCACCTCGGTGAGGTGCGTGGAGATAACGGTCGAGGGATCGATGATCGAGAGACCGCGCAGTTCGGCCTCGTCGCGCAGAGCCGGCTCGATCCAGGTGGCGGGCAGGCCGAAAGTGGGCTCGGTGGTGTGATGGCCGGGCAGATCGATCTGATTGCCATAGGGGTCCATGACCATGAGCTGATTGGCGTAGATTTCGCCAGTGCCGGCTTCGACTTCCTTGATGCGGACCTTGTAGACATTGGGCTCGAGCTGCATGTTGTCGAGAATGCGAACCGGCGGCATGACAAAGCCCAATTCGGTCGCCAGCTGGCGGCGCAGCGCCTTGATCTGCTCGGTGAGCCGATCGGACCCGTTCTCGTCTTCCTTGACCAGGCTGAGCAGGCCATAGCCGAGCTCGAGCTTGAGCTCGTCGATCTTGAGGCTGTCGGTGATGGGCTGTTCCTGGCTTTGCGCTGCAGGGCCGCCAGCCTGAGGACCTGCCTTGGCCACGGCCGACAGGGCATCGTCGGCCAGGCGTTCGTCCTTGCTGCGAGCCGAGCGCCAGGCGACGTAGCCGGTAAAGCCGGCAATGGTCAGAAAGGGGATGATCGGCATGCCGGGCAACAGGGCCAGCAGGGCCATGACGGCCGACGACATGCCCAAGGCGCGCGGATAGCCGGTGAACTGGGCCGACAGCGCCTTGTCGGCAGAGCCGGTGACGCCGGATTTGGAAACGAGGATACCGGCGGCGGTCGAGACGATCAGCGCCGGAATCTGGGAGACCAGGCCGTCGCCAATGGTGAGCAGGGTATAGACATTGCCGGCCTCCTGGATGGAGAGCCCTTCCTGCATCATGCCGATGAAAATGCCGGC
>CAXBHD010000149.1:0-8009 GCA_963975335.1 uncultured Devosia sp. | reverse complement strand
CGGAAATCGACATGATGATGGATTTGAGCGCGATGATTTCGGCGACGATGTCGCGGATTTCCTCGCGCGCCGCCACCTGCTCCATGGTGGCGAGCTGGCTGAGGTCGATGGAGTCGATCAGCGCATTGAAAATCGCCGACTTGGTGTGGAAATATTCCTTGTCGCGCTGCGCGTCCGCCGGGGCACGGACGTCGACCACCTCTTCGCTGCTGCGGATGCGGGAGGCCATGCCATCGGTATCGCTGCCGCGCCGTGCCAGCGGCGGGGCCTCGACGCGGGGCGGCGGGCTTTGCACCGGGCGCGCGATCTCGCCGACGCCGGGCGTATTGCCGCCAAAACTGGTGCGCTTGCCAAACATAGTCATCCTACCATTTCAGGCTGCCGCACCGGCGGTCAGGCCCGCTTCTTGAGGAACGAGGGGAGCTTGATCAGACCCGCCGGCTTGCCTCCGGCATGGGCGGCCTGGCGACCGGTCACCCGCATGCCGATGGCACGATAGACGTCGTTGATCTTGTGATTGGCGGCGACCTCGGCAATCATCTGGCCATTGTTGGCAGCGGTGCCGAACAGGGCCGCATCAAAGCCCAGCTGGCCGATCAATTCGCATTCCACCGATCCGGCAAATTCGCCAGGATTGATCTCGGGGCGACGCGGCAGGCCAACCTTGTTGAGCACCAGCGAGGGTGGCGCCTCGGTGGGGCGCAGGGCCTTGATAGTATCGGCAAGGTTCTTGGCATTGCGCAGATTGGCCAGGTCGGGTTCGGCGACGATCACCACTTCATCGATGGTTGCCAGCGTGTGGCGTATCCAGGCGTTCCAGGCATGCGGAATATCCAGCACCACCACGGGCATGGTGTTCTGGCACATGTCGAGGATCTGCTCGAACTGGCGCTCCTCGAAGTCGAAAGTATGGTCCAGCGTCACCGGCGCGGTCAGCAGGTTGATGTGATTGGCGGCCTTGCTCATCAGCCGGTCCAGCATGGTCTGGTCGACCTTCTGGCTGGCGGTGACGGCATCGGCCAGGCCATGCGGCGGGTCCTGGTTGAAGTTGAGGCCCGCCGTGCCAAAAGGCAGGTCCATGTCAACCACCAGGCAGTCCTGGCGCAATGCGGTGGCGATGGCCCAGGTGACATTATGGGCAACGGTGGAGCCGCCGGCGCCGCCCTTGGCCGAGACAAAGCCAATGGTGCGGCCGATGGGCGCGGCATTGTCGGAGGCAAACAGCTCGGTAATGGCCGAGACGATCTGGCTGGCCGTTGCCGGCAGCACGATATATTCCGAGATGCCCGAGCGCACCAGCTCGCGATAGAGCAGCACGTCATTGACATGGCCGAGCACCACGACCCGGGTCGAGGCATCGCAGACTTCGGCGAGCTTTTCGAGCGCGGCGGGAATCAGCTCGGGCGCCAGTGTCGTCTCGACGATGATGAGATTGGGAGTCGGATTGGATTTATAGGTCTCGACGGCCCCGTCGATACCGCCATTATGGGTGGTCAGCGCCACCTTGGACATGCGGCGGTCATGGATGGCACTCTCCACCAGCTGGGCGGTCTGGGAGTGCTCACAAAAGGCCTGGATGGTGATGCGGGGGATCAGTCGCGCGCCCGTGGCAATATCGGCCGCGGGCTCGTCGCCCTTTCTGGTATCGGGGGTGAGAAAACTCATAAACCTACTCTCCTTGACCGGGGCCGATACGCCGCCCCCCAATGCCATTGGCCCGCAGGCATTGCCCGCGTGCCGACTCGTCTTAATCTGTTCGCGCCCCGCACCCGATGAGCCGTTCGGCTCATCACGCGCCCGGCGTTAGTCGAGAACAAAGCCGACCGAACCGGAAATGCTGCCGCGCATCTCCCCGGTCTGGCCGACGCCGTAGATGTTTTCCAGGCGCCCGAGAAAAATCGACTCCGCATCCGTGGCCATTGTCGACTTGTCGGTCGGCACCGGGATGGCATTGGCCGGGCTGGGTGCCACCAGATAGGGGGTGACCAGGATGACCAGTTCGGTCTGCTCGGTCTGGAAATCGCGCGACCGGAACAGCACGCCCAGGATCGGAATGTCGCCGAGCCAGGGGAACTGGTTGATCTGCTGGCTGGCCTTTTCCTCCAGCAGCCCACCGATCGACAATGTCGTGCCGCTGGGCAGTTCCACCGAGGTATTGGCTTGCCGCTTGGTGATCGAGCCGTTTGCCTGGGGTTCGGAGACCGAGGTCTCGACCTTGAGGCTGATAGTGCCGTTGGACTTGACCACGGGGGTAAAGCCAAGCTCGACGCCATAGGGCTTGAACAGAACGGTGCGGGTGCGCGTGCCGTTGTCGGCCTCTTCATAGGTGTAATAGGGCATTTCGCCACCCGCCAGGAAGGTGGCCGCCTCACCCGAAATGGCGGTCAGGGTCGGCTGGGCCAGCACGCGCAGGGCGCCGCGGCCTTCAAGGGCACGAATGGCGGCCGTCACGGAATTGCCGCCGCTGCTGAAACCGGCGTTGACGCCATCGAGCGGAAAGGCATCGGTCAGCAGGCCATTGGCGAACTGCAGCAGATTGGTGGTGCCGACATTGAAGGCCGCGCCCAGATTGATGCCGAGCTGTTTGGCGATGGTGCGCTTTACTTCCGAGACGGTGACCTGCAGCATGACCTGCTGGGCGCCCGAAACATCGAGGATATTGGCGACGTTATCGGCACCGCCGGCAAACTGCACGGCCACCTCGGTGGCGCGGGAGCGGTCTTCGCCCGACAGCACATTGCCGGTCAGGACGACGCGATTGACGTCATCTTGCAGCGTGACGGATTCGACGCGGATATTGGAGCCTGGAATGATGCGGGCCAGTGCCGTCTGCAGGGCATTGCCGACCTGCGAGGGCTCCTCGATCACCTTGACGTCCAGCACGGCAATGGTGCGCCCCATATCGTCCAGAAAGAAGATATTGGTGTCGCCGCCGGTGACGCCCTGCACGATCGCCCGGGTGCGGGTCCGCATGATGGCGGCCGCCACATTGGGCTGGGAGACGATGACTTCGGCAGCGCCGGCCGGCAGATCGACCAGCACGGTCTTGTTGAGCTGCACCTCGACATTGCGCGTGGCGCCATAGGCCGCGGCCGCGACAACCACATGGGTTTCCCCGGCAAGGGCGGGGGCGGCGCCACAGGCGGCTGCCAGCAGCATCCCCGCCATGGCGGGGGCGATGAGGCCATGGGCGGCGTGGCGGCGCACAGCGTGCATGAAGGTCGTCATATTGTTCTCCACCTACTGCACCATCGGCAAGGTCTGCGTTCCGGCGCCCTGCCCGGCCGCGTCGACCAGTTGCACCTGACCGGCATTGCCGGCCAGCACGCTCTGCTCCCGGCCGAAGCGGAAGACGCGAATGGCCTGGTTATTGCCCGGTCGCTGCGCCGAGACGTCCTCGGTAAAGTCGGCCACCGAGCGCAGGGTCAGTGTCAGCTGGCCCTTGGTCGATGCGTTGATCAGCGTTTCGGCCTGGCCGGGATCAAGCTCCAGCGTGGCAATGGTGGCGTCATCAAAGGTAACGGCCTGCGGCGCGCCGCCGGCGGCGGTGCTTTCGGCGGTTTGTCCGCCGCTGGCGCCGACTTCGCCAAGGCGTTTGCCGATGGCCAGAATCCGCACATTGGCCAGGATAACGTCGGAGCGATCGCCCACGTCGCTCTGTGTGGTCAGCACGACATCGACATGATCATTGGGTACGATGAAGCCGCCCGCGCTCGATACCGCGCTCACGCCGACCGAGACACCGCGCTTGCCGGGGGCCAGCACCGCTGACAGATAGCCCTGCTCGGCACTGACCAGCTTGGCCTGGCGGATGGGCTCGCCGGCGAAAAATTCGAAACGCGCCACGGCGCCGGTCAGTTCGGCGGCAGCGTCGGGCATGGCATCGATGGTCACATAATCGGCGCGCAACGCGCCCTGCGGCCATTCCTGCCATTCGAGCGTCTCCTGACTGAGCCGCTCGCCCGTGCCGATAGGTGCCCGGGCGACCAGGATCTGCGTCTTGGCCTCAGGAACCACTTCTGTAACGGTCTGGGTCTGCGGTGTCGGATTGCCGCCTCGGGTCACCAGGAAAGCCGCCAGCCCGCCAGCGACCAGGGCCACAAGCAACAAGATGATACGCGCCGGCTTCATGACTCACTCCGGTTGTACTCAGGGCGCGGGCGCCCAACTCGACCGGCTGAACCTTGCACCCAAAGGGTCAAAGTTTGGTTAATCGGAGCTTTGCAGAAAGGGTTAACAACCTGTCAAAAACGGGCGTTCAGTGGCCGACATTTGCTTGAGGCCTGCTGTAAAACGTCCATTGGGGCAATATCTACACTTGCCGAGCCTGTATTCAGGCTGCCAGGCGCTGGAAAATAGTGGAGCCGGAATAGGTCATTAGCCCGGCAATGGCCAAAGCAATGCCATAGGGCACGCCCGATTTGGGATTATGCAGGCGCTCGAGCCAATCATGGCGGGCCAAGATTGGCATGAGTGGCAGCCGGCGCAGCCCCAGAATGGCCAGGGTCAACGCACCGCCGAGCACTGCTGCATAGAGCAGATAGGGCAGGGTCAAACCAAATCCCAGCCAGAGCGCGGTGGCGGCGGCCAGTTTGGCGTCCCCGCCCCCCATCCAGCCCAGGGCAAAGAAGGTGATACCCGCGGCCAGCACCACCAGGGCGCAGGCCATATGCAGGGCCAGCATTTCAAGGGGCAATTGCAGCGCCAGGGCAAGGCCAAAAAACGCGGCCACCAGCAGCAGGACCAACCGGTTGGAGATCTTCATGGTCAGCAGGTCCGAGGCCGCTGCCAGGGCCATGCCGGCCGGAAACAGCAGCAATGCAATGGTCGACAACATGACCCGACTCCCTTGTCAGGCCGGGCGCCTGACGCGCCCAAACTGCCCAATCGGGGTTAACAAAGCTCAAACGAAACAAGGGAGGCGTTACCGCCTCCCTTGTTGCTATTCATGTTGCGCTTGGGCGATTAGTTCGCAGGCGCAGCAGCCGGGGCCTGGACAAGCTTGGCGGAGACTTCGTTGAAGGTTGCGCCGAGATTGGTGCCCAGGGTGGAGGCGGCAACGATGATGCCGACAGAGATCAGTGCGGCGATAAGGCCATATTCAATTGCGGTCGCGCCGGACTCGTCCTGCGCAAAGCGTGCGAAGAGGTTCATTTCCAAACTCCATTTATACGTCTAGAGACGCCATCGTTCGACACGTGATTCATCGAACATCCCCAATGACTAAGCCAGACCCCTTAAAAAGCCATTACTCCAAAGCCCTCAAATGCATGTATTGACTGCCACGCTTACTATGGTTACCCATTAGTTAACGACTTAATCTGTGTAAAATAGATAAAACCGGAGCCTTTTTGCTGTGTTTTTATAAATAGACCGCAATAAAGGACTGAAAGAACGCGAAGGCAACCGCGGCTTTACCACAGTACTGACCTTCTGCAACAGGATGGGTCCCGGAACCGTTTGCCAATTCTTCACCATTCGGGCGGAAACTGGCGCCATTGAGTATCAGTACCGCCGGAACCGCCATGCGCCCCCCTATTGCCGCCCTGTTCGCGCTCTGCCTGACGCTAGGATCCAGCCTGGGCATGCACCCCGTTCATGCCCAGGACGGCGCCCCGATCAATGTCAGCGTGAACATGGCCCGGATCCTGCGCATCAATGCCTCGGCGGCGACCGTCATCGTGGGCAATCCGGGCATTGCCGACGTCACCATCCAGGATCCCAAGACCCTGATCCTGACCGGCAAGAGCTTCGGCCAGACCAATCTGATCGTGCTGGACAGCGCCGGCAATCCGATTGCCGATACCATTATCGAGGTCGTGCAGATGCAGGCCGGCGTGACCACGGTCTATCAGGGCCAGGCCCGCACCAGCCTTGCCTGTGCCCCGGTCTGCCAGAACATCGTCATGATGGGTGATGACCCGGCCTTTTCCGGCGCGGCCGTCGCCTCGTCCAGCATTGTCGGCTCGATGGGCAACTAGTGCCCGCGAAGGTAACGCAACGTTAACCGCACCAACACTTGGCCGGTCGACCGTGACCGGTCCTAACCATCAATTAGCCAGGACAGGTTAGCCTCGCCCCAACGCAACAAGGCGCAATTGATGGCCACTGGCTTGGGATCACGGATCGGACGGGCGCTGCTGCCGCGACGGCGCAGGCGTTTTCTGCGCGATCAGCGCGGCGCGACGGCCGTCGAGTTCGGCATGCTGGCCATCCCCTTCTTTGCCATTATCGGCGCCATTCTGGAAACCTCGGTGGTGTTCCTGTCCGGTCAGATTCTCGAAAGCGCGGTGCAGGATGCCAGCCGCTCGATCCGGACGGGCCAGACCAAGGGCGTTGTCGTGAGCGCGGCCGATTTCAAGGCGCGGGTCTGCGGTCGGCTTTACGGCATGTTTGGAGACTGCAGCGGATTGCATATAGAGGTCGACACCATCACCGACTTCAGTGCCGTTGATATTTCCGCGCCGGTGGACTGGAACTGCCAGTCCGACTGCGAGTGGACCCGATCCGAAACCTACGCCCCCGGTCAGGGGTCCAGTATCGTGGTGGTACAGGCCTATTACAAATGGCCCATCATTTTGTCGTTCGGCGACATGGCCAATCTACCCGAACAGAAACGCCTCCTGGCCACCTCTGCGGTGTTTCGCAACGAGCCTTTCACGTGATGAGCACATGCGCGACATGGCTGCGCCGGGTCCGGGCCTTCAAGGGCAGCGAAAGCGGGATCGCCGCGGTGGAGTTCGCCCTGATCCTGCCCATCATGCTGCTGCTCTATATCGGCATGGCCGAGGGCAGCACCATGATTTCCATGGACCGCAAGGTGCAGACGGTTTCGGGTTCGGTGGGCGATCTGGTGGCGCGCTCCAATGGGGTGATCACCTACAATACACTGGACAATTACGTCAAAATCGCTGCGGGCATCATGACCCCCTACTCGTCCGACGAGCTCGTGCAGCTGGTGACACAGGTGCATGTCGACAGTGCCGGCAAGGCTACCGTGGATTGGTCGCAGCGCTATGTGGGGCACCTCCGCCAGAATACCGGCACTTATGCCAAAGGCGCCGTTTTTCCCCTGCCAGTCGACGTCGTGGCCATCGCCAAGGGCGAATATGTCATCGTTACCGAGAGCGCGCTGACCTATTCACCCCTTTTCGGCCTTGTCTTTGACAAGCCGGTCAACCTCAAGCGGGAAAACTTCTTCATGCCGCGCTTTCGCGAGCAGATAAAGCTTACCCCCTAGACTTGCACCGCCCCAGGCCGCGTGGCACAAGCCGAGCAAGATCCCTCTTATCCGGCAGTTCAGCATGACCGATACGCTCGTTCCCGTATTCGACCTTGGCGGCGTTTTCGTCGACTGGAACCCGATGTATCTGTTCCGCAAGCTCTTCGAGACCGAAGAGGACGCGCTGTGGTTCCAGCAGAATATCTGCACGCTGGACTGGAATCTCGAATTTGACGCCGGCGAGATCTATTCGGAAGGCGTGGCCAAGCTGATCACCCGCTTTCCCAAATATTGGCGGGAGATCCAGGCCTATGACCTGCGCTGGAAGGAGACGCTGGGCGGCTTCATCCAGGGCACGATCGATATCCATGACGAGCTGATCGAGCAGGAAATCCCCACCTTTGCCATCACCAATTTCTCCTGGGAGAAGTGGGTCAGCTGCCTGGGCGAATGGCCCTTCCTCGAAAAATTCGACGGGGTGATCGTCTCGGGGCTCGAAGGCCTGGTCAAGCCCGATCCCCGGCTCTATCGGGTATTCAGCGAACGCTATGGCATTGCCGGAGAAAACTGCGTCTTCATCGACGACAGCGAGCCCAATATCATTTCGGCCCGCAAATTCGGCATGCATGGCATCCACTTCAAGGACCCGGTGCAGCTGCGCCAGGAACTGATCGCCCTGGGCCTGCCGCTCAAATCCAAGTAGAGAAAAGCAAAACCCCGGAGCGATCCGGGGTTTTGCTTTCCGGCGTCAGCCGAAGCGGCCGCCTTTCTGGATGACCTCGATCTT
>CAXBHD010000148.1:0-8109 GCA_963975335.1 uncultured Devosia sp. | reverse complement strand
GTCCGGCGCGCAGATGCCCATGCTGATCGCCATTTCCATGCTGGTGGCCTTCCTGGTGCTGGCCGCGCTCTATGAAAGCTGGACAGTGCCGCTGGCGGTGATGATGATGGTGCCGCTGGGCATTATCGGCTCCGTGGCGGCGGTGCAGATCGGCGGGCAGTCCAATGACGTGTTCTTCAAGGTGGGGCTGATCACCGTGATCGGCCTGTCGGCCAAGAATGCCATCCTGATCATCGAGTTCGCCAAGGCCAAACTGCATGAGGGCTGGGCGCTGCGCGATGCCATTATCGAGGCCGGACGGCTGCGCATCCGCCCCATCGTGATGACATCGCTGGCATTCGCTCTGGGCGTGATGCCACTTGTCCATGCCCATGGCGCCAGTGCGGAAACGCAGAAGGCGCTGGGCACGGGCGTGCTTGGCGGCGTCATTGCCGCGACCCTCTTTGCCCTGATCTTCGTGCCCGTCTTCTACTTTGTCGTCATGTCCATCTTTGACCGCAAGAAGAGTGCCCCGGCCATGGCGACCACGCCGGCGACAAGCGGAAGCGACCATGAATAGACCCGCCGACGACTATGAAGAAACCGCCAGCCAGCATGTGCCCCTGCGGCGCGTGCTGGCCCTGTTCCGGCCGCATCGCTGGGCCCTGCTGGGCGTTCTGGGGCTGATCATCCTGGCAGGCGCGGCCGGTGCCGTCGCGCCGTTTCTGGTGCGCGCCATCATCGATGACGCTCTGCCTGCCGGCAATACCTACCTGCTGTCGCTGCTCTGTGGCGGGCTGCTGGGCATTGCCGTGCTGGCGGCCGTTGCCAGCGTGCTCCAGGCCTATGTTTCCACCCATATCGGCCAGCAGATCATGCATGAATTGCGGGTCGCGCTGTATCAGCACCTGCAATCGCTATCGCTGGCATTCTTCTCCAGCGCCCGCACGGGCGAGGTGCAGTCGCGCATGTCGAGCGACATTGCCGGCCTGCAGGCGCTCTTTACCAGTACGGCGTCAGACTTCGCGCGTGACGTGAGCATCGTCCTCACCACCATCACTGCCATGATCCTGCTCGACTGGCGGCTGGCCTTGGCTTCACTTGTCTTCCTGCCGGCACTGGTCTGGCTCAACAGCCGCGTCGCCGGCCTGCGCGAGCGCATCACCTTCGAACAGCAGAGTCGCATTGCCGACATGTCGGCCACGGTCACCGAATCCCTGTCAGCCGGGGGCTTCGTGCTGTCCCGGACCATGGGACGGGCCAGACACCTGGTACAGCTGTTCCGCGAGACCTCGGCCGACGTGGCCAGGCTGGAACTGCGCTCGCATACGGCGGGCCAGTGGGAAATCGCCATCATCATGTGCGCGCTCGATATCCTGCCGGCGGTGACATTCTTCATGGGCGGTCTGATGCTGGCGCAGGGACTGGGCGTTTCCATCGGCACGCTGGTGGCGCTGATAGCCCTGCAGGAACAATTGCTCTGGCCGATGCTCGAAATCTTTGAAGCGCGGATCGAACTGTCCAAGGCGCGCGCGCTGCTGACGCGTGTCTTTGGCTATCTCGACACCCCGCCGGCCGTGATCGAACCGGCCAGACCGGTTGCCATCGACCTGACGGCCTTCCGTGGCGATGTCGCCTTCGAGGGCGTCTGCTTCTCCTATCGGCAGGCCGACCGCCCGACGCTGCGCGATATCAATCTGGCCATCCCGGCCGGCAGTCACACCGCCATTGTCGGCACCACTGGCTCGGGCAAGAGCACACTGGGCTATCTTCTGGCCCGGCTTTACGATCCAGACAAGGGACGCATCACCCTGGATGGCGTCGATATCCGGGACTTCAGTTTCGACACATTGTCGCGCGTGCTGGGCGTGGTGACGCAGGATCCCTTCCTGCTCAATGCCAGCATCGAAGATAACCTGCGCTTTGCCAAGCCCGAGGCAAGCAACGCCGAACTTGCTGACGCTCTCGACCTGGCCCAGCTGGCCGCAACGGTTGCAGCCTTGCCGCAAGGCATGGGCACAACCGTCGGCGAACGCGGCTATCAGTTTTCCGGCGGCGAACGCCAGCGCCTGTCGCTGGCCCGCACCATCCTGCGCGACCCCAAAATATTGCTGCTCGATGAGGCCACCAGCGCGCTCGATCCCGAGACGGAACAGGCCCTGGCCGGGGCCCTGCAGAGTGCCAGGTCCAGGACGGTCATTTCCATCGCGCATCGCCTGTCGACCATTCGTGAGGCCGACCAGATCGTTGTTCTTGATCAGGGAGCCATTGTCGAGATCGGCACCCATGCCGGGCTGCTGGCTGCCGGTGGCCAGTACAGCCATTTGGCGGCTGTCGGATGAATTCCATTGACCTGTCCAAGCCAAGTCTGATGACCTTGTCAAAAAAGCAGCATTGCGCATGACCAACCAGCTCATCCTCATCATCGAAGACGACATCGAAATCGTGCGTATCCTGCAGGCCTATTTTGAACGGGACGGCTTTCGCACCATCGCGGCTACCGATCCACTGACCGGCCTTGCCCATCACCAGCGGCTCAAGCCCGATCTGGTGGTGCTCGACGTGAAGATGCCCAAGATGGACGGCTACGAGACCTTGGCAGCGATCCGCCGCGCCGACGATACGCCGGTGATCATGCTCACCGCGCTTGCCGAAGATCTCGACAAGCTCCAGGCGCTGCGCCTGGGCGCCGACGATTATGTCGTCAAACCCTTCAATCCCCTTGAGATCGTCGCGCGGGCCCGCGCGGTTCTGCGGCGAACACAGGGTGGGCGGCACAGTACGGTCCTCAGAGCTGGACGGCTCAGTATCGATACCGAAGCCCATACGGTGCTGGTCGATGGCGCGCCGCTTGCCGTCACCCTGACCGAGTTTCGTCTCCTGGCGCATATGATACGCTCACCCAATCGCGTGTTCGAGAGGGGCGAATTGATCGACGCCTGCCTGCCCGAGGGCGAGGCGATGGATCGAACGGTCGACAGCCACATGCGCAATCTGCGCCGCAAGCTCGCCACGGCTGGATTGCCGGATCTGCTTGCTGGTGTGCGCGGCGTGGGCTACCGCCTGGACGTGCCGCATGGCTAGGCAGGTCAGTACGGCGCTGCAGATTGTCCTGGTCGCCGTGGCTCTCGCTACCGCCATCGCCTTGATCGCCTATTTTGGCTTTCCCGCCTATTACGACCTGGCGGTCAGCATCTGGCCAAGCGTGCCCGAAGGCAATGCATTCTGGACCTGGGTGGACTGGGGATATTTGCTGCTGACCCTGGTTGTGGGAATCCCGCCCGCCGTCGCGGGCGGTTGGTGGTTGTCCCAGCGCATCGTCGTGCCTCTGCTCGAAGTTGCCAGGGCTATCCGGGCCATTGCCTCCGGTGATCTCCGAGCCCGCGCCAATCCGAGCATTCGCGGCTTCGGGGAATCGGCGCGGCTGGTTGAGGACTTCAATCTGCTGGCGGAGCGACTGGAGCGCGCCGAGGCGGAGCTGCGCTACTCCAACTCCGCGGTGGCGCATGAACTGCGCACGCCGCTCACCATTCTCAAGGGTCGTCTGCAAGGCGTCTCCGACGGGGTGTTCACCCTGACGCCCGAGGTGATCACGCTGCTATTGGCGCAGGTGGACGGCCTGACCCGCATTGTCGAGGATCTGCGCACCCTTGGACTGTTCAATGCGGGGGCGCTGGAGCTCAGCGTCACCCCCATGGACCTCGCCGTCATGGCACGGGAAGTGGTCGCGCTCTACGCGCAGGAATTGGATGCCAAGGCCATGTCTGTCGCGGCAGAACTGAGCCCCGCCCCGGTATGCGCCGATCCCGATCGCATCCGGCAAATATTGCTGGCCCTGATGGACAATGCCATGCGCTACGCCCCGGGCGGCGATCTGGTCATCAAAACGAGCACGGCAGCGGGCATGTCGATACTCAGCTGCCGGGATTATGGACCCGGCTTCCCCCCTGACGCCATTGACCGGGCATTCGAGCCTTTCTGGCGCGCCGAGGAATCGCGCGCCCGTGACAAGGGAGGCAGCGGCCTGGGCCTCTCGGTCGTTCGCACCATTGCCGTGGCCCATGGCGGTCGCGTCGAAGCGGTCAATATGAGTGATGGCGGGGCCCGGGTGTCGGTCTATCTGCCGACGCAGAACAGATAGCGCGTGAAGCAAGGCGGAGGCCAGGCGCGCTGCACGGCGATGGGGCAGACCATGCCAATGGCGATGCTGGCGAGCAGGGCTTGCGCCAGCGGCTGGTTACGCCAGGGATGTCCATCAACCGAAAGCCCGTTCAAGCAGGGTCGCCCATGGCATCGCATGCGACCTCGACCGTTGGCGGCGAGGGGGCGGCCACGGCATTCTGCGCCGGTCCAGCGCGGCAGGATGGTCGGCTCGATGAGCTTGTTCCCCTATCTCGCCGCCCGGGCGCGGTCTGCGGCCCTGCCCCGGCCGCAGACGATGACCCGCAGTTCGAGACAGCAGCAATTTCATGCTATCAAGGCAGCTCACCATGGGGCGGCCAGTGGTGGCATCGCCCATGCTGGGCCGCCAGACATTGATGACAGAGGAGAAGGACAAGGCATGTCGCTGATGGAAAGGCACAGGATCACCATTCGGGGCGGCGATACAAAGCCGCTAATCTTCGTGCATGGCTATGGCTGCGACCAGAATATCTGGCGCCTGCTGACCCCCTATTTCAAGCCGGATCATACCGTGGTGCTCTACGATCAGGCCGGGGCCGGCAAATGGGATCCCCGCGACTATGACAAGGCCAAATATGCTACCCTTGAGGGGCACGCAGAAGATCTGATTGCGATCTGCGACATGCTCGCGCTGGGGCCCGTGACCGTTATCGCCCATAGCATGGGGACTACGATCGCCCTGCTGGCAGCCAAAGGCCGGCCGGATCTGTTCGAGCGACTGATCCTGGTGGGGCCGTCCCCATGCTATGTCAACGACGGCGATTATCTGGGCGGATTTGACCGCACCGAGCTCGACGAGATGGTGGAGTTTTTGCGCATCAACCATGCGGGATGGTCGGCCCATATGGCGCCAATCATCATGGGCAATCCGGATCGACCCGAACTGGCGACCGAGCTGGAGGCAAGCTTTTGCCGCAATGACCCGGTGATTGCCCATCAGGCCGCGCAGGTGGCCTTTCTCTCCGATCACCGGGCCGATCTCGCGGCAGTCACGACACCGTCGCTGATCCTGCAATCGGATGACGACGTCATCGCCCCGGTATCGGTGGGCCAGTATATGCATGCCGCCATGCCACAATCGGACCTGGTGATCCTGCGGGCGGGCGGGCATTGCCCGCATCTCAGCGCACCCGATCTGGTGGCGGCAGCCATCAATGACTATCTGGCTGCGCAGGGATAGCGCGGTGACCGAAGCGCCCCGCCACAGCGACAGGCCCGCCGGGGACGAGTTCGACTTCTTTGCCCTGGCGCCCTGCGCCATGGTGATCTGCGACCGTCAAGGGGAAATACGCCAGTTCAACCAGGCTTTTGCCCGCCTGGTGGGGTGGAGGGCTGGGGAAGCCCCGGGGGGCAGCAAGTTCGCTAGCCTGCTGAGCCGCACCTCGCAATTTCTGTTTGGAGCGCAGGTGCTGCCGCTCTTGCAGCTGGCAGGCGCCGTCGAAGAGATCGAAGTCGACATTGCCGGCCCGGACGGCACCCGCCATGCCGTCCTGCTCAATGGGGTGCAACTGGCCCAGCCGGACGGCACCTGGCTGCATTATTTCTCCCTCACCACCACCAAGGCCCGGCGGGTTTATGAACGCGAACAGCTGGCGGCCCGCAGCCTGCTCGAGCGCCGGCAGAGATATCTCGACCTGGCTGAAAAGCTGGCGCGGGTTGGTCACTGGCATGTGGATCTGGTGCAGCGGACAACCTTCTGGTCGCCCGAAATCTACGTGATCCATGGGCTGGAACCGCGCGCGGGGGGGCCCAGCTTCGATGAAATCATTGCGCGCTGGCACCCGGACGACCTTGATGAGGTGCGTCGCATTATCGGCGCCGCCATTGTCAGTCACGAGCCGTTCTGGTTCCAGAAGCGTCTCGCCGCGACGACGGTGCGGACGGAAAGAGTTGTGGAAGTTTCCGGCCTGGTCGAGGTCGGCGAAGCGGGGCGGGCCACTGGCATATTCGGCGTGCTGCGCGATGTCACCGACGCGGTCAAGGCGCAGCGCGACCTCGAGACCAGTGAGGAACGCTACCGCCTGCTCGCCAATAATGTCCCCGGCATGATCGGCTACTGGGACAGCGCGATGATCTGCCGCTTTGCCAATCAGGCCTATCTTGAATGGTTCGGCCAGTCGCCCGACGCTCTGATCGGGCGCAGCATGCCCGACGTGCTGGGCGAGACGCTGTTCGCGCTCAATCGGCCCTATATCGAAGGCGTCTTGGCGGGCACCGATCAGACATTTGAACGCGCTATCGTCAAGCCATCTGGGGAGGTCGGCCATACCTGGGCCAATTACGTGCCCGATGTCGGTGCCGATGGCAGGATTCGCGGCTTTTATGCGCTGGTGACCGATATTACCGAGCTCAAGCAGCGCAATCAGGTCGAGCAGGCCTCCCATGCGCTGCAGGCGGCCGTGCTGTCGAGCACCAATTACATGGTCATCGCCACGACACCGCAGGGCGTGGTTACCGTGTTCAATGCCGCGGCCGAGGTGGCACTGGGCTATGCGGCCGATGCGGTGATCGGCAAGCAGACGCCTTTGCTCTGGCACGACCGCGAAGAAATCATCGCGCAGACAAGTGAAGTCAACAAGGTCTTGCCGGTCCCTATCGAACCCGGCCTTGAGACGTTCTTCGCCCTGCCCGATCGCAAAGGCACGGTGTCGGGGGAATGGACCTTCATCCGCCAGGATGGCAGCCGCTTCCCCGTCCGCCTCAATGGCTCGCGCATTCTCGATGCGCGTGGCCAGGTCACCGGCTATCTGGGGGTTGCGGAAGACATTACCGAGCGGCGCAATGCCGAAATGGCGCTGCGAACCAGCGAAGCCACGTTCCGGGCTGCCATGGAAAATGCCTCGATCGGCATGACCATTATCGAGCCGCCGGGTCGCTGGCTGCGCGTCAATCGGGCCCTGACGCTGCTGCTCGGCTATAGCAAGGAAGAATTGCTGCAGCTCAATTTCCGCGCCATTACCCACCCCGAAGATCTCGAGCAGAGCGACCGGGTGGTGGAGCAGCTGCTGGCCGGCGAAACCGAAACCAGCACGATCGAAAAGCGCTACCTGCACAAGGACGGTCGCGTGGTCTGGGCGCAGCTCAGCCTTTCGGCGGTGCGCGGCCCTGATGGCAAGGCGCAATATCTGATCGCCCAGGTGCAGGATGTTACGGAGCGCCGCGAAATGGAGCGCGTCAAGAATGAGCTCATTTCCACCGTCAGCCATGAATTGCGTACGCCGGTGACCTCGATCCGCGGGGCTCTGGGTCTATTGGCCGGCACCATGGCCGATGCCCTGCCCCCGCAGGCCAACAAGCTCATCGATATTGCCAACAAGAACAGCGAGCGGCTCAACGCGCTGGTCAATGACATGCTCGATATCGAAAAGATCGCCTCGGGCAAGATGCGGTTTATCCCGGTGCGCTTGGGGCTTTGCGACCTCGTTTCTGCGGCCGTCGAGGACAATATGCCCTATGCCGAGCGGTTTGGCGTGGCGCTGGTCATGTCCGGCGGCGCGCCCGACTGGCAGGTCGAGGTGGATGCCGGCCGGTTTGCCCAGGTGATGAGCAATCTGCTGTCCAACGCGGCCAAATTCTCGCCGCCGGGTGATCGGGTCGAGATCGAGCTCAGCGCGGCCGGGGACCTGTTCCGGGTGGCGATAACCGATCATGGCCAGGGGATTTCGGCCGAATTTGCGCCGCATGTCTTTGCCAAATTCTCCCAGGCGGATGCCTCGCCGACCCGCAGCCGCTATGGCAGCGGCCTGGGCCTGCATATCACGCGGGAAATCGTCGAACAGATGGGCGGCGCGATCGGCTTTGACAGCCCGGCAGGCCAAGGCGCAACCTTCTGGATCGAGCTGCGGCGGGCCTAACCCGCCGGCAGCGCGCGGTGTTGGCTGGTGGGGCTTTTAGGTTTGGGCTTGTTTGGGTTTTTGGAACGCAGAAAGCCCGCACTGTTTCCAGTGC
>CAXBHD010000147.1:0-8141 GCA_963975335.1 uncultured Devosia sp. | reverse complement strand
CGCGCCAATCCCTTGGCTATCGAGGTCTCCCGGGCTTTTGTCCCGCCGTGTATCCGCCCGGATGTCTCCCGGATGGTGAAAGCTCTCGGACCAGACATGTCAGCGACATCGGAACCCTAGCCTCATACTCACCAGATCTGAAGCAAGTGCTGTGCCATTTTGGAAGTCCTGCAAAATCAAGGACTTGGTGACTTTGAGCGCCGGCGGCTTTGGACGATTTCTATGCGTAGAAGCAGAAAATGCATAAATTGTGAGCAGGCCGTCCGGCGGCGCAGCTTGAGGCAATCCTGTGCAAATGCCGCAAATTGGCGGCTTTTGCCGCCGGTCGCTGGCGCATGGGGCGCCTTGCTGACGCAGCCGGCAGCTCAGTCTGTGCCATTGTATGCAGCGGCCATATGAATGATTAAATTGCAGGCAATGTAGTTTATCTTGTGCATATTGTGTGCAGTTGGCCGCGGCAGCTGCGGCCGGTGGTCTGCTTAACGTCTTGTTCATCAATGGATTTTGGCGCGAGGGAGATTTGGCATGTGCCTTGCATTGTCAGTGGCGGCGCTGCCCGCGAGGGGCGCGCTCTGGGGTGCAGGGGAGTTCGTCATGTCTGTTCAATCACTATCCCGTCGTTCGCTGCTCAAGGCCGGCGCTGCCGGCCTGGTCGCGTCGGCGCTGCCCATGGGCCTGGCCCGGGCGCAATCACCGATCGTGCTGGGGGCCGTCTATGTCGGGCCGCGCGATGATTTCGGCTGGAACCAGGCGCATGCCGTGGCCATGGAAATCCTCAAATCCGTGCCGGGCGTCACCGTGATCGAGGAAGAGAATGTCCCCGAGACCGATGCGGTCAGCCAGTCCATGGAATCGATGATCAATCTGGATGGCGCCAATCTGATCCTGGCCACCTCCTTTGGCTATTACAGCCCCTTCGTGGTCGAAATGGCCAAGAAGTATCCCGATGTGCAGTTCCGCCATGCGGCGCCTTTGTGGAAAGAGGGCGACCCGGCCAATGCCGGCTCCTATTTCTGCTATCTCAACCAGGCCCATTATGTGGATGGCGTGGCGGCGGGTCTCTCCAGCCCGACCGGCAAGCTGGGCTTTGTCGCCGCCAAGCCGATCCCCTCGGTGCTGAGCAATATCAATTCCTTCCTGCTGGGCGCCAAAAAGACCAATCCGAATGCCACGGTGCAGGTGATCTTTACCGGCGAATGGTCGATGCCGGTGCGCGAGGCCGAAGCGACCAATGCGCTGATCGATGCCGGCTGCGACGTCATCACCTGCCATGTCGATGGCCCCAAAGTGGTGGTGGAAACCGCCGAGGCACGCGGCGCCAAGACCTGCGGCCACAATGCCAGCCAGGCGCCCCTGGCGCCCAACGGCTTCATCACCGGCGCCGAATACAAGTGGAGCACCATCTATTCGATGTATGCCGAGCTGCTGGCCAAGGGCGAGCCCTTGCCCAATTTCGTGGCCGGCGGCTACCACAATGACATGCTGCAGAACACCGCCTATGGCGCGGGTGCCACGCCCGAGGCCATTGCCGCCGCGGACGCCGCCATTGCCGGCCTCAAGAACCAGGAGCCGATCTATGTCGGTCCGCTCAAGGACAATATGGGCAATGTGGTGATCGAGGGGAGCATGGACAATTACGACCCCGTGCTCGACGGCATGAACTACCTGCTCGAAGGCGTCGTCGGCTCGATTACCTGACGGCACGCCGCCGACCCGCCGGTCGCCCTTCCCAGTGGAGGGCGACCACGAAACGATCAGCGGAGTGGATAGATGACCCTTGCCAATGCAGGATTTGAGCCGCGGGCCCGCACCCCCAATGTGCGGGCACTCAAGCTCGCTGAATCCTTTGTCATCCCCGTTGCGGCGCTGGTCGCGTCGGCGCTGATCTTCTCGCTGTTCCTGCTGGCCATCGGCCAGTCGCCCATCGACTTTTTCACCCTGGTCTGGGTGGGTGGCTTTGGCAGCGCCTTTTCCATCCAGAATACGCTGCAGCGCGCCGCGCCGCTGATCCTGACGGGGCTGGCCTTTGCGGTTCCGGCGCGGATCGGGCTGACCATTATCGGCGGGGAGGGCGCGCTGGTGCTGGGTGGCTTTGCCGCTGCCGCCATCGCCATTCCGCTGGTGAGTGGTGCGGTGTCGCCCGGCATCACCCTGCCGATCATGGCCATTGCCGCCATGCTGGCGGGCGGCTGCTGGATCGGGCTGGCGGGATGGCTCAAGCATTATCGGGGGGTCAACGAGACCATTTCCTCGCTGCTGCTGAGCTATATTGCCATTGCCATCATGAACTTCTTCGTCGAGGGGGCGCTGCGCGATCCGGCCTCGGCCAACAAGCCGAGCACCATGCCGATCGGGGATGCCTATCGGCTGGGGCCGATGCCCTTCACCGACGTGCATTGGGGCCTGGGCGCCGGCGTGGTGCTGGCGATCGCGCTCTATATCCTGATGTCGCGCACCACATTCGGCTTTGCCGCGCGGATGACGGGCGGCAATCCGCGCGCCGCCATGGCGCAGGGCCTGCCGGTGGGCTTTCTGGTGGTGACCTGCTGCGTCATTGCCGGGGCCTGTGCGGGACTTGCCGGGTTTTTCGAAGTGGCGGCCATCCATGGCCAGGCCAATGCCTCGCTGGTGGCCGGCTATGGCTTTACCGGCATTCTGGTGGCCTTTCTGGCGCGGCACAATCCGCTGGCCGTGGTGCCGGTGGCGATCCTGTTCGGCGCCATTGCGGCGGCCGGCGGGCTGGTGCAGCGGCGCATGGGCATGCCCGATGCCACCGTGCTGGTGCTGCAGGGGATTATCTTCGTCGTGCTGCTGACCAGCGAGACGCTTTATGGCCGCATCAAATTCTTCCAGCCGGGCACGGGGGGTGACCGCACATGATGGACAGCGCCGTCTTCACCGTTCTCATCGCCATGCTGGGCGGGGCCATCCGCGTCTCGACCCCCTTCATGTTTGTCGGCCTGGGCGAGTGCCTCACCGAGAAATCGGGTCGCATCAATCTGGGGCTCGAGGGCAATCTGGTGCTGGGCGCCATGACCGCCTATGCGGTCTCCTACCTGTCGGGCAATGCCTGGCTGGGCGTGCTGGCGGCGGGCGGCTCAGGCCTCGTGCTGGGGGCGCTGCACGGCTATATCTGCAAGCTGCCCAAGGTCAACGACATTGCCGTGGGCATCGCCATCATGAGCTTCGGCACGGGCCTGGCCTTCTTTTTCGGCAAGCCCTTCATCCAGCCGACGGCGCCGCGGCTCGATGCCATTGCGCTGGGCGACTGGACGGGCAATGCCGCTTTGGCGCAGGCGCTGCAGGTCAATCCGCTGTTCTTTGTCGGCATTGCCCTGGCCGTGGCGATGCGCTGGGCCTTTGCCAATACGCGCTGGGGCCTGATCGTGCGCATGACCGGCGACAGCGCCGCCTCGGCCCGCGCCACGGGCGTGTCGGTGGACTGGGTGCGGTTCCTCGCTACAGCGGCGGGCGGGTTCCTTGCCGGCATCGGCGGGGCCTTTCTGTCGCTCTATTATCCCGGCTCGTGGAACCAGGGGCTGAGCTCGGGGCAGGGGCTGATGGCGGTGGCTCTGGTGATCTTTGCCCGCTGGGACCCGATCCGCTGCATCTGGGCGGCGCTGCTGTTCGGAGCCGCCGGCGCGATCGGCCCGTCGCTGCAGTCGGTGGGCATTTCCCAGGGCTATTACTTCTTCAATGCCGCCCCCTACATCCTGACGCTTTTCATCATGATCGCCTCGGCCCGCAGCAAGGGCGCGGCGCGGGAAGTGCCGGGCGAGCTGTCGATCACCAAATAGGAGTTTTCCATGTCTGGACTGGGCGGGCTGAACAAATCGGAGAACGGGGTGGTCATCGGCCTGGTGCAGCTCAAGCTGCCGCTGGTCGAGACGCCGGCGGACCTGGCCGTGCAGACGGCGCGGATCGTCGAGCTGGTCGGCAAGGCGCGGCGGAACCTGGGCACCATGGACCTGGTGGTGTTTCCCGAATATGCGCTGCACGGGCTGTCGATGGATACCAATCCGGCCATCATGTGCCGCCTCGACGGCCCGGAAGTGGCGGCCTTCAAGCAGGCCTGCCGCGACAATGCCATCTGGGGCTGCTTTTCCATCATGGAGGCCAATCCGGGCGGCAATCCCTATAATTCGGGCCTGATCATCGACGATCAGGGCGAGCTCAAGCTCTATTACCGCAAGCTGCATCCCTGGGTGCCGGTGGAACCCTGGGAGCCGGGCGATCTGGGCATTCCGGTGATCGATGGCCCCAAGGGCTGCAAGCTCAGCCTCATCATCTGCCACGATGGCATGTTCCCCGAAATGGCGCGCGAGGCAGCCTATAAGGGCGCCGAGATCATGCTGCGCACCGCCGGCTATACGGCGCCGATCCGCCAGGCCTGGCGCTTCACCAACCAGTCCAATGCGTTCTGCAACCTCATGGTGACCGCCAATGTGTGCATGTGCGGCTCGGACGGCACGTTCGACTCCATGGGCGAGGGAATGATCGTCAACTTCGACGGCTCGATCATTGCCGAGGGCGTGACCGGAAGGGTCGACGAGATTATCACCGCCGAGGTGCGGCCCGATCTGGTGCGCGAGGCGCGGGCCAATTGGGGCGTGGAGAACAATATCTACCAGCTCGGCCATCGCGGCTTTACCGCCGTCGCGGGCGGCGCGCAGGACGCGCCCTATTCCTACATGCATGACCTCATCAATGGCCGCTACCGGCTGCCCTGGGAAGACCAGGTCAAGGTCACCGACGGCACCGTATCGGGCTTTGCCAAGCCGGTGCGCCGTTTCGGAGAAACCCTGCCGGAGGCCGCCGAATGAGCCTGGATGACGAACGCATCAACGGCGCGATGATCGCAGGCGGGACAACCATCGCCGCCGACCCCTATCCCTGGCCCTTCGACGGCGACTGGGGGCCGCATAATACGGCGCTGGTGGTGATCGACATGCAGGTCGATTTCTGCGCGCCCGGCGGCTATGTGGACACGATGGGCTATGACATCGGCCTGACCCGGGCGCCGATCGGCCCGATCCAGGCGGTGCTGGCCGGCATGCGGGCCAAAAACTACCCCATCATCCATACCCGCGAGGGCCACAAGCCGGATCTCAGCGACCTGCCGGCCAACAAGCGCTGGCGCAGCCAGCGGATCGGCGCGGGCATCGGCGACCAGGGCCCGATGGGGCGCATCCTGGTGCGCGGCGAGCCGGGCTGGGAGATCATTCCCGAGCTGCAGCCCATGCCGGGAGAAGCCATTATCGACAAGCCGGGCAAGGGCACGTTCATCGCCACCGATTTCGAGCTGGTGCTGCGGCTGAAAAACATCCGTAACCTGGTGTTTACCGGTGTCACCACCGATGTCTGCGTGCATACAACCATGCGCGACGCCAATGACCGCGGCTATGAATGCCTGCTGCTGGAAGACTGCTGCGCCGCCACCAAGCTAGAAAACCACCTGGCCGCCGTGGACATGATCAAGATGCAGGGCGGGGTGTTCGGCGCGGTGAGCGACAGCGCACAGTTTCTGGCGGCCCTGCCGGGGAAGAGGCCATGAACCGGGCAGCACCCATTCTGGCCCAGGGGCGGGCGCCGGCGCTGCAGGCGCTGGGCATGACCAAGATATTCGGGCCGCTGGTGGCGCTCGACGATGTGTCGATCAATGTGCCGGCAGGCTCGTTCCACGCGCTGCTGGGCGAGAATGGCGCGGGCAAGTCGACGCTGGTCAAATCGATCATGGGCTTTTACGCGCCCGACAGGGGCCAGGTGCTGCTTGACGGCCAGGAAGTGTCGATCCGCTCGCCGCGCGATGCGCGGGCGCATGGCATCGGCATGGTGTATCAGCATTTCACCCTGGTGCCCTGCCTGACGGCGGCCGAGAATCTGGTGATTTCGCGGGCCGATGCGCCGGCCGTCTTCGACTGGGCCAGGGAAAAGCGGCAGCTGGGCGACTTCATGGAGCAGATGCCGTTCAAGGTGCCGCTCAATGCGCAGGTGTCGAGCCTGTCGGCGGGCGAGAAGCAGAAGCTCGAAATCCTCAAACTGCTCTATCTCGACCAGCGCTTCATGATCCTCGATGAGCCCACCTCGGTGCTGACGCCGGGCGAAGCCGACGAAATTCTGGGCCTATTGGGCGAGATGGCGGCCCGCAAGGAAATCACCGTGCTGATGATCAGCCACAAGTTTCGCGAGGTGAAGGCGTTTTGCGACGGCTTTACCGTGCTGCGACGGGGCAAGTTCACCGGCACCGGCGATGCGCAATCGGCCAGCGTGGCCGAGATGAGCCAGATGATGATCGGCGATACGCAGGTGCGCGAGCGCGCCACGCGGCGCGAGCACAATGAGCAGCGCGAGGTGCTGGAACTGGCGGGTTTGTTCGCCGAGGATATCGAAGGCAATGACCTGATATCGGCCATCAACCTCAAGGTGCATGCCGGCGAGATTGTCGGCATTGCCGGCGTCTCGGGCAATGGGCAGAGCGCGCTGGTCGAGGCGCTGGCCGGGCAGCGTCCGCTCAGCGACGGGGAAATCCGCATCCACGGCCAGCGCTTTGCCCCAACCCGGGCGGCGTTCGACAAGTTCAAAGTGTTCGGCCTGCCCGAGGAGCCGCTCAAGAATGCCACCGTGCCGCGCATGAGCGTGGCGGAAAACCTGGCCTTCCGCGCCTTCGACAAGCCGCCGGTGGCCAGCCTTGGCTGGTGGATGTCGCCCGGACCGATACGCCAGCGTGCTGACGAGCTGATCGCACAATACCGGATCAAGACCACCTCGGCCGATGCGCCGATCGAGACGCTGTCGGGCGGCAATGTCCAGCGCGCCGTGCTGGCGCGGGAGCTGAGCGGGGATGTCGACGTGCTGATCGTGGCCAATCCATGCTTCGGGCTCGATTTCGCCTCGGTCTCCGATATCCGCGGCCAGATCATGGAGCAGCGCAATCGCGGCGCGGCAGTGCTGCTGGTGAGCGAGGATCTCGACGAAATCCTGGAACTGGCCGACCGGGTCGCGGTGATGAGCGGGGGGACCATTACCTATGTCTCCCGGCTCGAGGATACCGATCGCAATATTATCGGCCAGCATATGGCGGGGCACTGATGATCGAGATTGCGGCGCGACCCTATCCCTATCAGCTCGATCCCGGCCATACGGCGCTGGTAGTCATCGACATGCAGCGCGATTTCATCGAACCGGGTGGCTTTGGCGACAGCCTGGGCAATGACGTGACGCGGCTGCAGGCCATCATCCCCACCGTGGCCGGGCTGATGGCGCTGTTCCGTGCCCAGGGCTGGCCGATCGTGCATACGCGCGAGGCGCATCGCCCCGATCTCAGCGACTGCCCGCCCAGCAAGATTGCCCGGGGCAATCCAAGCCTGCATATCGGGGAAGTGGGTGCCATGGGGCGCCTGCTGGTGGCGGGAGAGGCGGGCAACCAGATCGTTGATGCCCTGGCGCCGCTCGAGGGCGAGATGGTTATCGACAAGCCGGGCAAGGGCATGTTCTGGGCCACCGGCCTGCATGAGCGCCTGACGGCCATGGGGATTACCCATCTGGTATTTGCCGGGGTGACCACCGAGGTCTGCGTGCAGACCTCGATGCGCGAGGCCAATGACCGGGGCTATGAATGCCTGCTGGTCGAGGATGCGACCGAGAGCTATTACGCTGCCTTCAAGGCGGCGACCATCGAGATGATGGTGGCGCAGGGTGGCATAGTCGGCTGGGTGACGCCGCTGTCGGCCCTGCAGGAGGGCGTGCCCCATGTTGTCTGAGACCGCCGCCGCACAGGGCCGCTGGGCCGGGCGCAACCCGGACAAGGATGTGATCCGCCATGCCATCTGGCAGCGCCTGACCGAGAGCGGGGTCAATGTGGGCCCGGCCTGGAGCATGATCCCCAATTTCGTGGGGGCCGATATGGCCGCCTGGCGCCTGGCCCAGACCGCGGCGTGGCGGGCGGCGCGCACCGTCAAGACCAATCCCGATCATGCGCAGACGCCGATCCGCATAAGGGCGCTCTATGACGGCAAGGTGGTCTATACGCCGGTGCCCTATCTGACGCTGGATTTCCCCTATCTGCGGCTCGACCCGGCAAAGCTCGTTGCCAATGACGTCTCGTTCGAGCTGGCGGCGACGCCGCAGGGCTTCATGCAGCA
>CAXBHD010000146.1:0-8162 GCA_963975335.1 uncultured Devosia sp. | reverse complement strand
GAACATGAAATCGATGCCCTCATTGATCATCTGGCCCCAGGTGGGGGTGGGCGGCGGCACGCCGATGCCCAGGAAGCTGAGGCTGGCCTCGAGCATCATGGCCAGGGGAATGGCCAGCACGAAGCCGACAATGATGGGGGAGATCGAATTGGGGATGAGGTGGCGGCGGATGATGTACCAGGGCGAGGCGCCAAGCGCCTGGGCGGCGCGGACGAATTCCTTGTCGCGGAAGGCCTTGATCTGGGCGCGGACCAGAAGGCAGACCTGGACCCAGCCGAAGAGGGCAGCGATCAGCACGATGGTGAAATAGCCGCCGCGGGTCAGGGCGCCCAGCAGCATGGCGGCCAGCAAAGGCGGCACCACCGAGAAGAGCTCGATGACGCGCATGATGAACCAGTCGGTCTTGCCGCCGAAATAGCCGGCCAGGGCGCCCAGCGGAATGCCGATGAGGACGCTGAACAGAGCGGCGGTGAAGCCGATGGTCAGCGAGACGCGAGCGCCATAGACGATGCGGGTGTAGAAATCGCGGCCCAGGCTATCCACGCCGAACCAGTGCGTGGCGGAGGGAAAGGCCAGCGCCTCGGTGAGAAAGAGCTGGGCCTCGGGCGGGGCCGGGGTGATCAAGGGGGCGAAGATGGCCATCAGGATCAGCACGGCCAGCACGGCGCCGGCAATGATGGCGGCCTTGTTGCCGGAAAAGCGCTGCCAGGCAAACCAGAGCGGGCTGCGGTGGCGATAGGCGGCGGGGGCGATGAGGGGCTCGGTGGTCATTGCCCGCCTCCCACGCGGATGCGCGGATTGATCAGGGCATAGACGATGTCGCTGAGCAGATAGGCGATGCAATACATGAAGGTGATCATCAGCATCAGGGCCATTTCGAGCGGGTAATCGCGCGTCTCGATGGAGGAGACGAAATAGGCGCCCAGGCCCGGCACGCGGAACATGGCCTCGACGAAGATCGAGCCGGTGGCGGTGCCGATGAACATGGGCAGAAACACCGTGACCAGCGGAATGGCCGAATTGCGCAGCACATGCTGGAAGATGATGCGGCGCTCGCTGAGACCCTTGGCGCGCAGCACGGTGACGAAGGGGCGGTTGAGCGTGTCGAGCATGGCCGAGCGGGTATAGCGGGCATAGGTGGCCAGCGGGATCAGCGCATAGGCGGTGATGGGCAGGATCCAGCGCTCGGGCTTGCCCCAGCCGCTGGCGGGCAGCCATTGCAGCCAGACGGCAAAGACCAGGATCAGCAGCATGGAGGTGACAAAGACCGGAATGGTCAGGCCGAAAGTGGCCAGGGTCGAGGCAAGGTAATCGATCCAGGTATTGCGGTTGAGCGCGGCGGCCATGCCGAGCAGGATGCCGAGCGGGGCGCCGATGACGACGCCGAGCCCGCCCAGGACGAGGCTGGGCACCCAGGCGCGCGAGAGCAGGCCGGTGACGGTTTCGCCCGGGCTCTGATAGGGCACGCCGAAATCGAAATGCAGCACGCCCCACATATAGCGGAAATACTGGACATAGAGCGGCTGGTCGAGGCCGAGATTGGCCATCAGTCGGTCGCGCACGGCGGCCGAGACGGGCATGTCATTGGCGTCGAAAGGGCCGCCGGGAATGGCATGCATCATGAAAAAGATGATGAGCGAGACCACGATGAAGGTGGCGGCGACCGAGACGAGGCGGCGGAGGATGAAGGAAATCATGCGCTGGTCCTCATGTCGTCACCAGGGCTTCGACGCGGTGATTGGGGGCGATGGTCACCAGCTGGGGCGTGGCATTGGGGGCCAGGCCGGTCTGGATCACGGTATAGCGCGGCGTTGCGGCGGCCAGTTCCTCGGCGCTGAGGAAGCGGCGCGCGCGGCGGTCGCGCGGATTGGCGGCCGGGATCGCATCGAGCAGCGCGCGGGGATAGGGGTGCTGGGGTTCGGCAAAGATGGCAGCGGTCGGCGCCTCCTCGACCACGCGGCCGCGATACATGACCACCACGCTGTCGGTCAGCGATTTGACGGTGGAGAGATCGTGGCTGATGAAGAGGATGGAGAGGCCCATTTCGGCCTGCAGTTCCTTGAGCAGGCCGATGATCTGCGCTTTGACGGTGACGTCGAGCGCCGAGGTCGGCTCGTCGGCGACCAGCACGGTGGGTTCAAGGATCAGCGCCCGGGCAATGGCGACGCGCTGGCGCTGGCCGCCCGAGAGTTCATGGGCGTAGCGGGAGCCGAAATTGCGCGGCAGGCCGACCCGTTCGAGCCAGTCGAGCGCCTTTTGCGTCTGTTCGCGCGCCGTGCCCAGGCCATGGATATGCAGCGGCTCGGCAATGATCTGGCCCAGGGTCATCATCGGGTCAAGCGCGGAATAGCTGTCCTGAAAGACGATCTGCATGCGGCGGCGGTAGGATTTGAGCGCTGCGGCGTCCATGGCGGTAATGTCGGCGCCATCGACCAGGATCTGCCCGGCGCTGGGCTCGGTCAGGCGCATGGCCATCATGCCCGTCGTGGTCTTGCCCGAGCCTGACTCACCGACAAGCCCGACAATGCGGTTGCGCGGCAGCACGATATCGAGCGGGCGTACGGCATGGAAATCGGTGTGGCTGCTGGCGAGGCCGCGGCGGCGGTTGATGCGGTAGGTCTTGGCGAGGCCGCGCAGTTCGAGCGCCGGGGCAGCGTCGGCATCGAGCGCGCCCGAGGGGGCGAAGCTGGCATCGAGGCTGGCCAGCAGGGTTTTGGTATAGGCGTGCTGCGGCGCGTCGAAAATCTGCTGCACCGGGCCTTCTTCCATGACCTCGCCGCCATACATGACGAGGACCCGGTCGACGGTCTCGGCGATGACGCCGAGGTCGTGGGTGATCATGATCAGGGCCATGCCGAATTCGGCCTGGACGTTCTTGATCAGGTGCAGGATCTGCGCCTGGATGGTGACGTCGAGGGCGGTGGTGGGTTCGTCGGCGATCAGCACTTTGGGCCGGCAGGACAGGGCCATGGCAATCATGGCGCGCTGCAGCATGCCGCCGGAAAGCTGATGCGGGTAATAGTTGAGAACGTCCTTTGCGTTCTTGATCTCGACGCGGGCAAGGAGCTGTTCGGCCTCGGCCAGGGCGTCGCGCCTGCTGGCGGGACGATGCGCCTGGATGGTCTCGGCGATCTGCTGGCCGATGGTGAAGACCGGGTCGAAGGCGGTCATCGGATCCTGAAAGATCATCGCGGCCGAGCGGCCACGCAGTTGCTTGAGGTCTTCCTTGCCGGCCCGGAGCACGTCAATGCCGTCGAGCATGATGGTGGTGGCGCTGACCTGGGCACTGGCGGGGAGCAGGCGCAGCAGGGCGCTGCAGCTGACCGATTTGCCGGAACCGGATTCACCGACAATGCCGAGACTTTCGCCCTGGTTGAGCGAGAAGCTGACGCCCCGTACTGCGTCGACCTGGCCACCATACTGGCTGAAGCTGACCCGAAGGTCCTGGATGTCGACGAGGGGCATGGGCTGACCTTGAAGGGGAGTGAAGCGCTCCCTGGCCTTGGGGAACCAGGGAGCGCGGCGCGCGATCGAGACTACTGCTTGGTCAGGTGAGTGAAGAAGTAGTGGCCAAGACGATCGAGCGAGGTGAAGCCCAGGGCGTTGGGCGAAGCGGCATCGCCACCGAGTTCGTCGGAGATGACGGCGATGGTGATGGGGTGGACGAGCGGGACGATCAGCGCCTGATCGATCATGATCTGCTCGGCCTGGGCATAGAGGTCATAGCGGGTATCCCAATCGGCCTCGGAATCGGCCTGGGCCACGAGCGCGTCATATTCGGGAATGAAATAGCCGTGACGACCGCCATTGTAGAAGATGCCGTAGAAATTGGACGGATCGAGATAGTCGTATTCATAGGGCGCGATGAAGATATTGTTGGTCTTGTTGCGCAGGCCATCCATCCATTCGGCGCCGGGCAGGACGCGGATGTTCATGGTAATGCCCAGAACTTCCTTGAACTCGGCCTGCAGGTATTGCGCCATGGCCGGGATGATGGCGCCGTTATAGCCGCCCTCTTCGCGATACCAGATCTCGATCTCGGGGAAGCCCTCGCCATTGGCGAAGCCGGCATCGGCCATGAACTGCTTGGCCTTTTCGGGATCGAAGGTGGCCTGGGCCACGACGGTCTCGTTGTAGCCAGGATAGCCGGGCGGCAGGATGGAGCCGGCCGGGATGGCGATGTCCTTGAGCACGGTCGAGGTCAGCTCGGCGCGATCGACGGCATAGTAGAAGGCCTTGCGGACATTCTCGTCGTTGAAGGGCGCCGAATCCAGATCGTAGGAAATGTAGGAGGTGGCAAAAACCGCATTCTTGCGAATGCCGTCGGGGAAGCGCTGGGTTGCCACCGGCACCTGGCCGGTATTGAGGAAGGAATAGTCGGCATCGCCGGCAAGGAAGGCGGGCAGGCCGACTTCAGGCGCACCCAGGCTCGGATCGACTTCGAGGCGGTCGATCTGGGCCTGCCAGGGACCGGTATAGGTATCGGACTTGGTGAAGACGACCGAATTGTTCGATTTTTCCCAGCTCTCGATGTCGAAGGGGCCCGAGGTGACGATGGTATCGACATTGAGGGCCCAGTCGTCGCCGAGCTCGTCGACCTTGTGCTTGGGCACGGGGTACCAGAGGCTGGTGACCGATGGCAGATAGGGCTTGGGGGCGACGGTGGTGACCTCGATCGTCAGATCATCGACGGCAACGAGGCCCAGGGCCGAGACGTCGGCCGTGCCCTCGGTGACTTCCTTCCAGCCCTTGATGCCGCCGGCAAAATCCCAGTACCAGGCAAAGTCATAGCCGGTAGTGGCGGCGCGCTGCAGGGCAAAGACATAGTCCTCGGCGGTCAGCGGTTCGCCATCGGACCAGACCAGGCCGGGACGCAGCTTGAAGGTCCAGGTCAGGCCATCTTCGGACTGGCTCCAGCTCTCGGCCGCCATGGGCGTCAGTTCGAATTCCTTGTCGAAAGTGGCGATCGGCACCTGCAGCAGTTCGGCAAAGGTGGCGCGGGCATAGACCGTCTTCATATAGTCCATATAGGTGCCCGAGGTGGACTGGCCCGGCGCGACAATGGTGGTCTGGGCCTGTACCGGCAGGGCCATCGGTGCCGTCATCGCCGTCGCGACCGCCAGTATTCCGGCAAATTTCAATAATGTCTTCATTGCAGACTCCCTCCTTGCAGAGCCAATTGTCGACGTTCCCTCGTCACCGCGTCCCCTGGACGACGGCTTATTGCTTGCGCGGCGCGCCCGCGATCGACAGACCCGAATTCCCCTCGAAATCTGCCCAATGACATATGTCTGACAAATCCATTTCCGCTTGGCAAGCGGGGCTGTGGATTGGATGCTTATTTTTTGCACGGCGCGGATGCGGCGCTGAGGAGATGGGCAAATGCTGCGCCGGCACGCTGCCTGAACTGTCAGGCTGGCGCGCCAAAGCGATCAATGGGGCCGGCCCATGCTGGCGCGCAAAGCGGTCTGGATGGTCTGGGCGCCGATGCCGAAATGGGCATAGAGGTCATTGACCGTGCCGGTCTGGCCGAAATGCTCGACGCCCAAGGTGATGGTGCGGTGGCCGAGCACGCTGCCGAGCCAGCCCAAAGTGGCCGGATGGGCGTCGATGGCGGTGACGAGGCCGGCGCGGTGGGGGATGGCAGCGAGCAGGGTCTCGATATGGCTGGTGGCGGCAGGGTCGCCCTGCAGCCGCGCCCGCTGGGCGGCATGCCAGCCGGCATTGAGGCGATCGGCCGAGGTGACGGCGAGGATCGCGACATTGCGGCGGTCACCGCCAATGGCGGCCGCGGCGGCAATGGCCTCGCTGGCCAGAACGCCCTGATAGGCGATAACGGCCTCGCATTGCGGCGTGGGGGGCTTGAGCCAATAGGCGCCGCGGATGATGCCGTCGGCCAGCGGCTTATCCATGCTGCGCGACGGCTGCTCGATGCTGCGGGTGGAGAGCCGCAGATAGACCGAGCCGCCGGTGACATCGCGCGGCCAGTCGGCCAGGTCGGGGCGGGCATCGCCTTCGCGCTGCATATAGTCGAAGGCCCAGTCCATGATCACCGACAGTTCGTCGGCAAAGGCCGGCTCAAAACTGGCCAGGCCATCCTGGGACAGGCCGATCAGCGGGGAGGCGATGGACTGATGCGCGCCGCCCTCGCCGGCCAGCGAGACGCCCGAAGGCGTGCCGATAAGCAGGAAGCGCGCATCCTGGTAGCAGGCATAGTTGAGCGCATCGAGGCCGCGGGAAATGAAGGGATCGTAGAGCGTGCCGATGGGCAGCAGGCGCTCGCCGAAGAGGGAATGGCTGAGCCCGGCGGCGCCGAGCGCCAGGAACAGGTTCATTTCGGCAATGCCGAGCTCGAGATGCTGGCCCTCGGGGGTGAAGCGCCATTTCTGGGCGCTGGGAATGGCCTCGGCCTGGAACACATCGACCATGTCGCGCTGGGCATAGAGGTGGCGGCGATTGACCCAGCTGCCCAGATTGGTCGAGACGGTGACGTCGGGCGCGGTGGTGATGATGCGGCGGGCGAGTTCGCTGTCGGTCTTGGCAATGGCGTCGAGGATCTTGCCGAAGGCGGTCTGGGTCGAGGTGGGGCCGGTGCCGACAAACTGCGGCCCGATAGTGGGCACGGCGGGGGCGCTATGGCGGCGGGACGCGGTGGTGTTGAAGGGCACTGTGGCGAGGAATTTTTCGAACGCGGCCGGATCATCGAGGCCTTCGAACTTGTCCCATTCATGGCCCTCGCGGACATGCATGGACTGGCGCAGCGTCTCCATCTGGGCCGATGTCATCTGGCCGGCATGATTGTCCTTGTGGCCGGCCAAAGGCGTGGCCCAGCCCTTGACGGTATAGGCGATGAAGACGGTTGGCCTGTCACTGGCAGCCGCGGCTTCGAACTGTTCGAGCAGGCTTTGCGTGCAGTGGCCGCCCAGATTGCCCATCAGCTCGGCCAGCTCGGCATCGCTGCGGCGGGCCAGCAGCGCGCTGACGTCGCCCTGGTCGCCGATGGCGTCATTGAGACGCTCGCGCCAGGCGGCGCCGCCGCGGAACATCAGCGCCGAATAGATGGCATTGGGGGCGGCGTCGATCCAGGCCTTGAGCCTGTCGCCGCCCGGCTCGGCAAAGGCGGCGCGCTGCAGGGCGCCATATTTGAGTGTGACCACCTGCCAGTCAAAGGCGCGGAAAATGGCCTCGATCCGGTCATAGAGGCCCTCGCGGACGACGCCGTCGAGGCTCTGGCGATTGTAGTCGATGACCCACCAGCAGTTGCGCAGGCCATGTTTCCAGCCCTCGAGCAGGCATTCATAGACATTGCCCTCGTCGAGCTCGGCATCGCCGACCAGGGCGACCATGCGGCCTTCGGGACGCGACGTGTCAGCCCAGGATTTGGCGCGGACATAGTCCTGGATCAGGCTGGCAAAGGCGGTGAAGGCGACGCCGAGGCCGACCGAGCCGGTGGAAATATCGACGTCATCGGTATCCTTGGTGCGGCTGGGATAGGATTGGGCGCCGCCAAAGGCGCGGAAATTTTCCAGCTTGTCGAGGCTCTGCTTGCCGAAGAGATATTGGATGGCATGAAAGACCGGCGAGGCATGCGGCTTGACCGCGACGCGATCCTGCGGCCGCAGCACGCCGAAATAGAGCGCCGCCATGATCGCCGCCATGGAGGCGGAGCTGGCCTGGTGGCCGCCCACCTTGACGCCATCGACATTGGGCCGGATGTGATTGGCGTGATGCACCATCCAGTTGGAGAGCCAAAGTGCCTTGCGCGTCAGCGCGGTGATGGTCTTGATCCGGTCCATGCAGTCCCCCCATCCGAAGATGTCTGACATTGCACCTTGCCGCGCGGTGAATCCTGTCTATTCTGCGGGTATATTGGCGGGCTGGCGCAGGAAATGCGCGGAAATGGCGGCAAAAATGGCGGAAACCCCTAAAATGGCGCTGACAGCCATCGACCGCAAAATATTGGGCGCGCTGCAGGCGGATGGGCGGATGACCGTGCAGGCCATTGCCGACCTGGTGGGGCTGTCGGCCTCGCCCTGCCTGCGCCGCATCCGCCAGATGGAGCAGGCGGGGATCATTGCCGGCTATAGCGCCAATCTCGACCAGAAGGCGGTGGGCCTGCCGGTTTCGGTCTTCATCTCGATCAAGCTCGAGCGGCAGCGGGC
>CAXBHD010000145.1:0-8178 GCA_963975335.1 uncultured Devosia sp. | reverse complement strand
AATGCCGTCCCCGGCAGCGGGCAGGTCGACGGCAATGCCCAGCCCGCCCAGTTCGTCGACAATATTGTCGGTGCGGGCAATGGCGGTGGCGGCAATCGAGGTCATGGCAAACTGGGTTTCGTCCATCATCCGCGTGACCGCGGCGGTGGTGTCGTCAATGTCTGGATTGCCGCTGCCGGTTGCCAGTGCGGCCAGCGGGCCGACGGGCTCAGCGGGCTGGCTGAGGGTCGCCGCCTCAATGCCCAGTTCGTCGGCCTTGTCGACCAGCGAGCGGACCAGCTGATGCTGCTCGAGCAGCACTTCCTGCTGCTGGGCCAGGTCCTGGAGCTGCAAGTTAATATCGCCGGCCTGGGCGTAATTGCGCGACTGCAGCCGGTCCACCTCGACGCGCAGCTGGGCGATGCGGTCCTCATAGGCCTCGATCACCTGTTCGGTCTGGCCGTTGAGCAGGCGCGCAATGTCGGACGAGAGCAGGAAGGCGGTGCCGAGCAGGGCATTGCCGGCCAGCAGCAGGGTGAACATGCCATAGAACAGCGCCGCGGGAATGCCGTGCCGTGCCGGTTTGCTGGATGGGTTGCCCCCCTTGTCGGTCCGGCCGAAACTGGCTTGGTTACGCACGCAACTACCCCGTCTTCCCCATGCTTATGGTAAGCGGACTATGAAGCGTTGCGGTTAACAAAGCCTATTTTGGGTCCCGTTTTGCCAGATGATCCTGCAGGGCATCAAGCACTTTTTGCGCATGGCCGGCAATGCGGGTGGCCGGAATGATGGCGACGATGGCGCCATCGGCATCGATGATGAAAGAGGTACGGATCAGCCCCATAAAGTCCCGCCCATAGAGCTTTTTGGGCTGCCAGAGGTCATAGGCCGAGATGGCAAGATGGTCGGGATCGGCGGCCAGGGGCACGAGCAGCCCATGCTTGCGGCGGAACTTTTCATGCTGGGCCAGGCTGTCAGGGGAAATGCCGACCAGGATGGCGCCGAGCGCGGAAAACCGGTCGGCGAGGGCGGAAAATTCTTGGTTTTCGGTGGTGCAGCCGGCCGTGCTGTCGGCCGGGTAGAAATACAGCACCACCACGCGGCCGCGCTGGGCGCTGAGCTGGAAACGGGTGCCGTCATCGAGGGGCAGGGCAAAGTCTGGCGCCGTTGCGCCGGGCTGCAAATGGGTCATGGGTTTCCGTGTCGAATAACGGCCGGGATCGGCTGGAAATTGAGGTGTCGGTGCCCTAATGCAGCCGGTATCATCGGGCATTAGGGCGCATTGCGCCTGATTCCCTTGGGCGCCGGACGATATCGGCAGAGCTTCGTTCTGGATGCAAGTGAGCGCGTCAATAGATCCACGAGACCCCGCGCTTGCGGCGCTGGCCCGGCGCCCGCGCCATCCCCTGCGCCATTCCGCCCGGATCGCCGTCTGGATTCTGGGGATTCCGGCCCTGCTGCTGGTCGTGCTCTATCTGGTGCTGCTGGTGACCCCGATCCGGCTGCCCATGGGCAGCGAGGCTGCCCAGGCCATTGCCCGGTCGACTCTGCCGCCCACCAGCGATCTCAGCCTGGGGCCGATGGCGCTGACGCTCGAGAACGGTGTCTGGCCGGTCATCCAGTTCGCCCCGGTGCGGCTGACCGACCGCAAGACCGGGGCCAAGGTGGCCATCGACGCGCTCGAACTGGGGTTTTCTCCGGTGCGGGCGCTGTTCGGGCAACCGGGTGCGACGGTCACCATCGTGCGGCCGCATATCCAGATCGTGCAGGATCTGTTCGGGCCCCGCCTGAGTGATTTCGACCTGATCGAGGATCCCGCGGGCGGCGCACCCACGGTGCGGGTGCGCGAAGGCGACGATGCCTTTCCCGCCGTCGATATCGGCGCTTCCGGCATCGATCTCAGCAGCGCGAGCGTGCCGGTGCGGATGCGGTCGGACAATGATTGGCTGATCTACAATCTGGAGGCCAGCGAACAGGGCATTGCCGAACTGGTCGATCACGCGGCCCAGGGGCGGTTTTCGCGACTGCGGATACGCGACGGTACGGTGGGCATGAATGACGTGGTCTATGGCCTCTATCGCCGGTTCGACAGGATCAACCTTGAAATCAGCCCGTCGGCCGATCTGCGCGACACCCATGGCACCTTCACCGCGACGCTGGGCGGCCGCACCATGGCCGGGAGCCTGTCGCGCACGCTCGACGCGACCGGCAATGCGCGCCTCGAGGCCGATGTCGCCAATATCGACTTTGCCGCCTTCCTGCCCTTCATCGACGATGCCGGCAGCATGGCCGCGCTGCGCGGGGCCGGTGCGCTGTCGATCGATGTCAATTTTGGCGCCGGGGACGGCGCGCTGCAGGACGGGCGCTTCAAGGTCGACCTGACCGGGCTCGATCTGCGCCTCAAGGATGCCTATTTCCCCATTGCCAGCTCGATCCTCGATATCGACTGGACCCCCGCGACCGGGCAGTTCGCGCTGCGGGAGGCGGCGCTGCAGATCGGGGAGAGTTCGGCGCGCCTGTCGGGCGTGTTCGCCATGGGGCTCGATCCCACCTATGGGCCGACGCTGGGCATTTCGCTCAATGCGCGGCAGGTCGCGGTGCAGCCCAATGATATGGCCGCGCCCGAGCAGCCGTTCGACAGCATGGCCTTTTCCGGCTGGTCGGCGCCGCTTTACGGTGCACTGGGCATAGACCGGCTGGTCGTGCGCAAGGGCGAGGCCATGGTGGAGGCGGCCGGGCGCATGGACATGCTGCAGGCCGGACTGGGCGTCGATCTGACCCTGGCCGGCCAGGGGGTCAGCGCCGACGACATGAAGCGGTTATGGCCCTATCTGATGGCCCCGGAGGGGCGGGACTGGTTTGTTGCCCAGGTCGTCGAGGGCAAGGTGAGCCAGGCCCGCATGGCGTTGAGGTTTCCCGTTGGCTCGCTGGAAGACGATGCACCGCCCATGCCCGATGGCGCCATCCAGATCGAGGTGGTGGGCAGCGGGCTCATGGTCAAACCCACGCCCGGCATGGCCGCGATCGCCCTGGGCGGCGAGACCCGCCTCAAGGTGGATGATACGACCATTACCATTTCGGCCGGCGGCGGTCGGCTGGCGACCGAGGCCGGCACCATCGTGGTCAGCAACCCGGCCGTATTGATGGACAATAGCGATCCGATCGACCGCCTCATCGAGGTTTCCGGCGATATCAGCGGACCCATTCCCGCGCTGCTCGAGCTGATCCGGGCGCAGCAGCCGGACCTGCTGGATACTGATGCCTTGCCCGTCGACGTGGCTGCACTCACCGGCATGGTCGATACGGGGCTGGTCGCAACCATCCACCGCCCGCCCGATGGTGCCGAGGACGCGCTGCGCTTTGACTATGTGCTCAACGGCACGGTGGCCGATTTTGCCAGCAGCAAGCCGGTCGAGCAGCGCCGCATCGGCAATGGCCAGCTGGCCTTCAGTGCCTCGCAGGATTTCTACCAGCTGGGCGGCACGGCCGACATCGACGGCGTTCCGGCGCAGGTGGAGATATCCGGCACGCCGACAACCGATCCGGCAATCCGGCTGTCCTCGACCATCGACGTGGCCGAACTGGCCAAACTGGGCTTTGACGCCTCGGAATATATGTCGGGCAGCATTCGCTTCGTCGCCCAGCCCCAGGCGGATGGGACGCTCAATATGGCGGTGGACCTGGCCGATGCCGGGCTCGATATTGCCGATCTGGGGATCAGCAAGGCGCCAGGCACGGCAGGTTCGATCAGCGCCAACGTGCGGCAGGAGGGCGCGCTCACCCGCCTGAGCGGCATCGCCCTGGCCTTCGGCACGGTGCGGGCACAGGGCGAGCTGGCCTATCATGCCAGTGACGGGCTGGTTTCGGCCGGCTTCAGCCAGATTGCCCTGAGCGATGGGGATAGCGCGCAACTCGAGCTGGACCCGATCAATGGCGGCTATCGGGTGCGGGTGCGCGGCGCCCAGCTCGACCTCAAGCCGCTGCTCAAGCGCCTGTTCAGCCTTGATGAGGGGACCGGGGGCGTCCAGGCCCCCGATATTGACCAGGCCCTGGTCCTGGACGTCAAGCTGGAGCGGGCGCTGGGCTTTTACGCCACCACCGCCTTCAATCTCGACCTGGCGCTGCGGCTGAACGAGGGCAATATGGCCGAGGCCAGCGTGGCCGGGCAGTTCAGCGACGGCAATGGGCTTTCGGTCACCACCAATCCGCTGCCGGGTGGCCGCACCGTGTCGGTGGCGTTCAATGATGCGGGGACGGTGCTGCGCTTTCTGGGCATCTATTCGCAGCTGGCCGGTGGCTCGGGCAATCTGGTCATGAGCACGGACCGGGCGAAGGATGTCGAAACGGGCCGGCTGGTAATGCGCGACTTCGCCATTGTCGATGAGGCCAAAGTGGCCGAGATCCTGGGCAATCACGCCGATTCGCGCACGGCGATTGCCCGGCAGAACCGGCTCGATTTCGATCTTGCCGAGGTCGATTTCCAGCGGCGCTCCGACCGGGTCGAGGTGAATAATGCGCTGGTTACCGGCGCGACGGTGGGCGGCACGATGCGCGGCTTCATCTATACGGCCAGCCGGCAATATGACCTGACCGGCACCTATGTGCCGCTATTCGGCATCAACAGCATTTTCCAGAAAATTCCGCTGCTGGGGCCGCTGCTGGGCGGGCGAGACGGCGAGGGGCTGCTGGGCGTGACCTTTGCCGTGCAGGGCTCGCTGGACAAGCCGGATTTCAAGATCAATCCGCTCTCGGTGCTGGCGCCCGGCATTTTCCGCGAGCTGTTCGAATTCCGGGCAAAAGCTGCGCCGGTGGCGCAGTAAGGCGCTTCACCGCGCGCTTGCGGCAGCGGCGCGCGGCGGGCCCAGGCCTGTCGGCCGGCTTTCCCGCCAGCTGGGTCAGGCTTTGGGGGCGCCACGGAGGACGCGTGCGGAATTTGACCGAAATGAGCGCGGGGCCGTGGCGGTCCAGCGGCGAAAGGCCGCCCGAAAGTTGGCCGCCTCGCTAAAACCGAGGTCAAAGGCGATTTCCTCGACGGTGCGCGACTCGTCTGCCAGGGCCCGCAAGGCCAGGTCGCGGCGCAATTCGTCCAGCAGGAGGCGAAACGAGGTGCCACTTTCTGCCAGGCGGCGGCGCAAGGTGCGCTCGCCCAGGCCCAGGGCGGCCGCCACCGTGGGGAGGTCCACCGGACGCATCAGGTTGGCGAGTAGGAGCTGGCGTACCTGTCCGGCCGCGCCGGCACCCATGCCGATCTCGCGCAACAGTCCGTCGCAGAGCTCCACCACGCTGGCATAGGTGAGCCTATTGCCATGGACCGGCGGCGCATCCAGCCATCGGGCGGCAAACACGAAGCGATTGGCCGGCTGGCCGTACAGGACCCGCCCGCAGATCTGCCTGGTAACGTCTCGGATTGCCTCAGGCATGGTCCAGCTGAACCAGGCCTCATCAAAGCTGAAGTCCGCCCCCATGACGTCCCGGTGAATCGTGGTCAGGATGCCGACTTGCATCTCGACAATGAAGCGGTAGAGCGCGGCGTCGATAAAGGGGTGGCGCACCGGCTCAATGATCCAGCCCGCCATGCCGTGATGTTCCTCGAATGTCACATCGGTCAATGGCACGGCCAGCTGGTGATAGCGGGTGGCAAACTGCGCCGTCTGGCGGAAATTGGTGCTCGATAGCATGGCAAAGCCATACATGCCGAAGGACGACAGGTGAAAATCCATTCCGACCTTGAAGGCAAGGTCCTCATCCGCGGTGAGGTTCAGAGCATTGCGGTAGACGGTGAGGATTTCGGTCAGCGATACGCGGGTGCGCGGGGTGGCGAGAGCCGGCTGTGTCAGTATCGTTCCGGCCAGGACGGCCTCTGCGGGCACGCCATCGGCGACCAGGCGATCGACAACCGCGGCCAGCTTGGCGGGCGAATGCACGCGATCATCCGGACCCAGCAGCACGCCGGGTTGCTTGAGCGTTTTGTCCACCGACCTTGCACTCCGGCGGGGCAGCCAGAAAGCGGCCGCCCCGCCGCATTAAGCAGGATAAGGTCAATGGATTCAAGGGGCCAGGCCTTAGCGGGCTACCGCGCGTAGCTGAAAGCCCAGGACGATGAGGGCGATGCCGAAGACGATGGCATAGGCGCCCAGCCACCAGGTCAGCACGACGGCGCCGGTCAGTGGCGCCCAGATCAGGACAATGCCAAAGAATATCGAGGACACCGCGCCCAGCACCATCCACCAGCGGCCAGCCGCCGCATCGAGGCGGAAGGCCGATCCGAGCATTAGGGCCCCGGTGATAATCGACCAGAAGGCCATAAGACCGACAAAGGTGATGACCGTCAGGCCCGGCCAGGCCAAAGCTGCCACGGCGGCGAGGATGCTGACAATGCCCTCGAGCAGCAGCAGGCCCCAGCGTTCGTGGCTCGTCATGGCGCGAACGCTGGCAATGATGGCCAAAACGCCGTCGACCAGGGCATAGGCCGAAAACACAAAGACCAGCGACAGCATTGTCGATGCCGGCCAGACCAGCGCCACCACCCCGAAGACTATGCCACAGAGGCCACGCAGGGCCAGCGCCCACCAGTTGCGGGCCAGGCCGGCGAACAGACCGCCATGCGCGCCACCGGAAACGTCAGATGCCATTCCGACCTCCTTCAATTGTAGTGAAAGGGTGGGGCGGCCTTGAGGTCGTCCCGGGTGGTGTCTGCCAGGGTGAGATGGTCGCCCACCAGGCTGAACAGTGACACGGCAACGGCGACGTCGTGCCGCTGCAGCGGGCCGCCGGCATTGACGATGATGTAGGACACCGCCTCGGCGGGCGAGACGATGAGATCCTCCACGGTGCCGAGCACTTCGGCGGTGCCGCTATAGACCTGGCGGCCGATGACCTGGCGCTTGGCACTCCAGCCCAAGGCCAATCGGCGCTGCACGCTGACCTCGGTCACTGTCGAGCCCGCAACCTGTGCCGTGGCGGGGGCGGGGGCCAGCGTGGCCGCAACCCCCATGACAAGCGCTGCGGAAAGCAGGGCGGGGAAAGTGGGTTTGCGCAACTCAGCCTCCTGCTGCCAGATCGGCGTCGAGACGGGCCAGCCAGGCGTCCAGCGCGGCGCTTTCGGCTTCGTCCACGGCTGCCATGGCGATCGCCGCGACATCGATTGCATAGTCCTCCGCCGACTGGGCGCGGCGCTCGAGCTTGTCGATCTCGCGATTTTGCTTCCAGGCATCGATCTGGCTCTGGGTTTCGAGCTTCTTGTTTTCGCCCCAGGCCATGACGCGATGATTGGCATCGGCGATGTTCTGGCGGTGCGACTTGACGCGCGCGTCGACGGCATCGCGGCGGTCGCGGACATGCTGCGCCACATCGGCATTGTGCTGTTGCACGCTGGTCCTGATGGATTTTACGCCATCATCAATGCTCGTCAGCTTGAGACGAAGGTCTTCACAAAAGTCATCAATACGCTGTCCCATGATGGAGCCTTTCCGGTTGAGTGGGTACGGCCGGAAGAGGCCACGGAACCGCCTGTTGCGAACAGGTGCGGTCTGGCCAATATCGGGTGGAATTCGGACACAGTGCAGCGGGGCCTGCATCATGGCGGCCGAACAGGCCTGGCGGGTGGCGCAGCAAAAAGGCGCATCCCGGGGGATGCGCCTTCTGGCGTTTCGGACTGCGAGCGATGATCAGACCGGCTTGAGCAGCGCGTGGCGCTTCTTGCCGACCGAGAGCTTGATGACGCCTTCATCGAGCAGGGCATTGTCGCCAATGGCCAGCTTGTCATCGTCGATCACGGCATCATTGACCCGCACGGCACCGGACTGGATATGCCGGCGCGCCTCGCCATTGGAGCCGGCCAGACCGGCCGTGACCAAAGCGGCGAGAATGCCGATGCCACCAGCCAGTTCGGCATGGGTCACCGTGGCGGTGGGCAGCGACAGGTCGATGGCGCCGGTCTCGAAGGTGGCCCGCGCGGTTTCGGCCGCTTCCTGGGCCGCCTCGATGCCGCGGATCATGCCGGTCACTTCGGTGGCCAGGCGCTTCTTGGCCTCGTTGATGTCGCCGGCGACGATGCGGGCGATCTCGTCGAGGGGGAGCGTCGTATAGAGCTTGAGGAAGCGCTCGACATCGGCGTCCTCGGTATTGCGCCAGTATTGCCAGAAGTCATAGGCCGAGAGCAGGTCTTCATTGAGCCAGATGGCCCCGTTGAGCGACTTG
>CAXBHD010000144.1:0-8225 GCA_963975335.1 uncultured Devosia sp. | reverse complement strand
GGCCGCAGCGTGGCGATTGGTGACCACTTCATCATCGATGAAGTGGTGCTCGAAGTGACCTCGCACCGCACCCCCTGCATGGTCTTTGCCGCGCGCATGGGCGACCCCAGATTCCTCAAGCGCTTCCACCAGGCCGGCCGCCCCGGCGCCTATTGCCGGGTGCTCAAGCCGGGCGCCTTTCACGCCGGCGAGCCGGTGCGGCACGAGCTCTTTGCCGGCGACCGCATTACCGTGGCCGAGATGATGGCACTCGACGGGATACGCGAAATCGATCCCGATTTCATGCGGCGCGCCCTCAAGGCGCCGTTGCATTACAAGACCCGCGAGGACTATCAGGACCGCCTCGCCCGCCTGTTCTGACCCTATTCAACGAGCCCGCCCCATGAGCCTGCAATCCGTTCAAGCCGACCTGGCCAGCCGGGCGCCGGACCTGGTCGTCGAGGTCACCCAGGATTCGACCGCCACCGTACAGACCGCAGCCCTGGTGCATGGCGTTGAGCCCGGCCAGATCGCCAAGACGCTGTGTATCCGGGTCGGCAGCCAGGTGCTGCTGCTGGTGACCCGCGGCGATGCAAGGCTCGACAACCAGAAATCCAAAGCCGCCTTTGGCGGCCGCCCGCGCATGCTGGGCGCCGAGGAGGTGGCGCAATTGACCAGCCACCCGGTCGGTGGCGTCTGCCCCTTCGGTCTGCCCGCCCCGCTGCCCATCTATCTCGACACTTCGCTCAAGGTTTACGACCTCGTCATCCCCGCCGGCGGCGACACGCATGCCTCGGTGCGCCTCAGCGTTGAGCGGCTCGCCGCGCTCTGTGGCAATCGCTGGGTCGATGCCTGCCAGCCGCCGTTTGCCACCGCCTAGTTTACGACTCTGCAACTCCCGGCGACTTAAGCTCCGCCGCTAGATAAATTCTGGTTCGGCCAGCCGACGGGAACCCACAGTGTGAACGCAACGACCGCCCTCGAACACGGCTACTTGCACCCTGCGGCAGACCAACCCTATGCGCGCCAGCTGGCGGCGGGCTTTGCCCGGCTCCGCTTTGCGCCCGCGCTGGAAGCCGAATATCGCCAGAACTTTGCGCGGGAGCAGCGGCGCCCGGCCGTGATCTTCGGCATGGTTGCCCTGACCATATGGGCCGGCTTTGCCATTTCCGATCTGGTGCGCCTCGACGTTTTCCAGCGGGGCGTGCCCAGTATCGACCTCTGGGTCCTGCTGCTGTCCCGCTGGACGGCGCTGCTGGCCATCGGTGCTTTTTTTGTGAGCCCGCTCTTCAACCGCGCGGAGCTGGAGCTGACCGCCTTCACCATCTATGCCATTATGGCCCTGGTGGCCGCCGTCAACGCCATGATCTATAAATTGAACGGTCTGGCGGCGGCCGAATCGGCCTTGGTCATTGTCGTCATGGCGCCGTTTCTGCCCATCGGCCTGACCTTTTACAGCGCCTTGGCGGCCTCCTTCGTCCCGGTTGTCGCCGCTGCCATTGCCGGCCTGATCCTGTTTCAGGATGGCCAGCTGCGCGGCCTGCCCGGCACGATCTTCGTGCTGGCTCTGGCCATCCCGGTGGGCGCCATCGGCGGCTATATGCGCGAGCTCACCCATCGTCGCCAGTTTCTGCTCACTGCCGTTCTGGCGCGCCAGGCCCAGTTCGATCCGCGGACCGACCTGGCCAATCGCCGGCTGTTCCAGCGCCATGCCGAAGCCGTCATCGGCCATGCCGCCCGCCATGGGGAAACCCTGGTACTGGCCATGCTCGACATCGATCACTTCAAACTTTTCAACGACCGCTTCGGCCATGCCGCGGGCGACCAGGCCCTGCGCCAGGTGGCGCAGGCAATCGCCAGCATTGCCCGCCGGCCGATGGACATGGCCGCCCGGCTGGGGGGCGAGGAGTTTTCGCTGCTGCTGCCGGGAACCAACCTGCCAAACGCCATCCCGGTCCTTGAGGCGCTGCGTGCCCGGATTTCGGCACTGCCCATGCCCCCCGGCGCGCCACCGCTGACCATCAGCATCGGCGCCAGCAGCCCCACCGGCACCGAATGCCTGGCCGATATCTATGATCGCGCCGACCGGCTGCTCTATACCGCCAAATCGAGCGGCCGCGATCGCCTCGTTACCGATGAAGTATCCCCGGCAGCAGGCTGACCGCTAGCCCAGCTGCCCCATGAATTTGAGCGCCGCGAGCACGATGATCAGCATGGCAAACCAGAACAGCCGGCGTTGATTGCGCTCGTTCATTCGGCGGCGTCGCGCGTTCCGGTGCCGAACTTTTTCTCGATATAGTCCGCCACCATGGTCTTGAACTGCTCGGCCACGTCGGTGCCCCGCAAAGTGGCGACCTTCTGGCCATCGACAAAGACCGGCGCCGCCGGGCTTTCGCCGGTGCCGGGCAGGGAAATGCCGATATTGGCATGCTTGGATTCGCCCGGGCCATTGACGATGCAGCCCATCACCGCCACCGACAGCGTCTCCACGCCGGGGTAACGTTCCTTCCATTCCGGCATCGAGCTCGACAGGTGATCCTCGATTTCGCGGGCCAGCGTCTGGAAGGTGCTCGAGGTGGTGCGGCCGCAGCCCGGGCAGGCCGCCACCACGGGGACAAACTGCCGGAAGCCCATGGTCTGCAGCAATTCCTGCGCCACCTTGACCTCGGTGGTGCGATCCCCACCCGGCTCGGGCGTCAGCGAAATGCGGATCGTGTCGCCAATGCCCTGCTGCAGCAAAATGCCCAGCGCCGCCGAAGAGGCCACCACGCCCTTGGTGCCCATGCCGGCCTCGGTCAGCCCCAGATGGAGCGCATAGTCGCAGCGCGCCGCCAGATCCTGATAGACCGCGATCAGATGCTGCACGTCGCTGACCTTGGTGGACAAGATGATCTTGTCACGCCCCAGCCCGATCTCTTCCGCGCGCTGGGCGCTGAGCAGTGCCGACTGGATGATTGCCTCGCGCTGCACGGCGGCGGCACCCAGTGGTGAACCGGCCGCGGCATTCTCATCCATCAGCCGCGTCAGCAATTCCTCGTCGAGCGACCCCCAGTTCACCCCGATGCGCACCGGCTTGTCATATTTGAGCGCCAATTCGATCAGCGTCGAAAATTGCGTGTCGCGCTTGGCCTTGAAGCCCACATTGCCCGGATTGATGCGGTATTTGGCCAAAGCCTCGGCGCAGGCCGGATGATCGGTGAGCAGCTTGTGGCCGATATAGTGGAAGTCGCCCACCAGCGGCACGTCATAGCCCAAGACGGCCAGGCGATCCCGGATGATCGGCACGGCCGCCGCCGATTCGTCGCGATCCACGGTGATGCGCACGATTTCCGAGCCGGCCCGCGCCAGCGCCATCACCTGGCGCACCGTCGCGTCGATATCGGCCGTGTCGGTATTGGTCATGGACTGCACGACGATGGGCGCACCCCCGCCGACCAGCACACCACCGACATTGACACCCACAGCTTGTCTGCGCATCGCCGGACCAGCCATCAAACACCTCTTTGTTTCGCGCTCAGAAATAGGCTGCCGAGCCCAGAAGAGCAATGTTACGCTTGCGTGATCAGTCGAATGCGGCGGCTTTCACACGTCATGATGGCAACCGCGCGGGGAGATCAGTCGTGACCTTTGCCGCCTATCTCAGCAATATCGAAAAGCAGACCGGAGTCAGCCCAGAGGCATTCATCCGCCTGGCGCAGCAGAAAGGGCTGACCGCGCCCGGAACCAAGGCCACCCAGATCACCGACTGGCTCAAGGCCGACTACCAGCTTGGCCACGGCCATGCCATGGCGATCGTCAAGCTGCTCAAGGAGCGCGGCGGGCTGACCTGATCACGCATAATGTGATCGCCAGGCCTTGAACCAGATCCGCCGCTGACCATTTATAGATTATGTTCAAAACGCTCCTCCCCCGTATCGTTCTGTTCCGCAAGGAAGTTGGCCTGCTCTGGCGCGCCTTCTTTGCGCCCGCCACGCCGTTCTATCTCAAGGCGGCTACACTGTTGACGGCCTTCTATCTGGTCAATCCGTTCGACATCGTGCCCGATTTCATCCCGTTTGCCGGCTGGGTCGATGATCTGGTTCTGGTACCCATGATGGTCGGCTGGATCGTCTCGCGCCTGCCCGTGCCGGTCAAGGCCGATCACCGCGAGCGCAATGACCGCGCTGCCAATGGCCGTGGCCCGACCATAGACGGCCGCGCCCGCCGGCTTTAATCGCTCTGACCGGCTGAACCATCGGTACCTGTCGACGTTAGGTCATCAGGCCCCTGCGCAAGCGGCGGGCCTTTTGTTCATCTGGGAGCAGTGCAATGGATTGGTCGGCCATGTTTTATTCTGACGCTCAGGGCATTGTGCGCACCCTGATCGTGGGCACGCTGGCCTATATCGTGCTGGTGCTGTTCCTGCGCATTTCCGGCAAGCGCACCCTGGCCAAGCTCAATGCCTTCGATCTGGTGGTCACCGTGGCCCTGGGTTCGACACTCTCGGCCATTCTGCTGCAGGAATCGATCGCTTTGGCCGAAGGCGCCACCGCCTTGGCGCTGCTGATCTGCGTGCAGTTCCTCGTCACATTTTTCTCGGTCCGCTCCAGCCGCTTTGCCGACCTGGTGCGGAGCGAGCCGGCTTTACTGGCCAAGGATGGCCAGTTTTGTCTGGCCAGCATGCGGCGCGAACGCGTCACCCAGGAGGAGGCGCTGAGCACCATACGCGCCAATGGCGGCGATGCCATCGATGATGTGGAGGCTATGGTGCTTGAAAGCGACGGCTCGATCAGCGTCCGCCTGCGCGCCGGCGCTGCCTAGCAAAAGGCCCGGATCGCTCCGGGCCCTGATTTGTTGCCGCTATTCGAACCGGACCAGCAGGTCCTTGGCATCGATCTGGTCGCCCGGCTTGACCAGCACTTCGGCGATCACCCCGGCAATTTCGGCATGGATGGCGGTTTCCATCTTCATCGCCTCGATCGAGCACAGCACATCCCCGGCCGCGACCTGCTGGCCGGCCTTGGCATTGAGCCCGGAAATGACGCCGGGCATGGGCGCGCCGATCTGCTTGGCATCGCCGAGCGCCGCCTTGGCCCGCACCGTGACTTCGCCCACCTTGAGCCGGTCGGGGACGAGGATCGTGCGGGGCTGGCCGTTGAGGTCGAAGAAGACGCGGACCTCACCCTTTTCATTGGTCGGGGCGCGGCCGAGATATTGCAGCACCAGCGTCTTGCCCTTTTCGATATCGACAAAGAGTTCGTCGCCTTCGGAGAGACCATAGAAATAGACCGGGGTGGGCAGCACTTCGGTCGGACCATAGCGGTCCTGGGTCTTTTCGAAATCGGTATAGACCTTGGGATACATGAGATAGGAGGCCAGGCGGAAATCGTCGATTTCGTGCCCGACCTCCTCGACCAGCTTGGCGCGCTCGGCCTCGAGGTCGACTTCCTTGAGATAGGAGCCCGGCCGCTCGGTCAGCGGCGCCTTGCCCTTGAGCACCTTCTTCTGCAGTGCCGGGGGGAAGCCGCCGGGCGGCTGGCCCAGATCGCCGGCAAAAAAGCCCACCACCGAATCGGGGAAGGCAATGTCCTTGTCCGGATTTTCCACATCGCTGCGGCTGAGCCCGGCCGAGACCATGGCCAGGGCCATGTCGCCCACCACCTTGGAACTGGGCGTCACCTTGACGATATCGCCGAACATCTGGTTGACGTCGGCATAGGTCTGGGCGACCTCGTGCCAACGGGATTCGAGCCCCAGCGAGCGCGCCTGTTCCTTGAGATTGGTGAACTGCCCGCCCGGCATTTCGTGCAGATAGACTTCCGAGGCGCCGCCCTTGAGATCGCTTTCAAAGGCGCGATACTGCGTGCGCACCGCTTCCCAGTAGAACGAGATCTGCCGGATCGCCTTGGCGTCGAGCCCCGGATCGCGATCGCCATCGCGCAGGGCGGCGGCGATGGAGCCAAGCGTCGGCTGGCTGGTCGTGCCGGACAGGGCATCCATGGCCGCATCGACCGCATCGACCCCCGCATCCACCGCCGCCAGCACCGTGGCCGCCGCGGCGCCCGAGGTATCATGGGTATGCAGATGGATGGGCAGGCCGATTTCCTGCTTCAGCGTGGCGATCAGCTTTTTGGCGGCGGCCGGCTTGAGCAGGCCCGCCATGTCCTTGAGGCCCAGCACATGCGCGCCGGCCGCTTCGAGTTCCCTGGCCAGCCCGACATAGTATTTGAGGTCATATTTGGCCCGGTCGGGGTCCAGCATGTCGCCGGTATAGCAGATGACGCCTTCGGCCACCTTGCCCGCCTCGGCCACCGCGTCGAGCGAGACGCGCATATTCTCGACCCAGTTGAGGCAATCAAAGACGCGGAAGATGTCCACGCCACCCTTGGCCGCCTGGGCGACGAAGAACTTGACCACATTGTCGGGATAATTGGTGTAGCCCACGCCATTGGAGCCGCGCAGCAGCATTTGCGTCAGGATATTGGGCGCGCCTTCGCGCACCTTAGCCAGCCGCTCCCAGGGATCCTCGTTGAGAAAGCGCATGGCCACGTCAAAGGTGGCCCCGCCCCAGCATTCCAGGCTGAACAGGTTAGGCAGGCCGCGGCTATAGGCCTGGGCAATGCGGGTAATGTCAAAGCTGCGCATGCGGGTGGCGAGCAGGCTCTGATGGGCGTCGCGCATGGTCGTATCGGTGAACAGCACGCGCTGTTGTGCCTTCATCCAGTCGGCCAGGCCCTTGGGCCCATCGCGATCAAGCACCTGCCGGCTGCCATCGATCACCGAAAGCGGCGGGAATTCGGGCAGGACGGGTGCCGCCGCCTCGGCCGGCGGCCGCGGCCGGTCGCGCACTTCGGGATGCCCGTTGACGGTGACATCGGCAATATAGCTCAAGAGCTTGGTCGCGCGATCCTTGCGCGGCTTGAAGTTGAACAGTTCCGGCGTCGTGTCGATGAAACGCGTCGTATAGCGGTTCTCGACAAAATCGGGATGGGTGATGATGTTTTCGAGAAAGGCCAGATTGGTCGAGACGCCGCGGATGCGGAATTCGCGCAAAGCGCGATGCATGCGGGCAATGGCCTCCTCGGCCGATGGCGCCCAGCAGGTGACTTTTTCCAGCAGCGGATCATAGAACCTTGTGATCACCGCGCCGGCATAGGCCGTGCCGCCATCGAGCCGCACGCCAAAACCCGTGGCGCCGCGATAGGCGGTGATGCGGCCATAATCGGGAATGAAATTCTGCTCGGGATCCTCGGTGGTGACCCGGCACTGGATGGCATTGCCGTTGAGGTGGATATCCGCCTGCAGCGGCACGCCCGATTCCGGCGTACCGATCACCGCGCCGTCGAGCAGATGAATCTGCGCCTTGACGATGTCGATGCCGGTCACCTCTTCGGTGACGGTATGTTCCACCTGGATGCGCGGATTGACCTCGATGAAGTAGAACTTGTCGGTATCGGCATCCATGAGGAATTCGACCGTGCCAGCGCCGCGATAATTGGCGGCCTTGCCCAGCCTTACCGCCGCATCGGTCAGCTCCTGGCGCACTTCGGCGCTGAGATAGGGCGCGGGGGCGCGCTCGACCACCTTCTGATTGCGTCGCTGCACCGAGCAGTCGCGCTCATAAAGATGCACCAGATTGCCGTGATCGTCACCGATCAGCTGCACCTCGACATGGCGCGCCCGCTCAACCAGCTTTTCGAGATACATCTCGTCCTTGCCGAACGCCGCCTTGGCCTCCCGCTTGCCCTCGCTGACTTCGCTCAGAAGGCTCTTTTCGTCCATGATGCGGCGCATGCCGCGACCGCCGCCGCCCCAGCTGGCCTTGAGCATCAGCGGGTAGCCGATTTCGGCGGCCATGGCCTTGATCCGGTCGGGATCGTCCGGCAGCGGCTCGGTGGCCGGCACGACGGGGACATGGGAGGCAATCGCCATATTGCGCGCGGCAACCTTGTTGCCCAGATCGCGCATGGTCTGCGCCCGCGGGCCGATAAAGATCAGCCCGGCATCCTCGCAGGCATCGACGAATTCGGGGCTTTCCGACAGCAGGCCATAGCCCGGATGGATGGCATCGGCGCCCGAAATCCGGGCGATGCGGATATATTCGTCGATCTGCAGATAGGCTTCCACCGGGCCTTTGCCCTTGCCGATCAGATAGGCCTCATCAGCCTTGAACCGGTGCAGCGCCAGCTTGTCCTCTTCGGCAAACACCGCAACCGTTTTCAGCCCCAGCTCATTGGCGGCCCGGAACACCCGGATCGCAATCTCAG
>CAXBHD010000143.1:0-8237 GCA_963975335.1 uncultured Devosia sp. | reverse complement strand
GTTTCGATGGAGCCCGGACTTTCCTCCAGCAGCAGGTTACCCCACTGCCAGCGGTCACCCGGTCAACTGGCTGGCGAGGTGTAGAGAGGTATGGGGCGCGCCGTCAAGCGCGGCACCATGCCGGAGGGGACTAGACCGAGCTCAGCAGCGGCTGGGCGACCGGCTTGCTCAGCGCCTGATAGGCCAGGTTGATCGCCTTCATCCGCGCCGTGGCCACATCGATCAGCTCTTCGGGCACGCCGCGCGCGATCAGCCGGTCGGGGTGATGCTCGGCCACGAGGCGGCGATAGACCCGCTTGATCTCGTGATCGGGCGCATTGGGCGCCAGGCCCAGCACCGCATAGGGGTCGACCCCGGCTTCCAGCTGCACATGCTGGCTGGCCATCTGCTCGAAGCGCATGTCGTCAAAGCCGAAAATGTCGCTGACCGATTTGAGGTAATCGAGCTCGCCCGGATGCACCAGGCCATCGGCCGTGGCAATGAAGAACAGGCTGTCGAGCACATGTTCGAGCGTTTCGGGACTGTCGGTAAAGAACCGCCGCACCTTGCGCGCATAGGCGTCAAAGCCGGCCACGTCCTGCTTGGCGAGGTTGAAGACGCGGGCCACCGCCTCTTCATTGCCATCGGCAATTTCCACCGTGGCGCGGAAGGCGCGCTCTTCCGAGGCGGTGACGATGCCGTCGGCAACCGCCATCTTGGCGGCCAGGGCGATCAGCGCCAGGGTAAAGGCGGCGTCGCGCCCGCCGGGCAGCCAGGTATCGGGATCGAGCGCATTGACCAGCGAGCCGGCCAGGCCGGTGCGCTGGCTGAACGAGCCGACAAATTCGGCCAGGCGTTGCCAGACCGCCGATTTTTCTTCAGGCTTGCGCATGCATGGGAACACTGGAGGCGTGCCTCTTGCCGTGGTCACGCCTGCTCGATGGCCGACGCAATGGAGGCACCAGGATAGCCCCTCGGGCTGCGCCGGTCCACCGTGCCAGGCGCATGGGCGCTGTGCTTAGTTCACAAAAGGAAAAAACGGCTGCTCGACCGGTCCGATCAGGCGGTCGCCGCGCTGCCGGCCATTGGGGCCCTCATCGAGGAAAAAACCATCCGGATCATAGTCTGGCGCCACAGGCTCCCCGCTTTGCCGCCGGGCCAGAAACTCGGACAGCGGGCCGCTTTCCCAGTCTTCCAGATCGTCATAGGTCACCGAGGCGCTGGAGCGCGACACGATATCGGAGCCCGTCTGGATCGAGCGGGTCCGCGCCGGGCCCTCGACGATCAGCACCGGCTCGGGCCGCATCGAGAGCGGCATGGGCATCGGGGCAATCTTGGCGGGCGTCAGCGCGGCCGTCACCAGCGGATCGGTCTGGCTCGGGGCCACGGCCACTGGCGCGGCAGCCGGGGCGGTCACGACGGGGCTGGCGGCAACGGGCGCGCTGGGCGCCGGGGTAACGGCGGCGGGCGGCGCTGCAACGGCGGGGGCCGCTGCCGGCGCGGCACCGGCGCCGGTAATGTAGGAGGGCAGCTGGCGGCCCGATTGCAGATAGCCATCCACCACATCGTCGGAGGCTGCGGGACGCGGAGAGACCGCAGCAACCTGCTGCACGGGCGCTGCCGGGGCAAGAGGCGCGGGCGCTGCGGCAGGCTTGGCCGCCAGATTCTGCGCCACCGGCGCGGCCGGACGGTCGCTCAAGGGCGCCGGCACCGGGGCAATCGGGGCCACGGGCGCGATCACGGCAATTTGCTGGGGTGCAGCGGCATCATCGCCCGTCATCTGGCCCCAGACAAGGTCAGCCACAGGCACGCCAATGACGAGAACTACGCCGGCCCAGGCCAGCCCATTGGTGATGCGGCGGTCAATCTGCATGGTCACACGTCCCGATTTGCTCCGCCCTCTGGGGCGAATGAGCCGGATTTTCGTGGCCATTTTATGAAATGACCGCGTCAGCCAGCAATGTCACCCTTGAGCTGAACCGAAGCTGAATGACGCTTTTCAGGCTTCCAGCCGCCGGGCCGAGAGCTGATGCCACCAGAACAGGGTGAACGCAAGGTTAATCAGCCGGCTTTGTCGAGCAGGCGCCGCTCGGCCGCCGCCAGCACTGCCGGCTCCAGCAGGCGGGCATTGACCCCCATGCGCTCGCGTTTGGGATCAACCGCCGACCAATGGGTGACGCAGCCGCAGCTGGTGCAATGATGGAAGGCGACGTTGCGGCCATTCCACAGATAGGTCGTTGTCGGCGGCACTGCCGGGATCAGCGTTACCTGGCTGGGCGCGTAATAGGCCCAGAGCACGCCATAGCGCCGGCACAGCGAGCAGTTGCACTCGGTCACCGTGGCCGGCGCCTCGGCGAGCCGCAGCCGCACCGCGCCACAATGGCAGGACGCCTCGACGCTCATTGCTCGGGCCGGCGGCCCAGAATGCGGGCCAGCGCCAAAGCCAGCGGCGAGCGGTTATGCGTATAGATGTGAAATTCGCGCACGCCCTCGTCGAGCAGTTCGGTCACCTGCTCGGCCGCCACGGCCGAGGCCACCAAGGCATGGGTTTCGGGTTCCTCATCAAGGCCGTCGAAGCGCTCGGCCAGCCAGGCCGGGATCGCCGTGCCGCAGCGCCCGGCAAAGCTGGCAATCTGCTTGAAACTGTGGATCGGCTGGATGCCCGGCACGATCGGCGCGGTTATGCCCGCGGCGCGGGCCCGCTCGAGATAGCGCAGATAGTCGCCATTGGAGAAGAACATCTGGGTGATCGCCCGGTCCGCGCCGGCATCGATCTTGCGCTTGAGATTGTCGATCTCTTCTGCCCAGGTCGCGCTTTGCGGATGCTTTTCCGGATAGGCCGAGACCGAAATATCGAAATCGGCGATGCGGCGCAGGCCGCCCACCAGATCCGCCGCATTCTGATAGCCCTGCGGATGCGGCGTGAAGGGCTGTCCCACCCCCTCGGGTGGATCGCCGCGCAAAGCCACGATCCGGTTGATGCCGGCATCGCGATAGCCGCGCACCACGGCGTCGACCTCGTCCCGGCTCGCCCCGACACAGGTCAGGTGCGCAGCGGCATCGACGCCGGTCTCGGCCTTGATGCGGCTGACCATGCGCAGCGTCCGCTCGCGCGTCGTGCCGCCGGCGCCATAGGTCACCGACACAAAGCGCGGCTTGAGCGGCGCCAGCTTGTGCACGCTGTCCCAGAATTTTTCTTCCATCGCATCGGTCTTGGGCGGGAAGAATTCGAACGAGATCTGCAAGGGCGGGCGCTGGTCCGCGGTCTGCCGGCTGGCCCGCACATTGTCATCCATCATCGGTCGGCTCCATTCACACTATCGCTGAGGCGCCAGAGGCAGACCGTCAGGCCACGTTCAGTATTTGCACTGGGAAATTCCTCGACCGCGGCGACGACGAGGCCGGCGGCAGCGGCCCAGCCCGCCATCTGCGCCTGCGACAGGCCAAGCCGGCGATGGGCATGCTCGCTGCGCAGAAATTCCAGCTCATGCGGCGCGAAGTCGACGATCAGCATGCTGCCGCCCGGCGCCAGCAGCCGCCGCGCCTGGGCCAGCATGCGGCCCGGATCGTCGAAATAATGCAGCACCTGATGAATGACGATCACCTCGGCCGGTCCCAGCGACACATCCAGATCGCCGATATCGCCCAGCCGCACCTGCGCCTGGCCGATGCCCGCACCAGCCAGGCGCGCCCGCGCCACGGCCAGCATTTCCCGGCTCGAATCGACGCCAAAACCGTGTCTGTAAGAGCCCGCCAGCACTTCGAGCATGCGCCCGGTACCGGTGCCCAGATCGATCAGCGTCTCCACCTTGCGCCCGCCCAAAGCGGCCAGCACCGCCGCCTCGACCGCCTCTTCGGGTACCTGCAGCGTCTTGAGCAGGTCCCAGCTGCTGGCAACGGTGGCGAAATAGTCCGATGCCTGCGCCTGCTGGCTGGCCCGCACCGCCGCCTGCCGGGCAATGTCGCGCTGCCGCTCGGCATCGCTCTCATCGAGCCGGGCGATCAGCCATTGCGCCAGTTCGGCGCCGTCGCCCTGCTGGGCCAGGCCGTAATAGGCCCAGGCGCCTTCGGCATTGCGCCGCACCAGGCCCGCATCGGCGAGCAGCTTGAGATGGCGCGACACCCGCGGCTGGCTCTGGTTGAGAATTTCCGTAAGGTCCTTGACCGAATGGTCGCCATCGGCGAGCAAGGCCAGCAGGCGCACCCGGGTCCCTTCACCCGCCGCCTTGAGCACCCCCACCAAATCCGCCAGTTCTGCCAATACGACCTCGCACGAGATATAAAGATGTCTTTATATCCGGTTTTGACGCGTGGTCCAGAGGCTTTGTGGAAATGTGGACCGCACGGATTGCATGGCGTAAACTGCGGGCGGATGGAGAGACGGCAATGGCGCTTAACATCACCAGCCGCAAGGCGGATGAGCTGACGCGGAAATTCGCGCAGATGGAGGGCGTCAGTCTCTCCGAGGCGGTAACAATCGCCATGCAAGAGGCGATCGATCGCCGTCGTCATTCCGAAACCATCCAGGACACCGTCAACCGCGTCCTCAAAAAGCACGGTATCGTGCCCAGTCCAACGGCGCATCAGCCCCTCCCCAGGCAGGTCTTTGACGACATGTGGGGCGACCCTTTGGATGATGACGTCTGATGTTCATCGATGCATCGGCATTGGTGGCCCTGTTCTCGGGCGAAGCTGAACAAGATCGCGTCGGTAGGGTTATCAGATCCACTTCCGGCGCCTTTACGTCGCCACTCGCCGTGCTGGAAACCGCCTGGCTCTGTCGCGCCCGGAAAAATGGAACGCGCCCGTGGATGAGGTAACCGTCTCCATCGTCGAGCTTCTCGCAGACATCGGCATTGCCATCCGCGACGCCGACAACCCGCTGGAAGTCACCCTACTCGCCGGTTGGGCGGCGGCACGGTTCCGCGCCGGGCGGCGCGGCCTCAACCTTGCCGACTGCATGCACTTTGCTTTCGCCAGACATTTCGACGTCCCGATTTTGGCGACGGCAAGCGAATTCCGTCAGACCGACCTGGCTGTCGCCCCCTGAGACGGGATCAGGCCTGTGCGGCCATCCGCTCTTCCGTTACGGCGCGCTTGCGGAAGGAATGGGCCCGCCACAGCTCGAAAATGCCCATGGCCTCTTCCCGCTCGAGGGCCTCGAAACGGCTCACCACCATGGCCAGGTCCGCCGCGCTCGGCAGGTCGCGCCAGGGCAGCGTGGCAACCGTCGCCTCGAACAGGTCCGGGGCAAGGCCCGCCGCCTTGAGCGCCACGGTAATGGCGACATAGTCCTGGCTGGCCAGCCACTTGACGAAGACCTCCGGCTTGAGCTGCAGGATCACCGTCAGCGCCGCCGCCGCATGGTGGCCATAGCCGAAGCGGGCAAAGCGCGTCATGGCGCGCTCGTTGAGCTGCTTGCGGTCGCTCAGCGCCTTGACCTGGTTATAGGCCACCTTCCACTCGGTGGAGGAAAAGCCGGCCCGGTTGCGCATGCGGTTATAGACGACGGCATTGACCTTGCCCGCCGCCACCGGATCGAAGCGCCGGTCGATCTCGCCCAGCGTCTCGAGCACCTTGCTGGCGACAGTGTCGATTTCCCCGCGCAGCGAATTCCAGTCGATATCGGCGCGCCCGCGCAGATCGGCGGCGATCTCGCTATCCCTGGTGGCGCGCTCGACCAGCTTTTCCAGCACCGGCTTGGGCAGCTGCGCATTGGCATTGCGCACCAGCCGCACCACCGACGGGGTCTGGCCATGATCGACAATGGCCTCGCCCACCCGGTCGGGCACGGCAAAGCGGCTGGCAATCGCCTCGCGATGCTGTTCGCTCTGATGGGTGATGATGTCGATCAGGTCATCATCGGACAGCACATTGGAAAACTGCAGCAGCGGCCGGGCGACCTCGATATCGTCATTGGCCAGCTTGACCACTACCGTGCCGGGCGCCCGGTCCAGCTTGGCCAGCACCTTGGCCACATGGGTCCGCGCCTCGATCTCGACGAATTCGGCAAGCTGGCACAGCACTTCGTCATACTGGGCCACCTGCTCGTCGTCGCAGCGGTCCGACACATAGCTGAACAGATCCGCCATATTGCGGAACAATTGCTCCCGCTCGGAGTGGCTGGCGTCGCCGTTCAGTACGCGGAAGCTGGAAAATGCCCGCTGTCCTTCATCAAGCTCGCTCATCGACTACTCCGGGCTTCTGCCACAACCTGAATTGTCACGATGGCCCCGGACAGTCTTTCAGGCGCTGAACTTGTGCGCCGGCTTTTGATTCAATTTGGAACCATTGCGCGCCAAGCCGAGATGGCGCCAAAGCAAAATGCCCCGATGGCGAACCATCGGGGCATTGTCATCATGCAGGGCGGACCGCAGCCGGGCGCCGCCCGGTCCGGCTAGGCGCCGAAGCGGTCGGCTTCCATCACCTTGCTCCAGGCCCTGACGAAGTCATGCGCAAACTTCTCGCGTGCATCGAACTGGCCATAGATTTCCGCCACGGCGCGCAGCTGCGAATGCGAGCCGAAGATCAGGTCGACGCGGCTTGCCGTCCACTTGAGCGCGCCGGTGACGCGGTCACGCCCCTCATAGATCCCTTCTTCGCCTGCCGCCGGCGCCCACTGGGTCCCCATATCGAGCAGGTTGAGGAAGAAGTCATTGCTCAGCACTTCCTTGTTATGGGTGAACACGCCATGGCTGCCATTGTTGTAATTGGCACCCAGCACGCGCAGACCACCCACCAGCACCGTCATTTCCGGCGCCGTCAGCCGCAGCAGCTGCGCCTTGTCGACCAGCGCCTCCTCGGGCTGCATGAACTGGCGGCCACTGAGATAATTGCGGAAGCCATCGGCCCGCGGCTGCAGCGGCGCAAAGCTCGGCGCATCGGTCTGCTCCTCGGAGGCATCCATGCGGCCGGGGGTGAAGGGCACATCCACCGACATGCCGCCGGCGCGGGCGGCCTTTTCGATCGCCGCAGCGCCGGCCAGCACGATCAGGTCGGCCAGCGAGATCTTCTTGCCCCCGGTCTGGGCCGCATTGAAGGCCGTCTGGATGCCGGTCAGCACATCGAGCACCTTGGCCAGCTGCGCCGGCTGGTTGACTTCCCAGTCCTTCTGCGGCGCCAGGCGAATGCGGGCGCCATTGGCCCCGCCGCGCTTGTCCGAACCACGGAAGGTCGAGGCCGAGGCCCAGGCGGTCGAGACCAGCTCGGCCACGCTCAGGCCGGACGCCAGGATCTTGGACTTGAGCGCCGCAATGTCGGCGGCATCGACCAGTTCATGGTCCACAGCCGGGATCGGGTCCTGCCAGATCAGCTCTTCGGCCGGAACTTCGGGCCCGAGATAGCGCACTTTGGGGCCCATATCGCGATGGGTCAGCTTGAACCAGGCGCGGGCAAAGGCATCGGCGAACTCGTCGGGATTCTCGTAGAAGCGGCGCGAGATCGGCCCATAGATCGGATCGAAGCGCAGCGCCAGATCGCTGGTCAGCATGGTGGGCAGCTGCTTCTTGTTCGAATCAAAGGCATGCGGCACATCGGCCTCGGCATTCTTGGCGACCCACTGCTTGGCGCCGGCCGGGCTCTGCGTCAGCTCCCATTCGAACTTGAACAGATTGTCGAAGAAGTGGTTGCTCCAGCGCGTCGGCGTCTGCGTCCAGGTCACTTCCGGCCCGCCGGTAATGGCATCGGCGCCATGGCCGGTGCCATGCTTGGAAATCCAGCCAATGCCCTGGTTTTCGATCTCGGCGCCTTCCGGCTCCGCCCCGACAAAGGATGGATCGCCCGCGCCATGCGTCTTGCCGAAAGTATGGCCGCCGGCGATCAGCGCCACCGTCTCTTCGTCATTCATCGCCATGCGGGCAAAGGTGTCGCGGATGTCGCGCGCCGAGGCCAGCGGGTCCGGATTGCCATTGGGGCCTTCGGGATTGACATAGATCAGCCCCATCTGCACCGCACCCAGGCGCTCGTCGAGCTGGCGCTCGCCGCTATAGCGCGAATCGCCCAGCCAGGTGCCTTCGGGGCCCCAATAGAGCTCTTCGGGCTCCCAGACATCGGCGCGGCCGCCGGCAAAGCCGAATGGCTTGAAGCCCATGGTTTCGAGCGCGACATTGCCGGTCAGCACCATCAGGTCGGCCCAGGAAATCTTGTTGCCGTATTTCTGCTTGATCGGCCAGATCAGCCGACGCGCCTTGTCCAGATTGGCGTTGTCGGGCCAGCTGTTGAGCGGCGCGAAACGCTGCTGTCCGGCGCCGGCGCCGCCA
>CAXBHD010000142.1:0-8246 GCA_963975335.1 uncultured Devosia sp. | reverse complement strand
AAAGCGCCAGCTGCCTGAATTCACCCACGGCGACACCGTCAAGGTGTGGGTCCGCATTACCGAAGGCACCAAGGAGCGCCTGCAGGCCTATGAAGGCATTGTGATCGCCTTCAACGGTGGCGGCGTGATGGAATCCTTCACCGTCCGCAAGATTTCCTATGGCGAAGGCGTCGAGCGCGTCTTCCCGCTCTATTCGCCCAATGTCGCTTCGGTGGAAGTGCTCAAGCGCGGCAAGGTCCGTCGCGCCAAGCTGTACTATCTGCGCGATCGTCGCGGCAAATCTGCCCGTATTTTCGAATCGACCAATTCGCGTACCAAGAAGATCGAGGCCACCGAGCGCACTGCCGCCGTGGCGGCCAAGGAGGCTCGCGAAGCCGAGAAGGTTGCTGCAGCCCAGGCATTCGCCGCCGAGCAGGCTGCCAAGGAAGCGGAAGCCGCAGCAGCTGCAAAGGCCGCCGAACAGGCCGCCGCGGCCGAGGCTGAAGCCGCCAGCGCCGAGCCAAAGGCCGAATAATCTGGCTTCGGCCAGCCGCTCCCATCGGAGCGCTCACGATCCGAGCCCGGCCCCTTATGGCGCCGGGCTTTTTCGTGCGCCCTGTCACCGATTCACGTGAAACCCTGCTCTGCGACACCGCCATTTCCGGCTTTACCTCGTCCTGCACCTCCGCGATAAGAGGGCCCCGCTAGCGTAAAGGCCCGTCATGTCCGTCTCCATCGTCACCTGGAACATCAATTCGGTGCGCCTGCGCCTGCCCATGGTGCTCGACTTCATCGCCCAATACCGCCCCGATGTGCTGATGCTGCAGGAGATCAAGTGCACCAATGACCAGTTTCCGCGCAATGCCTTCATCGAGGCCGGCTATCCGCACCAGGCAGTGCATGGCCAGAAGGGCTATCACGGCGTCGCCATCGTCTCGAAATTCCCCCTGACCGATGTCTCAAGCCGCGTATTCTGCGAGATTCCCGAATCGCGCCATGTCTCGGCCCTGACCGATTTCGGCCATGGCCCGGTCACGCTGCATGACTTCTATATCCCGGCGGGTGGCGACGAGCCCGACCCCATCACCAACCCCAAATTCAAGCACAAGCTGGGCTTTCTGAGCGAGCTGACCAGCTGGTTCAACGAACCTATGTTTCAGCGCGGTCACCTGATTGCCGGCGATTTCAACATCGCGCCGCATGAAAACGACGTCTGGAGCCACAAGCAGTTGCTCAAGATCGTCAGCCATACACCGGTGGAAACCGAGGCGCTCAACGCCATCCTCAATGGTGGCCATGGCTGGGTGGATCTGGTGCGCAAGCATGTCAGCCACGATGAAAAGCTCTATTCCTGGTGGAGCTATCGCAGCGCCGACTGGGAAAATGCCAATAAGGGACGCCGGCTGGACCATATCTGGGCAACAGCCGATGTCGCCGAGCATTGCATCGGCACTGAGACGATCAAGGCCTATCGCGGCTATGCGCCCCAACCCAGCGACCACGTACCCGTCATCGCCCGCTTTGCCGGGGTTTAGGCGTCGCCCGCCCGCATGCGGCGGCCGACGGGCTCCAGCGAGCCCAGATAGCTGCCCAGGTCGCGCTCGATCCGTGCGACCGCCCGCTGCGCCAGTTCGGGCGATTGCTGCACCAGTTTGAGAAAGGCATGCCGGGGCACGAACAGGGTCTCGCAGTCGGTAACCGCGGTAAAGGTTACCTGCCGCGGCTTATCCAGAATCAGCGCCATGGACGACACCACACTGCCGGGCTCGGAAATCGCATAGGGCTTGCTGGCGCCCCTTCCCTCCGGCTTGGCCTTGAGGGTGCCCGAGATCAGCACATAGGCGCCCTGCGGCACGGCCCCGGCCTGATAGATGACAGCATCGGCGTCAAAATGCCGGCGATCGCCAGCAAACGCCAACAGGCGGCGCTGCTCATCGTCGCAAATATCGAAAAATTCGGCTTGCGCCAGAGCGGCGAATGCCTCGTCCCTGATCATAGACCCCAATCCGGATGCACTTTGTGCCTGCCACAGCAAAGCCTTGCCATCCTATAGGGCATTTGATGCGCTTTTATACCCGCTTTTGTGTTTCTGCCCCGCCGTCCACGGCTTTCACGGGACCAGGCGGTATCCGCCCTCCTGCGTGACCAGCAGGCGCGCATTGGAAGGGTCGCGCTCAATCTTCTGGCGCAGCCGATAGATATGCGTTTCGAGCGTATGTGTGGTCACCCGGTTATTGTAGCCCCAGACCTCCTTGAGCAGGATATCCCGGGAAATCGTCTTGGGGCCCTGGCGGTAGAGATATTTGAGGATCGAGGTTTCCTTGTCGGTCAAGCGAACCTTGGTGCCGTCATTGGTCTCGAGCAGCTTCACGGAGGGCTGGAAGCTATAGGGCCCGATGGTGAAGACCACGTCCTCGCTCTGATCGTGCTGGCGCAGCGCCGCATTGATGCGCGCCAACAGGACGGGAAAGCGAAACGGCTTGGTCAGATAGTCATTGGCGCCAGAATCAAGGCCGAGAATCTGGTCCGCATCGCTGTCATGGCCGGTCAGCATGAGGATCGGGCTGTTATAGCCTTCAGCCCGCAATACCTTGACGGCGTCACGGCCATCCATGTCCGGCAGGCCGACATCGAGAATGGTCAGGTCGATATTGTTTTCGCGCGTCGACTTGATCGCGTCATTGGCCGTGGCGGCCTGCAGAATTTCGAATTCGGGATGGCTTTCGAGCTGCTCGACCAGGGTCTGGCGCAGATCTGCGTCATCGTCCACCAGCAGGATGCGTCTCTTGTTCATTGTTTTCTCCGGTCTTTGCGTCGACCCGGCCTTGGGCCACACTATTGCAACCGGTTTTTGACCACCCAATCACAACGGCGTTATACAAGCCAACAACGATCTGCCGGCGTGAGAAGTTGCAGATGACCCCGCCGCGCCGGAATATTTTCCGCTGCCATGCTCAGCCTGCCGCCGGGCGCCCGCCAAACAGCGCCGAGCCCACCCGCACATGGCTGGCACCCATGCCGATCGCCACCTCGAAATCCCCGCTCATGCCCATCGACAGCGCGGCGACATCAGCGGCCTCACCAAGCGCCACCATCTGGGCAAAATAGGGCCCTGGCGGGGCCCCATCAGGCGGAATGCACATCAATCCAACAATGTTGAGACCATGCTCGCGCCGGCACCGCGTGACAAAATCCACCGTCTCGGCCGGCGCGATCCCGGCCTTTTGCGGCTCGAGCCCGATATTGACCTGCACAAAGCACGGCAAATGCCGCCCGGCTTTGGCCATTTCCTGGGCCAGCACGCCGGCCAGCCGGTCGCGATCGAGCGTTTCAATCACGTCAAACAGCGCCACCGCTTCACGTGCCTTGTTGGTCTGCAGCGGCCCGATCAGGTGCAGTTCCACATCGGGATAGTTCTCCCGCAAAGCGGGCCACTTTTCCTTGGCCTCCTGCACGCGGTTTTCGCCGAAGACGCGCTGCCCGGCCTCCAGGAATGGCACAATTGCGCCGGCCGCAAAGGTCTTGGACACGGCCACCAGGGTAACCCGGTCGGGCGGGGAGCCAAAGCGCGCGCGGGCCCTGCCAATGCGCTCCTGGATGGCGGCGAGCCTGTCGGCGGCACTGAGCTCCATGCTTTCGCCCTGTTCCTGTTGACCTTGCGGGGGATTTCTGGTGATGGTCCGGTAGACAAAATCCCCCAGAAACGCAAGCCGGACCCAAGCTTCCCTCAGGCATTGCGACACATTCCCAAGGACGACACAAGTGAGCGGCGAACGCTACAATCCGCGTGAAATGGAACCAAAATGGCAAAAGGTCTGGGACGACGCCCAGAGCTTTGTCACCTCCAATGACGATCCGCGCGAGCCCTATTACGTCCTCGAAATGTTCCCCTATCCTTCGGGGCGCATCCATATGGGCCATGTGCGCAATTACTCCATGGGCGACGTGGTGGCCCGCTACCAGCGCGCCCGCGGCAAGAATGTCCTGCACCCCATGGGCTGGGACGCTTTCGGCCTGCCCGCGGAAAACGCCGCCATCGAGCGCAAGACCCATCCCGGCACCTGGACCAGGCAGAATATCGCCGCGATGAAGGCCCAGCTGCAATCCATGGGCCTGGCCATTGACTGGACCCGCGAGATCGCTACGTGCGAACCGGAATACTACCAGCACCAGCAGGCCATGTTCATCGACATGATGGCAGCCGGCCTGGTCACCCGCAAGCAGTCCAAGGTCAATTGGGACCCCATCGACATGACCGTGCTCGCCAATGAGCAGGTCATTGACGGCAAGGGCTGGCGCTCGGGCGCCCCGGTCGAGCAGCGCGAACTGACCCAGTGGTTCTTCAAGATCTCCGATTTCGCCGAAGACCTGCTCGCCGGCCTCGATACGCTGACCGAATGGCCGGAAAAGGTGCGCACGATGCAGCGCAACTGGATCGGCAAGTCCGAGGGGCTGCGCCTGCTGTTCGAAATGGTGCCAGACGACAAGTCGGCGGCGACCAGTATCGAGGTCTTTACCACCAGACCGGACACCATTTTTGGTGCGTCCTTCATTGCCCTGTCGGCCGACCACCCGGTGAGCACCCAGCTGGCCCTCGATAATGCCGGCCTGTCGGACTTCATCGCCGAATGCCGCGCCCAGGGCACCGCCACGGAAACCCTGGAAAAGGCCGAAAAGAAGGGCATTTTCACCGGGCTCCACGTGAAGCACCCCGTCATCGACGGCGCCACGCTGCCCGTCTATGTCGCCAATTTCGTGCTGATGGACTATGGCACCGGCGCCATTTTCGGCTGCCCAGCGCATGACCAGCGCGACCTCGACTTCGCCCGGAAATATGACCTGCCGGTCAATCCGGTCGTGCTGCCAGCCGGCGCCGACGCCGCCAGTTTTGCCGTCGGAGACGAGGCCTTCACTGATACCGGCATCATCTTTAATTCCGGCTTCCTCGACGGTATGACCATCGAGGAAGCCAAGCGCACCATCGCCGCCCATTTCGCGGCCCGCCAGGTCGATGGTCGCCCCCAGGGCACCGTCGAGGTCAATTATCGCCTGCGCGACTGGGGCGTATCCCGTCAGCGCTATTGGGGCTGCCCGATCCCGGTCATCCATTGCGAGGTCTGCGGCACCCTGCCCGTGCCCAAAAAGGACCTGCCGGTCGTGCTGCCCGAGGATGTCAGCTTCGACAAGCCCGGCAACGCGCTGGACCACCATCCCACCTGGAAGCATGTGCATTGCCCGCAATGCGGCGCGGCCGCGCGGCGCGAAACCGACACCATGGACACCTTTGTCGATTCGTCCTGGTATTATGCCCGCTTCACTGCGCCCCATGCGGCGACCCCCACCGTGCCCGAGATTGCCAATCGCTGGCTGCCGGTCGATCAGTATATCGGCGGTGTCGAGCATGCGATCCTGCACCTGCTCTATTCGCGCTACTTCACCCGCGCGATGAAGGCGACCGGTCATGTCGGCCTCGACGAACCGTTCAAGGGCCTGTTCACCCAGGGCATGGTTACCCATGAGACCTATAAATCGCCCAAGGGCGAGTGGGTCGCGCCGGTCGATGTCGTGGTGGAGACCTTTGGCGAGGGCCGCCGCGCCCAGCATCTGAAATCCGGCGAGCCGATTTCGATCGGCTCGATCGAGAAGATGAGCAAGTCCAAGAAAAACGTCATCGACCCCGATGAGATCGTGGCGACCTACGGCGCCGATACGGCGCGCTGGTTCATGCTGTCCGATTCCCCGCCGGAACGCGACGTGCAGTGGACGGAGGCGGGCGTCGAGGGCGCCAGCCGTTTCCAGCAACGCATCTGGCGCCTGGTGGGTGAAACCATCGACATCCTGCAACAGTCCTCTGCCGTTGTTCGCCAAAGCGATGACAGTGAAGGCCTGGCACTGCGCAAGATCATCCATCGCGCCGTCTACAATGTCGGCACCGACATCGAAGGGCTTCGGTTCAACCGCGCCGTGGCCCAGATTTACGAGCTGACCAATGCCCTGGTGCGTACCGCTGGCATTTGCGCCGCGGCGCCGGCCGGGCGGATCGGCGCGCTCGAACTGGGCGTCTCCCATCTGATCCAGCTGATCGCCCCCATGATGCCGCATCTGGCAGAAACCTGCTGGGAAGCGCTGGGCAAGCCCGGCCTCGTGGCCGACGCACTCTGGCCGGAGGTCGACCCGGCCCTGCTGGTGGACGATGAGGTGACCCTGCCCATCCAGATCAACGGCAAGAGGCGGGGCGAAATTACCCTGCCCAAGGGGACCGCCGCCGCCGAAGTTGAGCAACTGGTCTTGTCTATGGATGAGATAGTGCGCATGCTGGGCGGCAAGGCACCCAAAAAGATCGTCATCGTGCCAGACAGGATCGTCAATGTCGTGGTCTGAAGCGCTCCGGCGCACCCTGCTGACGGGGATTGTGCTGGCCGCCGCCGGCACGATAGGCGCTTGCAGCTTTACCCCGGTCTATAGTGATGCCGGCGCCCTGGCCGGCCAGTCAACGCTGAACCTGGCCTTTGCCAAGCCGACCACGCGGCTGGAGCAGATCGTGTACCAGGAGCTGTCGCTGCGCTTTGGCAATGCCGTTTCCCCCACGGCGCCCTTGGCCACAGTGACGGTCTCCAGCTCGGCCGCCGACCTGCTGGTGACCACCACGACCAACCCCTCCAAGCCTCTTGGCGTCACTGTCACCGCGACGCTCACCATCACCGCCCGCGACGGCAGCGCCGCTGAGCCGGTTACCTATACCCGCACCGCCACGGCTGAATATACCCGGGCAGGCCAGGTCCTTGCCGACAATGCCGCGGCCAGTGAGGCGGCGGAGCGGGCGGCTCGTAGCGCTGCCGAATCACTGCGCCTGGCCCTTCTGGCGGCGCTCAGCCGCTGATGTCGGCCCTCAAGGCGCATGAGGTTGCGCGGTTTGTCGGCCGCCCGGATATCAGTGAGGGGATTTTCCTCGCCTATGGGCCAGATGCCGGCCTGGTTCGCGAGACCGCGCAGCAGCTGATCCGCAACCTGGCGGAGGGCGACATTGATACCGCCAGCCTGGTGACGCTCGATGGCGCCGAGGTCGACGCCGATCCGTCCGTTCTGGCGGTTGAGGCAAAGACCATATCGCTGTTTGGCGGCAAGCGGATCGTGCGGGTGCGTGGCGCCAGCAAGTCTCTGGTCCTGACGCTGTCCGAACTGCGGGACGATCTCCAAGGCGCGTCGATCGTGCTTGAGGCCGGCAACCTCACCCCCAAGGACGCCCTGCGGGCCCTTGTGGAGGCCGCCAAGAATGGCCGGGCCCTGCCCTGCTATCCCGATAGCGACGAGGCCCTGCAGGCGCTTATACGCGATACATTCAACCAGCAGGCCATTCGGATCGATGCGGACGTTGTCGCGACCCTGCGCGAAATCCTGGGCAATGACCGCGAAATAACGCGCCGCGAGCTGGAAAAGCTGTGTCTCTATGCGGCTGCAAGCAAGGTTCTGACGCGTGAAGATGTGCTGCTGCTCTGCGCCGATAATGGCATGCTGGTCATCGACGCCATTGTCGACGCCACTGCGGGTGGCCATGCCGAACGGCTCGAATTGGCGCTCAACCGGGCCTTGTCCTCGGCGGTCGACCCGCAGCGGCTCCTGGCCATCTGCACCATCCACTTCGCCAATCTACGGCGCTGGCGGATGGAAGTCGATGCCGGCAAATCGCCGCGTGCCGTGCTGGACGGGCAGCGCCCCAAGCCACATTTTTCGCGCGCCGGCGCGCTTGAACAGCAGTTGCGGCTCTGGTCGGACCAGGCCCTGGCCCATGCAAGCGGCCGGCTGCTGCAGACGACAGCCGATACACGCCGTCGACCCGGTCTCGCGGAAGCGAGCCTGCGGCGCGCATTGCTGGCTATCTGCATGATGGCCGCCGCTCATTAGCGGGACACGTTTCACGTGAAACCGTGGCGGATCAGTTGGTGCCGGTGAGCTTCAGGCAGATGCCGTCGAGCTGTTCGAGCGTCTTGTAGCGGATTTCCAGCTTGCCGCCTCGGTCGCCATGCGCCAGCGACACCGACAACCCCAAGGCATCGGACAGGCGGCGCTCCAGCGCCACCGTATCAGCATCGCGCTCGCTGGCAGAGGCGCTGGGCTTTTTCGTGCCGGCGATGTCACGCTGCTGGCTCAGGGCCTCGGCCTCGCGCACCGACAGGCCACCAGTGACGATCTGCCGAGCCAGAGTGGCCGGATCTTCTGCGGTAATCAAGGTGCGGGCATGGCCCGCCGTCAGCGAGCCGCTGGCGACC
>CAXBHD010000141.1:0-8256 GCA_963975335.1 uncultured Devosia sp. | reverse complement strand
TGCCCGAAACGGTGCGCCGGGTGATCTATCTCGATTGCGACATGATGGTGCGCGACCCGATCGAGGCGCTCTACGATAGCGATCTGCAGGGCTTTCCGCTGGGGGCGGTGCGCGATTCGGTGCATCCCTTCATCGTGGGCAAGCGCGACATGGCGCAGAATCGCGACCTGTTTGAATATGCCGATCCCTATTTCAATTCGGGCATGCTGCTGATCGACCTCGATGCCTGGCGCGCCCTGGACATGCAGGCGCAGATCGCGGCGCTGGCAGAGCGGGGCGTGCTGGGCCGGCTCTATTATGACCAGGACATGCTCAACCTGGTCTTCAAACACAACTGGCTGGCGCTGAACTGGCGCTGGAACACCATTGATGCCCATGCCGCCCATGAGGGCATGAACCCGGCGATTTTGCACTATACGCGCAAGGCCAAGCCCTGGGGCATCATGTCCGGCATCTTCCATTCCAGCGCCCATGCCCGGTTCTACCGGCATGTCATGACCAATGAACTCTTCTACCGCTTTGCCCGCCACCGCTGGCGGCGCTGGTGGAAAAAGCTGCTGCGGCTGGGCTAGCGTTCAGCCCAGCGCGACGCCTTCGCGCTGGCAGAGGGTCCAGAGGGCGCTGCCCGGCGCCGGCAAGGGCATGTCGGCGCGGCCGCGGCGCGTCAGCTGGCTGCGCCAGAGATGGACGGCCAGGGTATCGGGCGTGATGGCGCCATCAATGCTGGAGCCAGCCAGCATCAGCGCGGGAATGCCCTCATAGGGGATGGGATAGAGCGCCGCGCTCGGCCGCACCAGATGCTCGAGCCCGCGCTGGCGCATATAATGGGTCAGCGCCATGGGCCCGGTGGCGCCATATTGCATGTCTTCGGGAGCGATCTTTTCCCCCAGCAGGCGCCGTGCCGCGACTTCGAGGCGGCGGCCCCAGGGCAGATGCGGCTCGAGCAGGGGGCGCCGCGTCTCGGTAAAGATGGCCAGCAGATCGTCGAGCAGCGGCGCCTCGGCGGGAATATGCAGCACGGCGCCATTGATCGAACCGGGGCGCTCATAGGCCATCAGATAATCGGGCGGGCCCTCGATGGGGCGCACGCAATAGACGTCGAGATCGGCATAGACCCCCCTGCCCTGGCGCAGCACCGCCATGCGGAAAAAATCGGAGAAGACGCCCGGCGTGCCCTTGCCCTTGTAGAAAACCAGCTTGTCGCGCGGCAGCACCTCGGCAGCATCGCGCTGAAGGGCGCCGGCCGGCAGGTTGTCGATGGGATCGAAGGAATAGACCTCCACCGGATGCCCCTGGCGGGCAAAGGAGGCGATGGAGAGCGCCTCGAGCCAGCTCATCGGGCCATGCCAGAAGCTGACAATGGTGGGCAGGGGCGCTGACGCTTGAGAGGGCATGGCAGTCCGGGGTGACGATGGGCCTGCGCTGTGCTTAGCCCAGCGCAGTCCGATCTGTCACCCCGGCATGGCGCCGATCAGGCCAGCACGCCGTCTTTGAGCGACGTGGCCAGCGGCGCCGGCCGCTCGACCGGGGTCTTGATGGCAATGGTGCGGCCCTCGCGGGAGGCGGTTTCGAAGGCCTCCATGACCTCAAGGACATGCAGCGCCAGATCGCCATTGGCGCGATGGGGCCGGTTGTCGAGAATGCCCAAAGCCATGTCGGCAACGCCGAGCGAGCGATAATTGCCATCGGCATAGGGCGCGGTGACCGGGACCTGCGTCCAGGCCTCGTCGCGACCGCGCTTTTTCAGCTCGACATCGCCGCCAAAGAAATTGGGATCGGGCACGATGAGGCTGGCCTCGGTGCCATAGAGTTCGAGCGGCACATGCTTGTGGCCGGCCACGTCAAAGCTCATGCCGACCTGGACAATGGCGCCATTGGCAAAGCCGAGCGAGCCGGTGACATGGGTATCGACCTTCACATCCATGATCTGGCCCTTTTTGGGCTCGGACAGGACGGGGCGCTGCAGCCGCAGGCGCGAGGCCATGGCCGAGACGCGGGCCACCGGGCCGAGCAGATTGACCAGATCGGTGATGTAATAGGGGCCCATATCGAGCACCGGGCCGCCGCCAATGTCATAGTAGAAGGCCGGATCGGGATGCCAGGCCTCGTGGCCGGGGGCCTGCATGAAGGCAGTGCCGCCCACGAGCTGGCCAAGGGCGCCGCTATCGACCACGGCGCGGGCCTGCTGGTGCGAGCCGCCGAGGAAAGTGTCGGGCGCCGAGCCGATGCGCAGCCCGGCCTTGTTGGCCGCATCAAGCAGGGTGCGGCCTTCGCCATAGGTAATGCCGAGCGGCTTTTCCGAATAGACATGCTTGCCGGCGGCCAGGCAGCGCAGGCCGACCTCGACATGGGCCCGCGGAATGGTGAGATTGACGATGAGCTGGATATCGGGGCTTGCCAGCATGTCGTCTATGCTCATCGAGGCCAGGCCGAACTCGGCGGCGCGGGCCGCCGAGGCCTCGGGCCGCATATCGGCGAGACCCCTGATATCGAGCATGGGAAAGCCGGCCATGGCTTCATGGCCGGTCATGGCCCGCAGATAGGCCGATGAAATATTGCCGGTGCCGATAAAGCCGATCCCGAGGCGCTTGGTGGTCACGATGCAGTCCTCCCTGACATGTTAGTGGCAAACTAGCGGGACGGGCCGGGCGGCGCCAGAGCATGGACCGGGTTTATTTGGCGTATCGGGCCGGCTGTGGCAGCCAGGCGCTGACAAGGACGGGCGCGCCGCCCAGATGACGCCCGTGCAAGGGGTCGCTCACCGCCCATCGCCGGCCTGCGGCAGGCGACAAATCCGATGATCGGCAGGGAATTCCTTGCCAAACCGCCCTTCAGGATACATTCTGCCTGTATTAATATAGAACATGCAGGGTGAATGTATGCAACGACCCCGGACACAGCAGGAAAGACGGGCCGATACGCAGCGGGCGCTGGTCAGCGCGGCCCGACAGCTGTTTGCCGCCAAGGGCTATGCCGCCACCGGGACACCCGAGATCGTGGCTGCTGCCGGGGTGACGCGGGGCGCGCTCTATCACCACTATGCCGACAAGCTGGCGCTGTTCCAGACGGTGGTGGAACAGGAGCAGGCGCTGCTGGCCATGGCCATCAATGCGGCGACGGCGGGCGATGACGAGCCGGGGCCGGTCAAGGCGCTGATGGCGGGGGGCGACGCCTTTCTCGATGCCATGCAGGAGCCGGGGCGCCGGCAGATCCTGCTGGTCGATGCGCCGGCCGTGCTGGGCCGGGACACGCTGGACGCCAGCAATGCCCGGCATGGCCTGCGCACGCTGATCGCGGGCGTGAATGCGGCCATGGACGCCAAGGCGATCAAGGCTCTGCCCGCCCTGCCCCTGGCGCATCTGCTCAATGCGCTGTTCGACCGGGCCGCCATGGCGGAGGCGACCGAACTGGCTGATTACCGCAAGACCATCAAGGCGCTGCTGCGCGGGCTCAAGACTTGAGCTCGAGCGCGGCGATGCGGGCGGCCAGAGCCTGTATAGCGGCGATCAGCGGGGCGATGAACTGATCATAGCGCAGGCCCTGCTCGCTGTCGGGATCGGCGGGATCGACCAGGACATGGCCGGCAAAGTCGGTCTCGCCCAAGGCCGCCTGCACCTGCTGGGCGAGCAGGCCGAAATGGGTGCGCTGGCCCCGCCGCGGCGTGCCATCGGCCGCCCGGCCCCCGACGGCGTAGCGGAACTGCACCGGGGTCAGCGCCAGGATGAAATCGAGCCCCAGCATGGACGGGGCGATATCGATCTTGTGCCGGATATCGGAGGTCTGGATGGTGCCGGTGGCGGCCCAGATGGCAGACCAGCGCGCGCCGGCGCCGCCCAGGGTCACCGCATTGTCGGTGGCGGGGCGCAGGGTGGCCGCGACCGTAGTGGCGCCGGTGGCGGTATTGACGGCGAGTGCGCTGATCCAGTTGCTGCCATCGGGACTGACCTTGAGCAGCCAGTTGTCGCTGCCGGCCAGGCCCATTTCGGCGCGGCCGGACCAGTTGGTCTGGTAGAGCAGGCTGGCCGTATCTGCCGGCGTCGCCTTGTTGAGCTTGAGCTGATGGCCGGCGCCGGCATGGGTGAAGAGGCTGGCTTCGGCCGCCACGGCCAGGCGGTTGGTGCTGTCGGCACTGCTATTGATGCCCAGAAGCGGCAGGCCGGCGCCCAGCGAGGCCAGCGGGGTCCAGGCGCCGGCATCGAACACCAGGGCTGTGCGGTCGGCCCGGCAATAGAGCTGGAAGCCGGGCGCCGGGCTGCGGAACTGCCAGGCACCGGCGGCGAAGGTGGCAATGTCATCGGTGTGCCCGGCCCAGGCGCCGCTGGCGAGGGCGGGCACCAGATAGCTCTCCCCCTCCAGGGGCGCCGGGGGCGGGGTGGCCAGCGTGCGGCTTTGCACCACCGGCTGCACCAGCGCGTCGAGCGCCTGCAGCGCCTCATTGTGGGTGATATGCTTTTGCGCCTGGCCCGGCATGATGAAGGGCAGCGCGAGGCGAGTGGTGTGGTCCATTGGCGGTCTCCTTTGGCGGGAGAGTCTAGGACCGGGCGGCGGGGGCGGGGATAAGCGGGATCAGGCGGCGGCGATCACGGCCGGCCGGCGGCTGGTGGTGACCAGGAAGGTGACAATGAAGGTGGCGCTCATCAGCAGGACGATGGTGGGGGCGGGGGCGCTGTCGATGAAAAAGCTGAGATAGATGCCCAGCAGCGAGCTGACCACCGAAATGGTCACCGCGATCGCCATCATCGGGGCAAAGCGCTTGGAGATGAGAAAGGCGATGGCGCCGGGCGCCACCAGCAGCGCAATCACCAGCACGATGCCGACGGCGGTGAGCGCGGCAACAATGGTCAGCGACAGCAGGACCAAGAGGCCATAATGCAGCATGCGCACCGGCAGGCCGATGGCGCCGGCCTGCTGCGGGTCGAAGATGAACAGCAGCAGATCGCGCCATTTGGCAAGGACGATAAGGGTCACCACCAGGGCGATGATCCCGGTCTGGATCAGGTCGGCAGTACCGATGCCCAGGATGTCGCCGAACAGGATGTGATCGAGATGCACGTCGGTCTGGATCGAGGTGTAGAGCACGATGCCCAGGCCAAACAGGCCCGAAAACACTACGCCCATCACCGTATCTTCCTTGATGCGGCTGTTTTCCTTGAGGAAGCCGACCGACAGGGCGCAGGCCATGCCGGCGACAAAGGCGCCGATGCCGAGGGGCAGGCCCACCATATAGGCCAGCACCACGCCGGGCAGCACGGCATGGGAAATGGCGTCGCCCATCAGCGACCAGCCCTTGAGCACCAGAAAGCAGCTCAACAGGGCGGTGGGCACCGCGACCATGACGGCAATGGCCATGGCATTGGTCATGAAGGGGAATTGGAAGGGGAAGAGGGCGTAGGTCAGGAACTCGGTCATGGCGTGAGCTCGCTGGCAATATTGGCATCGCGGCGGCGACGGGAAGCCAGCATGCCGTGCTTGGGGGCAAAGACGAAGGCGGCGAGGAAAACGGCGGTCTGCAGCACCACGATGACGCCGCCGGTGGCCCCATCGAGGAAGAAGGACAGATAGGCGCCAAACAGCGAGGATAGCGTGCCGATGGCCACCGCGATCAGGATCAGGCGGGGGAAGCGGTCGGTGAGCAGATAGGCGGTGGCGCCCGGGGTCACCACCATGGCGATGACCAGAAAGGCGCCGACGGTCTGCATGGCCGCCACGGTGCAGGCCGCGAGCAGGGTGAAGAAGATCACCCGCAAGAGCGGCGGGTTGAGGCCGATGGTGCGGGCATGGCTTTCGTCAAAGAAGGTGACCATCAGGTCCTTCCAGATGAAGAACATGACCGCCAGGGTCACCACCGAGATGATGACCAGCTGCAGCGTATCCTCGGGCGTGACGGCCAGGATATTGCCCATGACAATGGTCTGGATGTTGACCGCGGTGGGCGAGAGCGAAATCATGAACAGGCCCAGGCCGAAAAAGGCGGTGAAGATCAGCCCGATCACCGCATCTTCCTTGAGCTTGGTGCGCTGGGTGAGAAACAGCATGGCGCCGGCGGCCAGGCCGCCGGAAAAGAAGGCGCCGAGCGAAAAGGGCAGGCCCAGCATATAGGCGCCGGCCACGCCGGGGACGATGGAATGGCTCAGCGCGTCGCCGATCAGCGACCAGCCCTTGAGCATGAGATAGGCCGAGAGGAAGGCGCAGACCCCGCCCACCAGGGCCGAGACCCAGATGGCATTGACCATATAGCCGTAACTGAAGGGCAGCAGCAGGGTGTCGATCATTTGGAGTCGACCGGGTCGGACTGGCGCGTGGTCATCTTGCCCTTTTCGCCATACATGACCAAAGGCCGCTCATCATCGGTCAGGACGGTGAGGTGGCGCGGATCGTCATCGTCATGCAGGCCGGCGCCGGCCAGCACGAAGTGGCGCAGCGCGCCGCCAAAGGTGATTTCCAGCCATTCGCGGGTGAAGATTTCGCTGGTCGGGCCGGAGGCCAGTACCGTGCCCTTGACCAGCACGGTGCGATCGCAGAATTCGGGGACCGAGCCGAGATTGTGGGTGGACACCAGCATGACCTTGCCCTCGTCGCGCAGGCCGCGCAGCAGGGCAACGATGGCGTCCTCGGTCTGCACGTCGACGCCGGTAAAGGGCTCGTCGAGCAGGATGACCTGGCTCTGCTGGGCCAGAGCCCGGGCGAGGAAGACCCGCTTTTTCTGGCCGCCCGAAAGCTCGCCGATCTGGCGGTGGCGGAAATCGAGCAGGTTCACCCGCTCGAGCGCCTGGGTCACCATGGCATGATCGACCGGCCGGGGTCGGCGCAGCGGGCCCATATGGCCATAGCGCCCCATCAGCACCACATCCTCGCCCAGAACCGGGAAGTTCCAGTCGACATCCTCCGATTGCGGCACATAGGCAACGAGATTGCGCTTGAGCGCCTGCTTGCCCGGCACGCCCAGGATTTCCACCGAACCGGCGGCCAGCGGGACAAAACCCATAATGGCCTTGAACAAAGTGGACTTGCCCGAGCCGTTGACGCCCACAAGGGCGGTGATCGAGCCGCGCGGAATGGTGAAGCTGGCCTGCTTGATGGCCGTGGTGCCATTGCGATAGGCGACGGTAATATTGCGGACGTCGAGTCCGGTCTGGCTGGTATCGGTCACGGGGCAAGACCCTCGACAATGGTGGTGGTGGTCACCGAGAGCAGATCGAGAAAAGTCGGCACCGGCCCGTCGGGGTCGGACAGGGAATCCACATAGAGCACGCCGCCATAGGCAATGCCGGTTTCGCGCGCGACCTGCTCGGCGGGCTTGGGCGAAATGGTGGATTCCGAAAAGATCGCCGGCACGGCATGTTCGCGCACGGCATCGATGAGCTGGCGCACCTGCTGTGGCGTGCCCTGCTGATCGGCATTGATGGGCCAGAGATAGAGTTCGCGGAGGCCGAAATCGCGCGCCAGATAGGAAAAGGCGCCTTCGGACGTGGCCAGCCAGCGGCGTTGCTCGGGAATGGCGGCAATGGCGGCGCGGATCGGCGCAACGGTGGCCGTGATGGCCTGGGCATAGGCTTCGGCATTGGCATCATAGATCGCCGCATTGGCCGGGTCGGCGGCGCCCAGGGCCCGGCGGATATTGTCGACATAGATGAGCGCATCGCTGGGCGACATCCAGGCATGCGGATTGGGCTTGCCGCTATAGGGACCCTCGCCAATGCCCATGGGGACAATGCCATCGGTGACGGTGACGGAGGGCACATCGCCCAGATTGGCCAGGAACTGGGCGAACCACTGTTCGAGATTGAGCCCGTTCCAGAGCAGCAGGTCGGCATCCTGGGCGGCGATCAGGTCGCCCGGGGTCGGCTGGTAATTGTGGATCTCCGCACCCGGCTTGGTGATCGAGACCACATCGGCCGCCTCGCCAGCCACATTGGCTGCCATGTCGGCAATGATGGTGAAGGTGGTCACCACCTTGAGGCGCCGAGGGGACGCGTCCTGGGCCAGGGCCGGCAGGGTGGCGAGAAGGGTGGACGACAAGAGCAGGGCAGAAAACAGGCGACGATGCATCTGGCACTCCGAACCGGCGAGGCTCTGTATCTAGTGCAATTGCAAATCATTCGCAAGTAGCAAATGTGGTATCAGTGTCTTGAGGGCAAGAAACATAAAGGCAGCCACCGACCGGGATGTGTAGCGCGACATTTCGGATGACTCGAAAACGTCAGTTCGGATGACATCCACAAACGAGCTAACTTGTGGCCCGCGGGGCGGGCCGCC
>CAXBHD010000140.1:0-8271 GCA_963975335.1 uncultured Devosia sp. | reverse complement strand
GTGCGCGCCATAGATGTCCGGCTCGCGGGTCCCGAGCAGGTTGAGGTTCGGGCCGTTGAGGACGAGAACGCGCTTTGCCATGATTTTTGCCTTGTGCACCGGGTCGTCGACCTCAGGCAAGCGCGGTTACACGAATTGCACCGAAAAGGCAAAGCAAGCCGTGCATTTCCCTGCCTAGCCGCCACACTGGGTCTGGCCGCAGGCGCGCATATTGGCAATGCGGCTGCGCAGCTCGTCGATGCCGATGGCCCCCGGGATGATCTCGTTGCCGATGATATAGGTGGGCGTGCCGGTAATATTGAGCGCCTGGGCGATTTCATAGGAGGTCTGGATGGTCTCGGACACTTTGGCCGAGCCCATGTCCAGCTCGAGATTGACCTGGCTCAGGCCCAGATCCGCGGCCGCCGCAAGGGCCACGTCCTTGTCGACCTTGCCGCGGCTGCTGAACAGCGCTTCGTGAAAGGCCCAGTAGTCGACACCGGCATCGCCCACCAGGACGGCGACGCGGGCGGCGTCGATGGATTCGTTGGAGAGAATGGGGAATTCCTTGAAGACGACGCGCAGATTGGGGTCCTCGGCCAGGAGGGCCGCCATGTCGGGCAGAGCGGCACGGCAATAGCCGCAATTGTAGTCGAAGAACTCCACCAGGGTCACATCGCCATCGGGATTGCCGACCACGATCTGGTTGGGGTCGTTGAAGATGGCGTCCTGCATCGAGGCAATGGCGGCAGTGGATTTCTCGCTCTCTTCGGCGCGCAGGGTCGAATCAAGCGCCACCGACATGCGCTGCAATATTTTGGGGTCGCTCATCAGGAAGGATTCGATGAGCGGATTGATGGTCTCGGGGTCGAGGGCGGCCAGGTCCGGCGTCGCGGCGGGCGTGGCGCTGCGCTGGGCATCATAGGCGGTGATCGCTTCGTCGATCAGGGCCTGCACGGCAATGGCATCGGTCTGCGGTGCGGGCCGGACCAGCGTGGCATAGCCGAGCGCGCCGGCTAGAATGCCCGCCAGGGCGACGAGGGCGAGGGTGACGCGTGACATGGACAGAGAACTCCGGACCGGGGCAAGGCCTGCCTTCTAGCAGAGCCGCCGGCAGATTAGCAGGGGGGAGTAAACGCCAGTCGCCCATTGCCATCAATTGTAGTTGAGGGACCGGGCGGTTCACGCTAGGCCGGTCTGGTCCCGCCCATCCTGCAGTGAGCCCTCATGACCCTGTCCGATAGTTCCGCCGCCGGCCTGTTGCCCTTTCAGGCGATGGAAATCCTCAAGTGCTGGAGGCCGGTGGGCGCCATATCTGCCACCTCGAACTGGGTGAGCCCGGCTCGCCGCCGGCGCCGCGGGTGCTCGAGGTGGTGCGGCGGGCGCTGCCCGATGCCCAGGGCTATACCAATGCCAAGGGGCTTGATGGGCTGCGCGCGGGCCTGGTGGACTATTACGCCGCCCAGCACGGGGTCAGCGTCGATGCCGATGCCATCATCTGCACCATGGGCTCGTCGGCCGGTTTCATCCTGGCCTTTCACACCGCCTTTGCCCCCGGGGCGCGGATCGCCATTACCCGGCCGGGCTATCCGGCCTATGTCAACACGCTGATCGGGCTGGGTTTTGCCATCAGTGAAATCCCGCTATCGGTGAATAATGGCTGGCGACTGACCGGGGCCGATATTGCCGCGGCCCATGCGCGGGAGCCGTTTGCCGGCCTGCTGTTTGCCAGTCCGGCAAACCCGACCGGCGCGGCGATCGACCGGGCGGGGCTCGCCGACATCGTCGCCACCTGCGCCCGGCTGGGCGTGACGCTGATCTCGGACGAGATCTATCACGGTCTCGATTACCGGGCGCCCTCGGTCAGCGCGCTGGAGCTGACCAGGGACGCCATCATCATCAACAGCTTTTCCAAATATTACTGCATGACGGGCTGGCGCATCGGCTGGATGGTACTGCCCGAGCCTCTGGTGCGGCGCGGCGAGATCCTGCAGCAGAACCTGTTCATCTCGGCGCCGACGCTGAGCCAGATTGCCGCCAGCGCGGCTTTGGGCGAGCGCGACTATGCCGAGGAGCAGAAGGAAGGATATGCAACCAGCCGGTTACGGCTTGATGCCGGGCTGCGCGAGCTCGGCTTTGACGTTGGCGGCCCGTCGGACGGGGCGTTCTACGCCTATGTCGGCATTTCCCGCTTCTCCAATGATGCCATGGCCTTCTGTGCCCGCATGCTGGAAGAGGCTGGCGTGGCCATGACGCCGGGGGTCGATTTCGACCGGGTGAACGGGCAGGGCTATGTGCGGCTTTCCTATGCCGGGAGCGCCGCGACGATCGATCTGGCGCTTGAGCGGATGGGCGCGCTGTTGCGTTAGCGGCCGGTTAGCGGTGCCCGTGGCATTCCGGGCACCGCCGCAATGATTTTTCATCGGGTTGTGCTATGGTTGCCCCTGCAGGAAGGGGAGGTCCTACCATGCCCAATCATCCGCCCGATCCGGACGTGCTGGCCTATTGCGTGGCGCTGGTGGTGGCCAGCAATCAGCGTGATACCGAGGCGCTGATGCGGCTGGCCCACAAGCTGCGCTTTGGCGATATCGTGGCCTATAGCCCGGCGCTGGGTCATGCGCCCTTTGCCCATCGCCTGGTGTTCTTTCTGGTGCATTTCGACTTTGCCGATGCCGATCGGGTGGCGCTGCTGCACAGTCTGCGCCATTCCGGTTCGGTGAGCCTGTGCTACGCGCCCGTGGTGATGTTTCTGCGCGATGCGACCGACGAACAGGTCCGGGCGAGCGTCGAAATGGGCTTTGACGAGGTCATCAATGTGCCGGCGGAGGGCAGGGGCATGGCGACGCGCCTCGCCGCCCAGATCGGGCGCGATCATCTCTATATCGAGACGCGCACCTATCTGGGGCCGGATCGGTATCGCCTGGATCAGCAGCATGGCAGGCCGCCGCGCCAGCTCAGCGAACCGCATGCCCGCCTGTTCATCCGCCGCACGGTCGAGGCGGGCGTCCATATCGTGCGGCGCGAGGGCGTACCGAAGCGGCACTGAGCCCAAAGACGAAAAAGGCGGCCCGCGGGCCGCCTTCTGGATCGTCTAGCCGAGGCCGAGGCGGCGCTGCCACCAGCCGGCCTTCTTCTTGGCCGTGGGCTCGTCGGTCGGCGCGTCTTCCGTCTTGGGCGCGCTGGAGGAAACCACGACGCCTTCGGCGGGCAGTTCCTTTTTCACGCGGCGCGACTTGGGCGCTTCGGCTTCGGCCTCTGCGGCTGCCACCGGCTCTGGCGCGGCGACGGCAGGCTCGATGGCAGCGGGCTCGACAGCGACGGGCGCTGGCTCGGCAACGCTGGGCGCCGCTGCGGCCGTCTCGGCCTCAACATCGCTGGCCTTGGGCTTGCGGGCCCGCGGCTTGCGCTTGGGCTTTTCCTCGGCAGCAGCAGCTTGCTCGGCCGGGGAGACCTCGGCGGTTTGCTCGGCAACGGCGTCAACCGGGGCGTCGGCCGTCTCGGCAGGCGCTGCCGCGGCCCCGGCTGCGGGCTTGCGGCGACGGGTGCGCTTGGGCTTTTCAGGCGCTTCAGCCTCGGCAGGTGCCGCAACGGGCGTCTCGGCAAGCTCTTCCTGCACCAGCAGGGCGTCGGCAACGGCGTCGACGGATTGGGTGGTCAGCGTGCCATCCTCGGTGCTGGCCTCGGCGCCGGCATCCGCATCGGCAGATGGCTCGGAGCCTTCTTCGCCATCGCGACGGTTGCGACGACCACCACGGCGACCGCGGCGGCGGCGGCGGCGGGGTTCGCCATCGGCACCCTCCGCCTCGGTGCGCACGCCATTCTCGTCGCCCTCATCCGCGTCGCCTTCACCCTCGCCGGCATCGGCATCGACATCGTCGGCCGGTGCCTGGGCGGCGCGCTGCTGCGGCGGCCGCTGGCCGCCTTCATCGCCGCGCTCGGCACCACCCCGACGGCGCCGGCGGCGGCGACGGGTGCGGCCTTCGCCATCGCCGGTCTCGGCGCTGGCAACAGCCTTTTCCTCGACCTCTTCGTCTTCGACCTCGGCTTCGTCCTCGATCTCGTCATCGGCGCCATCATCGATGGTGGCGCTGTCGACGCGAACATGCTCGACGGCGCGCTGCTCGACATAGGTGGTGACGCGGGCGTCACCCTTTTCGATGGCGAACTGATGCCCGGTCATCTTGGCGTCGGCCGTGATGGTGATCGACAGCTGGTTGCGGATTTCCAGCGCCGTCAGCGTCTCGCGCTTGAAGTTGAGGATGTAGAGGGCGACCTCGACCGGCACGCGGACATTGATCGACTGGCCATGCCGGCGCAGCACGTGGTCCTCGATATTGCGCATGATCATCAGCGCCAGCGATTCCACCGAGCGCACGAGGCCGGTGCCATCGCACATGGGGCATTTGTGGGTCGAGCTTTCCACCACGCCGAAGCGGATGCGCTGGCGGCTCATTTCCATCAGGCCGAAATGGCTGATGCGGCCGACCTGGATGCGGGCGCGATCGTCCTTGAGGCAATCCTTGAGCTTGCGCTCGACGGCCCGGTTGGAGCGGTTTTCCATCATGTCGATGAAGTCGATGACGATCAGGCCGGCCAGGTCGCGCAGGCGCAGCTGGCGGGCCACCTCATCGGCGGCTTCCAGATTGGTCTGGAGCGCGGTGTCCTCGATATTGTGCTCCTTGGTGGAGCTGCACGTTCTTGGCGTGGCTCGGCATGATCATGCGCATGAAGTCCTTGGCCTCGGCAAAGGCAGCCTCGCCGGCCACGAAGACTTCGTCGATCTCCTTGTTGTAGAGATCGCGGATGGTCCGCTTGATCAGCGAGCCTTCCTCATAGACCAGGCACGGCGCCTGGCTCTTGAGCGTGAGCGAGCGCACGCTTTCCCACAGGCGCATCAGATATTCGAAGTCGCGCTTGACCTCGGCCTTGGTGCGCGACGCGCCGGCCGTGCGCAGGATGACGCCCATGCCCTGTGGCACTTCGAGATCGGAGGTGATCTCCTTGAGGCGCTTGCGGTCGGCGGCATTGGTGATCTTGCGGGAAATGCCTCCGCCACGGGCGGTATTGGGCATAAGCACCGAATAGCGGCCGGCCAGCGACAGATAGGTCGTCAGCGCCGCGCCCTTGTTGCCGCGCTCTTCCTTGACCACCTGCACCAGCATGACCTGGCGCCGCTTGATGACTTCCTGGATCTTGTAATGCTTGCGCGACTGGCTCTGGCGGCGGCGCTCCGGCACTTCCTCGAGCGCATCGGCACCGCCGATGGATTCCACGGGCTCGGAATTAGCAGGCGCCTGCTCGATATGGCTGTCGTCGTCGCCATCATGGGGCTCGGCTTCCGAGTCCGAGTCCGCGTCGGCTTCACTCACGCCCTCGGCCGGGGAGACGTCCTCGGCATCCTCGGCATGTTCTTCTTCCTCGTCGCGCAGCAGGGCTTCGCGGTCGGCAACGGGAATCTGATAGTAGTCGGGGTGGATTTCGCTGAAGGCGAGGAAGCCGTGGCGATTGCCGCCATATTCAACGAAGGCGGCCTGCAGCGACGGCTCGACGCGCGTCACCTTGGCGAGGTAGATATTGCCCCGCAACTGCTGGCGCTGGGCCGATTCAAAGTCGAATTCCTCGATGCGGTTACCCGCGGTGACGACGATCCGTGTTTCTTCCGGGTGGATGGCATCCACCAGCATTCTCTTGGTAGCCATAATGAACTCCGCGCGCTCGCGCGCCGACAAGAGGGCGCCGGAGAACCGGGATCCTTCTGGTAGCGCAGTGCGAGGCGAATGGTTTGGGGTTGGATGCGCGCAGAAGCTCTGCCTTGAGCGCGCCGGTATGAATGGTCATGGCCGAAAGTTGCAGCGTGGCAAAGCGGCAATCGTCTTGTTCGATCGCGTCGCGTGTTGTCCGCCTGCGGGCCATCTGACCTCTTCCTATTGGGCTGCCTGCATCCGGAGATTGGCGGGCAGCCGTCCGGCCGATTGGGGCCGAAATTCGTAAAAAGCGCAAGAATTGCCGCTTCTGAACGGGAGCAGGGAGGTCTCTTCGATCCCGTTTCCCGTCGCTTTTCGAGCTGCCGTCATGAGCCTCAGGCTACAAAAACCGGCGTTCGAAAAGCTTGCGCTTCCTCTTAAGCGTGTAGGGATGTCGCGGCCAGTTGGCAACAGGAAACTCCAAAGCCCTGCGGGCACGTCGAATTTGAGCGGGATTTTTGTCGCCAGGTTGGCCGGATGGGCAAATCATCGCATAAGAGCCGGCAGCGCCGCAGAATCGCCCGATGGATGTGGGACGGGCGGCGCTCTGCGAGCAAGGGGCCGGCCGACACGTGCGCAAATTCACTCAGACATTGCTGTTTTCGCTGCTGTTCTGCCTGGGGCTGCTGATCGCGAATGTTGCGGCGCAGGAGGCGACGACCCCTCCGGCTACGCCCGCTTCGGCCGTGCCGGCAGGCCTGCCCAATGTCATGGGGGTGCGGGTGACCGCGACGCCGGACCGGGCCCGGCTGGTCATCGACCTGGCCGACAAGACCGAATTTGCGCTGGTTTCCCTGAGCGGGCCGGACCGGCTGGCGATCGACGTGCGCGCCGCCACCTTCACGGTGCCCGAACCCCTTGTCGAGGTCACCGAAGAGGGGGTGATTTCCCGGTTCCAGGTGGAGCAGGCCGGGCCGGACCGGGTGCGGACGACGCTGACCCTGTCGGCCCCCGCCCAGGTGCAGCAGGCCTATGTGCTGGCCCCGTTCGAGGATCAGCCGGCCCGGCTGATCGTCGACATCATTGCCGCCACTGCCCAGGAATTCGCCGCCAATGTGGCCAAGGATGCCGAGGCCTCGGGCACGGCCAGCCCGGTCGTGGACAGCTCGACGCCGGCCGGTGGCTCGGAACTGCCGGTGGTCACCCGGCCACTGGTGGTCATCGATCCCGGGCATGGCGGCATTGACAGCGGCGCCGAAACAGCCGGCGGCATCAAGGAAAAGGACATCGTGCTGGCCTTTGCCCTCAAGCTGCAGCAATTGCTGGTCGATGCCGGGCGGTTCGATGTGGCGCTGACCCGCGAGGACGATACCTATCTGCGGCTGGAAGAGCGCGTGGCGCTGGCAAGGGCCAACAAGGCCGACATCTTCATCTCGATCCATGCCGACAGTTTCCAGCAGGCCGATATTCGCGGCGCCAGCGTCTATACGCGCGACGAGAATGCCACCGATGTGCTCGACAAGGTGCTGGCCGACAAGGAAAACCGCACCGATGTCATTGCCGGCTTTGCCATGCCGCAAATGGCCCCCGAAGTGGTCGATATCCTGCTCGACCTGATGCGGCGCGAAATGCGGCACCAGTCCTATACGCTGGCGCAGTCGATCGTGCATCAGCTCGAACCCAGCGTGGAATTGCGGCGCTTCCCGGTGCGGCAGGCCGATTTCTTCGTGCTGCAGGCGCCTGATGTGCCCTCGGTGCTGCTCGAGCTCGGTTTTCTGTCCAATGCCAATGACATGGCCAATCTGCTGCAGGGAGAGTGGCAGACCCGCACCGCCGAGGCCCTGGCGCGCGGGATTTCGGCCTATTTCGACGGATTGGCGGCGGCACAGTGATGTGACAAATCGGTCACGTGCGCTGCGAAGTGTCCGGCAGACCGGCGGCATGCGGGCTTGTGATCCACTTTGGGCGTCGTCTCTGCTATGATTCCGCCAACGAAACGGTGCGCCGCCGGTGGCACCGCCTGGACCAACCGGCGCTTTCCGAACCTCTTGGGGGCGCCGCGGAGAAATTGACTATATGCTGCGCTTGATCGGCTGGTTGTTCGGCTTTGCTATGTTTCTGGCCCTGCTCGCTGTCGGCGGCGGGGTGTATTATCTGACGGCGGTGACGGCGCAGCTGCCAGACTACACCGTGCTCAAGGATTATCAGCCACCTGTCACCACGCGCGTGCATGCCGCCGACGGCACGCTGCTGGCCGAGTTCGCGCGTGAGCGCCGGCTGTTTCAGCCGATCGAAACCGTGCCGCCGCTGTTGATTCACGCCTTCCTGTCGGCCGAGGACAAGGATTTCTATACCCATGGCGGCATCGCCATTGACGGCGTGTTCCGCGCGCTGCGCGACAATATCATCGCCCGGCTGGACGGCAACAATTCCATCCAGGGCGGCGGTTCGTCGATCACCCAGCAGGTGGCCAAGAATTTCCTTTTGACCGCCGACCAGACCTGGGACCGCAAGCTGCAGGAAGCGCTGCTGGCGCTGCGCATCGAATCGACCTTTTCCAAGGACCGCATTCTCGAGCTCTATCTCAACGAAATCTTCCTGGGTCTGA
>CAXBHD010000139.1:0-8303 GCA_963975335.1 uncultured Devosia sp. | reverse complement strand
GTCGGCCTTGCTGGTGGGCGCGGGGGTGGGCCTGGCCAGCTACTGGATCGGCTTGGGAACCGTCCAGCAGCAGCGCGAGCAGGCAATGCAGGCCTCGCTGCAGACGGCGGTGTCGCTGGTCAGCGACTATTATGAGAGTGCCGAGGTCGATCTGCGCCTGTTCGTGCAGCGCTCCGACACGGTCACGGCGATGAAGAACCTGACGCGCGCCGTCGACGAGCTGCGCATGGGGCTCAAGGAGCGGGCCGCCCTGCAGCTGCAGACCGCCTATGTCACCGAAAGCCCGAACCCGGAAGACCGGGCCGCCGTCGACAGCAATATCAAGGGCGCGACCTATGACGCGCCGCATAAGCGCTTCCATCCCGGCTTCCGCACGCTGATGCAGGAACGCGCCTATGCCGACGTGCTGCTGATCAGCATGGCCGGCGATGTGGTCTATTCGGTCGCCAAGAATACCGACTTTGCCACCAATGTGGTCACCGATCCGGCTATGGCCGCCAGCGGCCTCGGGCAGATCTTTGCCGCCGCCCAGGCGCTCCCGGACGGGGAGGCGGCCTTTATCGACTATTCGCGCTATGCGCCGACCGACATGGCCGAAAGCTTCATGGCCATGCCGGTCTTCGACAAGGATGAAATCACCGGTGTCATGGTGCTGGCGATCTCCACCGAGGTGATCAGTGCCCGCATCTCGGCGCTGTCGGGACTGGGGCGCAGCGGCGAAGTGGTCCTGGTGGGTGGCGACGGCCTGTTGCGCACCGAGTCGCCGCGGACCGAGGCCCCGGACGTGCTGCAGGCGAGCCTGACCTCCGAGGTGATCACGCATGCCCTGGCCGGCGAGCCGGCCCAAGGCACCAGCACCGACTATCGTGCCGCCCCCATGGTCGTGGAGGCGCAGCCCGTGACGGTGGGCGACGTCTCCTGGGCCGTGGTGGCGGTGCAGCCGGAAGACGAGGTCTATGCCGCCGTGACCCAGATGGGCACGATGATCGTGCTGGTCGGGGGCGGTCTGCTGGTCTTGGCGGCTTTGGCGGGCATGGTTTTTGCCCGCAGCATCAGTCGCCCGATCAGCCGATTGACCGGCACCATGGAGGCGCTGGCCAATGGCGATCTCGACGTCGTGGTGCGCGGCGCCGACGGGCGGGATGAGCTGGGTGCCATGGCCCGCGCCGTGGAAGTGTTCCGTGCCAATGGGCTCAAGGTTGCCCAGATGACCGAGACGGAGGCGGCGCAGATCGTTGCCCGCCAGGCCGAGCGCGCCGTCATGATGCAGAATCTGCAGCGGGCCTTTGGCGCAGTGGTGGATGCCGCCATTGCTGGCGACTTCAGTCGGCGCGTCGATGCCGAATTTGCCGATGACGAGCTCAATACGCTGGCCCGCTCGGTCAATAATCTGGTGGCAACCGTCGATCGGGGGGTCAGCGAGACCGGGGTCGTGCTGGCGGCGCTGGCCAATACCGACCTGACGCAGCGTATGGAGGGCGATTATGCGGGGGCCTTTGCCAAGCTCAAGGCCGATACCAATGCGGTGGCGGACAAGCTGGGTGACGTGGTCGGCCAGCTCAAGCAGACCTCGGTGATGCTGAAAACGGCGACCGGGGAAATCCTCAGCGGCGCCAATGATCTGAGCGAGCGCACGACCCGGCAGGCGGCAACGATCGAGGAAACCTCGGCAAGCATGGAACAGCTGGCCACCACGGTGCTGGCCAATGCCCAGCGTGCCACCGATGCCGCGGCAGTGGCGGCCAATGTGACGCGCACCGCCGAGGAGGGCGGGCAGGTCATGGGGCAGGCTACCGCGGCCATGGCGCGCATTACCGACAGTTCGGGCAAGATCTCCAATATTATCGGGCTGATCGACGACATCGCCTTCCAGACCAACCTTTTGGCCCTCAATGCCTCGGTGGAGGCGGCGCGGGCCGGCGATGCCGGCAAGGGCTTTGCCGTGGTGGCCGTCGAAGTGCGGCGGCTGGCGCAGTCGGCAGCCAGCGCTTCGGCAGACGTCAAACTGCTGATCGAACAGAGCGCCAGCGAGGTCAAGGGTGGGTCGCGGCTGGTGGCCGATGCCGCGGCAAAGCTCGATTCCATGCTGGAGGAGGCGCGCAGTTCCAATGCGCTGATGAGCGGCATTGCCCGGGAAAGCCGCGAGCAGGCATCCTCGATCGATGAGGTCAATACCGCCGTCCGCACCATGGATGAAATGACCCAGCACAATGCGGCGCTGGTGGAGGAGATCAACGCGGCCATCGAGCAGACCGAGGCGCAGGCCGGCGAGCTCGACCGTATCGTCGACATCTTCGCCATGGAGGCTCCGGGCATGCGGGCCGGCCACGGCGGCGCCAGCAAATCACCGGCTGGCGATGCGCGCGGCCTGCAGCAGCGGCTCCATAGGTTGGCTCGGGCCGGCTAGATAAGGCAAGTCGCAGGATCCAGCTTTGTGCTGTCGGCAACATCATCCAACGGGGCCCTTGGGCCCCGTTTTGTTTGCGGCGCAGCAGAAAATTGAACCGCAACCAGACGTTAATAACCCCCGTCTATAAACTACCATACATGCTGGCGCTTATTGGCGCTGAGGGAGGCAGGTGTTTTCATGCGAAATATTTCGGGATTTTGGGGTAATATCAAGCTCACGACGGCGATTGCCGGTCTGGTGCTGATGAGCATCGTCGTTACGATCGTGGCCTATTCGGTCAGCGGATATTTCAACCTGCGCCAGCAGTCGGTGGAGCAGAGCATTGCCCAGCAAATATCCAATCTGCAGGTGGCCGGCACCATACTCGAAAAACGCCTGTCCGGCTCGGTGGTGACCTGGGCGGAAGATGGCTCGGTGGCGGCATTCCAAACCTATAGCCTGCCCTTTTTCCACGATTCCAGCGCGGTTGACGCGGTGACCCGGATCACCAAGGGCGCCGCCGCCATTTTCGGGCTGGACAAGGACAGCCAGCAGTTCCAGGCCAAGTCGACCAGCTTTGTCGGGGCCGATGGCGAGCGCGTTATCGATCTCGCGCTCGACCCAGCCTCGCCCGAATATCTGGCGCTGGCGGCCAGCCAACCCTATTTCGGCACGGTCACGATCAACGGGACGCTGATGTTTGGCGCCTTCCAGCCGATCAGCACGCTCAAGAACGATCTGATCGGCGCCTATTTCGTGGGCAGCGACGTGGCGGCGGCGGAAGCCAGCGCCAATGACGCCGTGCCCGGCATGGTGCTGATGGGGTTGGCCCTGATCGCCGTGCTCGGCGCGGTCAGCCTGCTGATCACGCGCCTGCTGATGCGGCCGATCCCGCGGATTGCCGGGGCCATGGAAGCGATTGCCGCCGGCGATTTCGCCACCGAAGTGCCTTATGTGAACCGGGGCAATGAACTGGGCGCCATGGCGCGGGCGGTGGAAGTATTTCGCGCCAGCGGTCTGCGTGTCAGCGAGATGACCGAGGCCGAGGCGGCGCGGATCATTGCCGACCAGCAGGCCCGCCAGGAGATGATGACGCAGCTGCAGTCGGCTTTCGGCGCGGTGGTGGATGCCGCTGTTGCCGGCGATTTCAGCAAGCAGGTAGCGGTGGAATTCCCCGATCCGGAACTGAACGGGCTGGCTGCCAGCATCAATTCGCTGGTCGCCACGTTCAATCGCGGCGTTACCGGCATTGGTCAGGTGCTTGGTGCGCTGGCCAATACCGATCTGACGCAGCGGATGAGCGGGGATTATGAAGGGGCCTTTGCCCGGCTCAAGAGCGACGTCAATGCCGTGGCCGACAAACTGTCCGAAGTGGTCGGGCAATTGCGCGACACGTCGGGAACGCTCAAGACCGCCACGGGCGAGATCCTGAGCGGGGCCAATGACCTCAGCGAGCGAACCACGCGGCAGGCGGCCACGATCGAGGAAACCTCGGCGACCATGGAACAGCTGGCGCGCACCGTGGTGAAAAATGCCGAACTGGCCGGCGAAGCCAGCGCCGTGGCGGGCACCGTGACCCAAGCTGCCGAAGATAGCGGCCAGGTGATGCATCGGGCGACCGAAGCCATGGAGCGCATTACCCAGAGCTCGGCCAAGATTTCCAATATTATCGGGCTGATCGACGATATCGCCTTCCAGACCAACCTTTTGGCCCTGAACGCCTCGGTTGAGGCGGCCCGGGCCGGCGATGCCGGCAAGGGCTTTGCCGTCGTGGCCGTCGAAGTGCGGCGGCTGGCGCAATCGGCCGCCTCGGCCTCGGCCGATGTCAAACTGCTCATTGAGCAGAGCGCCACCGAGGTGGCGGGCGGCTCGCGGCTGGTGGCCGATGCGGCCAGCAAGCTCGAAGCCGTGCTGGGCGCCTCGCGCTCCTCGAGCGCCCTGATGGTCGACATTGCCAAGGAAAGCGGCAAGCAGGCGACCTCGATCGACGAAGTATCGTCGGCCGTGCGGACCATGGATGAAATGACCCAGCATAACGCGGCGCTGGTCGAGGAGATCAATGCGGCCATCGAGCAGACCGAAAGCCAGGCAACCGCGCTGGACCGGATTGTCGATGTGTTTGCGGTGGGCCAGGCGGGGGCGGGGCGAGAACCGGCACCGGCGCGTGCCGCAGTGGCGCCGCGCCGTGCCCAGGCGGCCAAGGCCTATCTTAGCCAGGGCAATGCCGCCATCGACCGTGACTGGAGCGAATTCTAGCCTGCCCAAATCGCCTGATATCTGCCGGTCTACCCGCAAACCCGCGACGCCCAAGGCGCCGCGGGTTTGGCTTTATTCGGCGGATCGCTGGAATTAATCCATTGCTGTGAACAGTTTAGTAATTCGAAAACTGCGGAAATATGGCCAGAAATGCCGTTAAACACTCGATTAAGCATGCGCTGATAGATTTAGTTGAATTTTAGACAAGCAGTCGACAGCAAAGCATTGGTTTTCGGGGTGATATTATGATCAAGCGGATGCGCCAATTCATTGGCAATATCAAATTGACGACGATGATAGCAGCGCTGGTGGTATCGGCGATAATTGTATCTGTCGCTGTAGTATCGCTGGTGATTTTCATCAACCTGAGCGCCTCAACCACTGAGAGCGCCATGCGGCAGCAGCTCAGCAATCTCAAGGCTGCGGCGACCATACTTGAAAGCAGCCTGCCGGGGGCGGAAGTGGAATGGACCGAAAGCGGCGATATTGCCGCGATCCATACCTGGGCCATGCCGCGCCAGTTCCTCGACAATGGCCTGGTCGATTCCGTGGCCCGCGTTACCGGCGAAGCGGCAACGATTTTTGGCTGGGACGAGACCGAGCAGGATTTCATGCGCATGACCACCACTATCGAAGGGGTGGACGGCACGCGCATTCTGGGCACGCCGCTGGGCAAGACCGGCGCCGTCTATGCCTCGATCATGGCGGGGCAGACCTATTTCGGCGAGGCGACGATTGTCGGTCGGCCCTATTACACGGCCTATCAGCCCATTCTCGACCAGGCGGGCAAGCCGGTAGGCATCCTGTTTGTCGGCATCGACAAGGCCGCTATCCAGGCCGTGATCTATAACACGCTCAACCTGATGCTGATTGTCGGCGCGCTGACGCTGGCAGTGCTGGGCGGGCTTGGCTACTGGCTGTCGCGCCTGATGATGGGGCCGGTGCCCCGCCTGGCCCGGACGATGAAGCTGGTGGCCGATGGCGATTACGCGGTGGAAGTGCCCTATACATCCCGTGGCAATGAGACGGGCGAGATTGCCCGCGCCGTCGAGGTGTTCCGCCAGAATGGTCTCAAAATGGCCGACATGACCGAAGAAGAGCGCGCGGCCGCCCAGCGGCGCAGCCTCGAGCGCACCGACATGATGGTGACGCTGCAGGCGGCCTTTGGCGAGGTGGTGGATGCCGCCATTGCGGGCGATTTCTCCAAGCGGGTGCATGTGCAGTTCCCGGATCGCGAACTTAATGCGCTGGCGACCAGCGTCAACAATCTGGTGGAGACGGTGGACCGCGGGATCGGCGAAACCGGCGCGGTTCTGGGCGCTCTGGCCAATACCGATCTGACCAAGCGCATGCAGGGCGACTATCATGGCGCCTTCGCGCAATTGCAGAACGATACCAATGCGGTGAGCGAAAAGCTGACCGAAGTGGTGGGCAATGCCAAGAAGATCTCAGGCTCGCTCAAGCAGGCGACCGGTGAAATTCTGTCGGGGATGAACGATCTGTCCGAACGCACCACCAAGCAGGCGGCCACGATCGAGGAAACCTCCGCCGCGATGGAGCAGCTGGCGACCACGGTGGCCGACAATGCGCGGATGGCGGAAGACGCCAATGACAAGGCGCAGACGGTGTCGAACAGTGCTGCCCAGAGCGGGGTGACCATGAGCGAGGCCAATGCCGCCATGGAACGCATCACCTCCAGTTCGGCCAAGATCTCCAATATTATCGGCATGATCGACGACATCGCCTTCCAGACCAACCTTCTGGCGCTCAATGCGTCGGTCGAAGCGGCGCGGGCGGGCGATGCCGGCAAGGGCTTTGCCGTGGTGGCGGTGGAAGTGCGGCGGCTGGCCCAGTCAGCCGCATCCGCATCGGCTGACGTCAAGGACCTCATCGAGCAGAGCGCCAGCGAAGTGTCCGGTGGCTCCAAACTGGTGTCCAATGCCGCCGATCAACTGGCGGCCATGCTGGCTGCGGTCAACGAGAATGCCGCGCTGATGCAGGCTATTGCCAAGGCCAGCCGCGACCAGGCTTCGGCGATCGATGAAGTATCGGTGGCCGTGCGCACCATGGATGAAATGACGCAGCACAATGCGGCCCTGGTGGAGCAGACCAATGCCGCCATCGAGCAGACCGAGGCCCAGGCCAGCGAGCTTGATCGCGTGGTCGAGGTCTTCACCCTGGCCGAAGGGGCCGTCAGTGCGCCGCCGCGCCGGGCGCGCGCGGCCTTTGTCAGTCATGGCAATACCGCGGTCGCGCCCGATTGGGCCGAATTCTAGGCTGGGGCCGTTTGGAGCAAGTAAAGGGCGCCGCGGGCGCCCTTTTTGTTTCCGTCGACAAACTGCATTTACCGAACATTAGCCAAGTCTGAACTATGTTCTGCAAACTAGCCCAACTATCCGTGCCGCAGCAGCTGCGGCATTGCCATTTCTCATCGCCTCTGGAGCTCTTCCGTGACCAACCTTTTCACCGGCAGTATCGCCCGGCGCCTCTATGCCTTGATCGCCATATTCGCCATCGGCTTTGCCAGCGTGCTGGCCTATCAGCTGGTGACGCTGCGGGAAAATCTCGACGACTTCAAACGCACCGAGCTGCAGAGCGTGGTGCAGGGGGCGAGCAGCATCGTCCAGAACTATTATGACCGCTTCCAGGCCGGCGAGTTTACCGAGGCCGAGGCGCAGAACCTGGCGCTCGAGTCGCTGCGCGGCTTCCGCTACCAGGGCAAGGAATATGTCTTTGTCGACAGCTATGACATGGTTCTGCTGATGCATCCGACCAAGCCGGAAAAGCAGGGCAATGATCGCTCGGTCGAAGCCGATGGTCGCGGCAAGCTGTTCATCAAGGAAATGATCACCAATGCCCGGGCCAACGGCTCGACCTTTGTCACCTATCTGTTCAAGTCGCCCGATGGCGGCGATTTCGACAAGCTCAGCTATGCCCAGGCCTTCGAGCCCTGGGGCTGGACCATTGCCTCGGGTGTGCTGACGACCCAGGTCGATGCCATCTTTGCCGAAGCGGCCATGATCAGCGGCGCCATTGCCTTTGGCGTCACGGTCTTGCTGCTGATCATCGGCGTGGTGATCGCCCGCTCGATCAGCAAGCCCATTGCCAAGCTCAACAGCGACATTCTGCGGATTGCCGCCGGCGATTTCAACGTGGTGCTGCAGGGCATGGAGCGGCGTGACGAAATCGGCGACATGGCGCGCTCGGTGGAGGTGTTCCGCGAACAGGGGCTCAAGGTCGCCAATATGACCGAGGCCGAGGCAGCCCGTATCATTGCCGAGGAACAGCAGCGCCGCACGATGATGACCGAGCTGCAGGGGGCGTTTGGCGAAGTGGTGGAGTCGGCGATCGCCGGCGATTTCAGCAAGCGCGTCCATGCCGAATTCCCCGATCCCGAACTCAATAGCCTGGCCGACAGCGTCAACAGCCTGGTCAAGACCGTCGAGAGCGGGCTTGATGAAACCGGCCGGGTGCTCAAGGCGCTGGCCAATACCGATCTGACCGAGCGCATGGAGGGCACGTATCACGGCGCCTTTGCCCATCTGCAGGCCGATACCAATGCCGTGGCCGACCGGCTGAGCGACGTGGTCCACCGGCTCAAGAACACCTCGCAGTCGCTGCGTACGGCAACGGGGGAAATCCTCGCCGGCGCCAATGA
>CAXBHD010000138.1:0-8455 GCA_963975335.1 uncultured Devosia sp. | reverse complement strand
ATCGGTGGCGCTCAGCATGTCGCGGGCAAAGCCGGCAATGGCATAGCTGCGCGTATCGCTGACTTCGCGCTCGGTGCGCTTGCGCAGGTTTTCCATCTCGGCCACGGTGCGCAGCACCCGGTCCTTGAGCTCGGCATTTTCCGCGCGCAGCGCGGCCGTCGGATCGATGCTGGCGATGTTCTCGTCAGTCTCTTCAGCCGGGATTTCGACTTCAGGCACTTCGCCCGAGGCGGCGTTCTCGTCGCTCATCATTGCTGTCTTCCGCAAATACCAAACAATTTGTCCCGCATATCGGCTAATCCGGGGGTGATTTCAACCCTGCCGGCGCCGATCAGCGCTTGCGCGCCATCATCGCGGTGATCACATGGGCGGTATAGTCCACCACCGGCACGATGCGCGCATAATTGAGCCGGGTCGGCCCGATCACGCCCAGCACCCCGACAACCTTGTCATTGGCATCCTTGTAGGGGCTCAGAATCACCGACGACCCCGAGAGCGAGAACAGCTTGTTTTCCGAACCGATGAAGATGCGCACGCCCTGCGCCTTGTCGGCATCCCCGAGCAGCTCGAGCAGCCCGTCCTTGCTTTCGAGCTCGTCGAACAATTGCCGCATGCGCAGCAATTCGTCCGATGCCATGGTGTCATTGAGCAGGTTGGCCCGCCCGCGCACGATCACGGTCGGCGCATTGGCGGGCGAACTCTGACTGAGCGTGGCAATGCCGGCATCGACCAGTTTCTGCGTCAACTCGTCGAGCTCGGCCCGCTGTTCGGCCCGCTGTGCAGCCAATACTTTGCGCGCTTCCGCCAAGGTGCGGCCCACCACATGATGGGCGATGAAATTGCCAGCCTGGGTCAGCGCACTGGCGGTGAGCCCCGGTGGGGTTTCCATGATGCGGTTTTCCACCTGCCCGTCCTGGCCGACTAGGATGGCCATGGCCCGGGTCGAATCGAGCCGCACGAATTCGAGATGCCGCAGGACCATGTCCGCCTTGGTGGCGATCACCACCCCGGCCCCATGGCTGAGCCCGCTCAGCAGCTGGCTGGCTTCGGTGAGCACGTCCTCGACCTGGCCCTGCTGGCCATGGATCGACTGGGCGATCTGACTGCGCTCGCTTTCATTGACCGCGCCCACTTCGAGCATGGCATCGACGAAAAACCGCAAACCCTCCTGGGTCGGGGCCCGGCCCGCCGAGGTATGCGGCGCCGCGATCAGCCCGAGATCCTCGAGATCGGCCATCACATTGCGTACCGAGGCCGGCGACAGCCCGCCCTGCAGCATGCGGCTGAGATCGCGCGAGCCCACCGGCGCGCCGGTATCGAGATAGCGCTCGACAATGCGGCGGAAAATGTCCTGGCTGCGGGCGTTGAGCACGCTCAAAAAGTCTTGCGGCAGCTGGCTCATGGTTTTTGCTAAAATCGTCCGCTTTAACTGTGGTCACTCATTTAGGCGCATTGCAGCCTCCCGCCAAGCGCCCGCGGCTTGTGAGTGGCCGCGAGGAGGGTTAAGAGGCGGTTAACAATAATTGCCAAGTGGAAAACTGATGCGGCCTTCCGGACGTCAACCCAACCAGCTGCGCGCCGTCGCCATTGAACGCAACGTCGCCATGAAGGCGGAAGGCTCCTGCCTCGTCTCGTTTGGAAATACCAAGGTTCTGGTCACCGCTTCGGTCGAGACCAGCCTGCCGGGCTGGCTGCGTGGCAAGGGCCAGGGCTGGGTCACCGCCGAATATGGCATGCTGCCCCGTGCCACCGGCAGCCGCAATCGCCGCGAAGCCACAGCCGGCAAGCAGACCGGTCGCACCCAGGAAATCCAGCGCCTGATCGGCCGCAGCCTGCGCGCCGTGGTCGACCTGCAGGCTTTGGGCGAAGCCCAGATCACGCTCGACTGCGACGTGCTCGAGGCCGATGGCGGCACCCGCACGGCAGCCATTACCGGCGCCTATGTGGCTTTGGTCGATGCCATCAAATGGATGGAAGAGCGCAAGCTCACCCGCTCGCACCCGCTGCGTGATTCGGTGGCCGCCGTCTCCTGCGGCATCTATCGCGGCGCGCCGGTGCTTGATCTCGACTATCTCGAGGATGTCGAGGCCCAGACCGACGCCAATTTCGTCATGACCGGTAGCGGCAAATTCGTCGAGATTCAGGGCACGGCCGAACAGGCCCCCTTCAGCCGCGACGAGCTCAATTCTCTCATGACCCTGGCCGAACAGGGCATTGCCGACCTTACCCTTCTCCAGCAAGCGGCGCTTTCAGCATGATGTCCTGGTTCAAAAAGCTTGTTGCCGGCAAGCCGGTTTCCCATCAGGCCAATCCCCAGCGCCAGGCCTCGCCGGAAAACTGCGCCCTCTGGCGCGATGTCGCCCGCGCGCTCGATGCCAAGCCCAAAAACGCCAGCATGGGCACCAGCAAAATGGGCGGCAGCAAATGAGCCTGCCCCGCCTCCGCTCAGGCGACCGGCTGGTGCTGGCCACCCATAATGCCGGCAAGCTCACCGAATTCCGCGAGCTCTTCGAGCCCTTTGGCCTCGAGATCGTCTCGGCCGGCGAACTGGGTCTGCCCGAGCCGGAAGAAACCGGCACCACTTTTGCCGAAAATGCCCGGCTCAAGGCCCATGCCGCCGCCCAGGCCACCGGTCTTTTGGCGCTGAGCGACGATTCGGGTCTCTGCGTCGATGCGCTCAATGGCGATCCCGGCGTCTATACGGCCGATTGGGCCGGGGTGCCGCGCGATTTCAACCACGCCATGAAGCGGGTGGAGGATGCGCTGCAGGCCGCCAATGCCACGACGCCAGGCCTGCGCACCGCCTCGTTCAACGCCACCATGTGCCTGGCCCATCCCGATGGCCGCGACGTGCTCTATGTCGGCAAGGTCGAGGGCACCCTGGTCTGGCCGCCCCGCGGCAGCGTCGGCCATGGCTATGACCCGGTCTTCATGCCCAAGGGTTTTGACGTCACCTTTGGCCAGATGCCAGCCGAGATGAAGCATTCCTGGGCCCCCGGCCAGCCCGGCCTCAGCCACCGCGCCCGCGCCTTCGCCCAGTTCTACGAGGCCCAGATTGAAAAATAACCCCAACGATCTGTTCGGGGTCTATGTGCACTGGCCCTTCTGCGCGGCCAAATGCCCCTATTGCGACTTCAATAGCCACGTCCATCGCGGCGCCTTTGACGAGGACGCCTATGTCGCCGCCTATGAGCGCGAAATCGCCCATGCCGCCCAGCTGGCGCCAGGCCGGGTCGTGCAGTCGATCTTTTTCGGCGGCGGCACGCCCTCGCTGATGTCGCCCGCCAGCACCGGCCGCATCATCGACGCCATTGCCCGGCACTGGACCGTCGAGCCCAGGGCCGAGATCACCCTTGAAGCCAATCCGACCAGCGTTGAGGTCGACCGCTTTCGCGGTTTCCGCAGTGCCGGCGTCAATCGCGTGTCGCTCGGCGTGCAGTCGCTGCGTCCGGGTCCCCTGGCCGAGCTGGGCCGGCGCCACTCGGTCGAAGAGGCCGTGGCGGCGGTGCGCATCGCCCAGTCCGTCTTCGAGCGCTCGAGCTTTGACCTGATCTATGCCCGCCCGCGCCAGACCCTCGAAGACTGGGAAGACGAGCTCAAGGAGGCGCTCTGGATGGCGCAGGGCCATATCAGCCTCTATCAGCTGACCATCGAGCAGGGCACGCGCTATTTCGACCTGCAGACGGCCGGCAAGCTGACCATTCCCGGCGAGGACCTGGCGGCCGACTTCTATGAGCTGACCCAGGAACTGACCGCGGCGGCCGGCCTGCCGGCCTATGAGATTTCCAACCATGCCCGCCCTGGCCAGGAGAGCGAGCACAACATGCTCTACTGGCGCTATGGCGAATATGCCGGCATCGGCCCGGGTGCCCATGGCAGGCTGATGATCAACAACCAGCGCCACGCCACGGCCGACGAGAAACTGCCCTTCGAGTGGCAGAAGCATGTCCTGGCCAAGGGCCATGGCATGGTGGTCGACGATGTGCTGACCTGGGAGGAACAGGGCGACGAATTCCTCGTCATGGGTCTGCGCCTCAAGGAGGGGATTTCCCCTGCCCGCTTCACCGCGCTGTCGGGCCGCCAGATCAACCCGGCCCAGATCGCGGCGCTCAAGGGCTATGGCTTTGTCGAGACCCTGCCCAATGGCAATCTGCGCGTCACCGACCGCGGCTGGCCGGTGCTGGACGCGGTGGTGGCCGATCTGGCCGCCTAGAGCTTGGGGCCCTCGACCCGCACGGCGCCGCCGGGCGCCACGCGCATAATGGCCAGTGCATATTCGCTGCGCCCGTCGGCGCGGAAGCGGAACACCCCGTCGCGTCCATTAAAGCCGGTGGGATTGGTCAGCAAGGCCGCGCTATAGGGCGGATTGGCCAGCGACAGCGTATTCACATTGGCCAGGATCGTGGCGGTATAGGCCAGCGTGGCCAGGGCATGCGGCGCCGCGCCGAAGCGTGCCTGGTAATCGGGCCGGATCGCCATCATCCCGGCCGGATCGACCGCCGGATAGATCGCCCCAGCCAAAGCGGGGGTGGCCAGGATGGTGCTGTCGCCCTCCCAGTCGGCCGAGCCGACAATCTGCACAGCCGCGGGACTGACGCCCGCCTGCGCCAGGGCGGCAGCAAAGCCGGGCGCGCTGGCCCGGTCGGGCAGGAACAGCGTATCGATCAGCCCCTTGTCGATCAGCGGCTTGGCCTGGGCCACGATCTGGGCCGCCTCGCTGGGGCTGGTAAAGCTATAGACGGCGCTGGGCGCAAAGCCGGCCAGAGCGGCCTGCTGCCGGAAGGCGGCCTGCTGGGCCTGGCCATAGGCCGAGCTGGCAAAGGCCCCGGCAATGCCGCGCCGGCCCTGCGCCTTGACCGCATCGAGCCCGCGCTTCATTTCCATGTCGGGCAGCACGCTGAGCAGATAGACGCCGGGCACGGCGGCACCCGGATTGTTGGAAAAGCCGATCAGCGGCACGCCGGCCGAGCGCGCCACAGCGCCGGCGGCGGTGACCGAATCGCCGCGCAATGGTCCCAGGATCAGCTTGGCCCCCGCGGCAATGGCGGCGCTGGTGGCAGCTGTCGCCCCCGCCACCGTGCCGCCAGTATCGCGCAGGGTGATCGTGGTATTGTCGCCGATATTGGGATTGGCCTCGATAAAGGCCATGGCCAGCTGGCTGGCATTGGCCATGGATTGCCCGACCGTGGCAAGGCTCGGATCGCCGGAAAGCGGCAGCAACAGGCTCACCGGCACCGGGCCGCGGCCGAATTGCTGGCTGGGACCGCTCGGGGGCAGCGGGGCCAGGGCGGGATTGCTGGTGGTCGGCTGCTGCGGCGGGCCGAAGCCGAAATCGATGGTGCGCGAGGCAATATGGATGGGCGAGCAGCCCGCCAGAAGCAAAAGGCCGACGGCGCCGAGCACCCGTGCTATGCCATCACCTGCCATTCGATCTCTCACCGCCTTTGGCGGTCAATTGCCAACATTGTGTTAACATTCTGGTCGCAATTGCTTAACCAAGTCTCAATGCCGTCTTTGCCAGGGAAATTCGCGCGCATGGCTGATGCCTCTTCCGGCTATTTTATCGCCGGCACCACCTTCCTCGCCCCGCCGCTCGCGTCCGGCCTCTATGTCGTGGCCACCCCGATCGGCAATCTGCGCGACATCACCATAAGGGCGCTCGAAACCCTGGCCGCGGTCGATGCCGTGCTCTGCGAGGACACCCGCATGTCCGCCCGCCTGCTCGATCACTATGGCATCCGCACCCGCCGCATCGCCCTGCACGAGCATAATGAGCGCGCCAAGGCCGACGACATTGTCGCCCGCATCGCCGCCGGCGGCTGCTTCGCGCTGATTTCCGATGCCGGCACGCCGCTGCTCTCCGATCCGGGCTTTCCGCTGATCCGCGCCATGGCCGAGGCCTGCCTGCCGGTCTTTGCCATTCCCGGCGCCTCGGCTCTGCTCTCGGCGCTGGTCGTGGCCGGCCTGCCCACCGACGCCTTTGCCTTTCACGGCTTTCTGCCGCCCAAGGCCGGTGCCCGGCTCAACGCGCTCAAGGCGCTCAGCGATTCACGTGAAACCCTGGTCTTCTACGAAAGCCCGCGCCGGCTCGACGACAGCCTGGCCGCCATGGCCGAGATTTTCGGTGACCGCCCGGCCGCCGTGGCGCTCGAGCTCACCAAGCGCTTCGAACGCGTGCATCGCGGCACCCTGGCTGCCCTCGCCGCCGAATTTGCCGGCACCGAAACCAAGGGCGAGGCGGTGGTCGTGGTGGCCGGCGCCGAAGCGCCCGCCGCCCCCGATGCGGCCGACTGGCAGGCCACGCTGCTGGAGGCCATGGCCGAGCAGCCGCTGCGCGCCGCCGTCGATGCGGTGAGCGCCCAATATGGGCTCAAGCGCAAAGAGGTCTATGATGCCGCGCTCGCCCTCAAGGCCCAAGAGTAAGGCCCGCATTGCCGCCTATCGCGGCGGCCATCGCGGCGAGGCTTTGGCCGCCTGGTATCTGCGCCTCAAATGCTACCGCATCCTCGCCCGGCGCTACAAAACCCCGCTGGGCGAAATCGACCTGATCGCCGAGCGCTGGGGCGTGATCGTCTTTGTCGAGGTCAAGGCCCGCGCCCGGGCGGAGAGCCTGCTGGAAACGCTTGAATCGATCAATGCGGGCCGCATCATGCGGGCGGCAGAATACTGGCTGGCCCGCCACCCCAAAAGGGCGGCAAGCGACCGCCGCTTCGACGTCATCTTCCTTGTTCCCTGGCGCTGGCCCTATCATCTGGCCAATGCCTTTGGCTTCTAGTCGGCAATCTCGGCCCAGATCACATGGTGGTCGCTGGCGGCATGGATCGGCTTTTCGAGCTCGGGGAACACTTCCCAGCGCGGCGGGCGCGCACCCGGCCAGGCGCCGCGCCGGAACAGGCCGGCGGCCGTCACCCGGTCGAACAGAGCCGGCGAGAGCAGCAGATAGTCGATCTTGTTGCTGTCATTGCCCAGGCCATAGGTGCCCTTGCCGGCAAATTCGCCGCTCGAGAAGCTGGCATGCTCGGAGACGTCGCGCAGATCGGTATCCGCCAGCAGCGGCTGCAGCGCCGCCGCATCGGGCGTGTCATTGAGATCGCCCAGCACCACGATCCTGTCCTGCCCCTCGCCGCGCAGCCGCTGATAGATCTCGGCGGTGCGCTGCGCCTGGGCCCTTCGCTTGTCGACCGCGCTCTGGTCATTGCCGCCATATTTGGATTTGAAGTGGTTGGGCAGCACCCAGATGGTCTCCCCGCCGGGGGTCAGCACCTCGAATTCCGGGCAATCGCGCGAATAGATCCGCTGCCCATTGGGCAGCATGTCGGCAATGTGGCTGCGCATCAGCCCTACCGAATAGCCATTGGTCAGCATCAGCCCGACATCGATGCCGCGCGTGTCATTGCCATCGATCAGCATGACCTCGTCATAGGGCTCGCCGCCGAGCTTGCGCAGCACCTGGTCGGAAAATTGCAGCAGCGCCACCCGGTCTTCCGCCTCGACCACGGCCAGGATATCGGCCGCCACCGCCTGGATCACCCGGCCGGTATTCATCACCGCGCGGGCATTATTGTGCTCGGTGCGCAGCTCCACCCAGCCGACCCAGTCGGCGCGGTGGTCGGCGACGATCTGCAGCGCGGCATTTTTGGGCTTTTTCCAGAAGGTGCCGCGGATCTTGCGGAAGATGGCGAAGGGCGGGTTTGGCTCGGTCAGCTCGAGCTCGACGATCAGCTCGAGCATGCGCGCCTTGTCGGCTGCGCTATAGTCTTCCTTGTTGATCAGGCGATTGAGCTCGGCCACCGCGTCGGTAATCGCGGCGCCCTCGGCGGCATCCTCCAGGTTGAACGCCCGGGGTCGGTCAAACAGATTTTCCACATTGAATGCTGCAATCTTCATGCTGCCCTCCTCGTCACCAGCGGGGGCATCATGCGCCCGCAATGTGACAGGGGGCAATCAGCCGGCAAGGCGCGGTCGCCCGAAAGCCCTTGCACCCGGGCACGGGCCGGGTCATGTCATGGTGCCCCCTTGGGGGTCGCCGCAATGCCAGAACCAGGGGCCAGAAATGCTCAAAGTCGCGATCCAGATGGACCATGTCGCCACCATCAATCCCCTCGGGGATTCCACCTTCGCCCTGATGCTCGAGGCGCAGGCGCGCGGTCACACGCTGCTGCACTATACCCCCGACAGTCTGGCGCTGCGCGACAATGTGGTGAGCGCGCTGGCGGCCCCGATCACCGTCTTCGACAGGCCAAGGGGCGAGCATTTCACCCTGGGCGAGGCCAGTCGCATCGACCTGTCGAGCCAGGACGTGATCCATATGCGCCAGGATCCGCCCTTCGACATGAACTATATCACCCTCACCCACATGCTCGAGCGGCTGCATCCCAAGACGCTGGTGGTCAATCCGCCCGCCGCCGTGCGCAATGCGCCCGAAAAGATCCTGGTCACCGATTTCCCCGAGCTG
>CAXBHD010000137.1:0-8488 GCA_963975335.1 uncultured Devosia sp. | reverse complement strand
TACTTATTCCTTGGTCTGGAGGCACATCTTTGGGTGCAAAATTGGTCGGTGACTTGCCCGTCATGACAATTGATCTGCAGACCATTGGCAGCCTAGCCGATCTGCCAGAAGGAGTATCTGTTTCAGAAATTGATGAAGGTGACGATCTCGGCGCGTGGGTGAATTGCTATTGTCCTGCCATGGGCGTGCCGGACGCGCAGATCGAAGCCATGATCTATGCAGAACGGCACCGCCTGGACCAAGCTGGGCAGCTGCATCGCTTTGCAGCCCGGTTTGAAGGCAGCGTGATTGGCACTGCCGAGCTCTTTATCCACGCCGGCGTCGCCGGCATCTACCTTGTGACCACTGATGCAAAGTTCAGAAGAAAACGTATCGGAACCGCGCTGACTCAGCTCGCCTGCCTTGCCGGCCGCAAGCTTGGCCTCAGATTTGCCACCCTGCAGGCTAGCCCGCTGGGCTACAACGTTTATGAGAGAATTGGCTTTCGGCAAATCGGGGCCTACAAACTTCTCAGCTTCCCTTGAATTCCGCGCTTCGGGCTCCGCCGGGGCCACCTGGTTTGCGGGCCCCGCGTAAAGATCGCCCGGTGCACCCCACACTGGTCAGAAGAAGGCGGAAGCCAGTTCGGGTGAGGACTCCAGCACATGGCCCATGAATTCGAGCCCCGCCGCCAGTGCGGTCCGGCTGATCGGCCCGCCAAGTCCGACGCGGACCGCCTCGGCGGGCGTCCCCTCGACGGTGAAGGCATCGCTGGCGACAACCCCCAGCCCATAGCTGCGCACCTGCCCGATAAAGGCGGTGCGGCTCCAGCCGCGCGTCAGTGGCAGCCAGATATTGAAGCTGAGCGGGTCGGACAGAAATGTGCCCGGCGCGAAATACTGGGCTGCAAGTCGCTGGCGCGCTGCCGCTTCGCTGCGGATGAAGCGCAAGATGCTGTCGGCCGTGCCATCTTCGATCCAGCGCGTGGCCAGCGCTGCCATCAGGGGCGAGGCCATGACCGAGGAGGTGCGCATAGCCGCGTTGAACGTCCAGGCCGATTTCGTGTCGGGCACCACGACATAGGCGATGCGCAGACCCGCGCCGATACATTTGGACAGGCCGCCGATATGCCAACAGATATCGGGGGCAATGGCTGCCAGCGGTGCGGGGCCGTGCGTGGGAATGAAGCCATAGGCATCATCCTCGACGATGGTGACGCCGAACCGCCGCGCCACGGCGCATATCTCGTTGCGACGACGATCCGAACTGGTCAAGGTCAGCGGGTTCTGCAGCGTCGGATTAAGATAGAGCGCCTTGGGCGACAAGGTTTTGCAGGCCTCTGCCAGCGCCTCGGGCAGAATGCCGTCAGCGTCCATCGCCAGTCCGCGCAGCGTCAGGCCAAGCTGCGCGCTGATCGAGCGAACGCCGGGATAGGTGATGGCTTCGCTCAGAATGGTGTCACCCGGCTTGGCCACTATGCTCAGAATACCCAACAAGGCCGGATGCGCACCTGGTGAAACGAAGACGCGTTCCTGCGATGGCACAAGGCCACGCCGGCTGAGCCAGGCCGAAGCGGCCTCCTTGTCGACCGGGGACCCGCCAAAGCCCTGGTAACGCAGCAGCGAGAAGAGGTCGCCGGAGACGCTGGCCAACCCGTCCTGCATGCGGGCGATGAGTTCTGGATCATTGGGCTCGGGCGGCATATTCATCGAGAAATCGGCAGTCAGTCCCCGACGCGGATCGTGCTGGCCATGCAGGGCCGCATTGCCCTTGACGAAACTGCCTCGGCCCACCGTGGACTCGATCAACCCGCGCCGGGCAGCCTCGACATAGCCCCGCGCCACCGTGGTAAAATCAACGCCGAGACGTAGCGCCAGCGAGCGCTGGGACGGCAGGCGATCACCCGGCGTCAGCACGCCAAGCCCGATGTCATGAGCGACGGCGTCGGCAATGGCCAGGTATCGCGGCCCCTCGGCGGTAGCGAGATCAGGCAACCAGTTCCGCATTGTCCTCTCCTACATTGACTGCACATTGTTGCGGAAAATGCCTCGTGCAGCGTTCCGGCCAGCAATTGTCCGCACATTGTTGCAATACGGCTTGCTTGACTTTCATGCAGGCCGCTCCCCGCCCGAACCAGGCCAATCGCTCAAAGCGCAGTCAGGTCGCGCGATATTGACTGCAATATTGATCGCAAATCCAGCTCAAAATGACTGAAATCAATCTGGCACGCCGATTGCAATGGGTTAGTCAGCCCGCTGAGGGGCGACAGTTCAGGCTTCAAGGAGTTGAGCATGCCAGCCGTAACCCATCCCGCCCGCCAGAAAGGCGACTTCCTGGTCGACTATGAGGAAAAGGTCTTTGAGGACGTCAAGGCCAATCCGGGCGAAAAGGCCCTGATCACTTTCCACACCGTGGCGTTCGAAGGCTCGATCGGCTTTGTGAACCTGCTGCAGGCAACGCGCCTCAATCGCAAGGGCTATGAGACGTCGGTGCTGCTCTATGGTCCGGGCGTGACGCTGGGTGTGCAGCGCGGTTTCCCCAAGCTGGGCGACGAGGCCTTTCCGGGGCACCTGAACTTCAACAACCAGATCGAAAAGTTCATGTCCGAAGGCGGCAAGGTCTATGCCTGTCGGTTTGCACTGCAGGCCCTTTATGGCCACGGCGAGCCATCGCTGATCCCGGGTATCGTGCCGATCAATCCGACCGACGTGCTCGACCTCGTGCTGATCCACAAGCGCGCCAACGCCGTCATCATCGACACCTGGACGCTCTAGTCGACTGGCGGGGCCACCTGGCCCCGTCCCCCCAAACGGGAGTGTCATGATGACCGAAATCACTGTCCGCGCTGCCGCCGTCCAGATCGCGCCCGATCTCACCTCGCGCGACAAGACCGTCGAGAAGGTGCTCAACGCCATAGAAGAGGCCGCGGGCAAAGGCGCCCAGATCGTGGCCTTTCCCGAGACCTTCGTGCCCTGGTATCCCTATTTTTCTTTTGTCCTGCCGCCCGTCCTGAGTGGCAAGGAGCATCTGCGGCTCTATGAGCATGCGGTGGTCGTTCCCGGTCCGGCGACCGACGCCGTCGCCGCGGCGGCGCGTCGCTACAACATGGTGGTAGTGCTGGGCGTCAACGAGCGCGACCATGGCTCGCTCTACAATACGCAGCTTATCTTCGATGCCGACGGCGCGCTCAGGCTCAAGCGCCGCAAGCTGACGCCGACCTTCCACGAGCGCATGATCTGGGGCCAGGGCGACGGCGCCGGACTCGCTGTGGTCGACACGGCCGTGGGCCGAGTGGGAGCGCTGGCCTGCTGGGAGCACTACAATCCGCTTGCCCGCTATGCGCTGATGGCCCAGCACGAGGAAATTCACGTCGCCCAGTTTCCCGGCTCGCTGGTCGGGCCGATTTTCGGCGAGCAGATCGAAGTCACAATCCGTCACCATGCGCTCGAAGCGGGCTGCTTCGTCATCAACGCCACCGGCTGGCTGAGCGACGAGCAAATCGGCTCGATCACCCCCGATGCGGGTCTGCAGAAGGGCCTGCGCGGCGGCTGCATGACGGCGATCATCTCGCCCGAGGGTAAGCACGTCGTGCCACCGCTGACCGAGGGCGAAGGCATCCTCATCGCCGATCTCGACATGTCGATCATCACCAAGCGCAAGCGGATGATGGATAGCGTGGGCCACTATGCCAGGCCCGAACTGATGCATCTGGTGCTCGACAATCGCCCCACCGCGCCGCTGCAGCCGTTGCCTGCCGCCTTCACCCAACCCGAGCCGAGGAGCCTTTCCGATGGAGAGCGCAACGAGACTGCCGACCGAGCAGCTGATCAACGAATTGCAGTCCTACGGGGCGCGGCTGGCTGATCCGAAGGCTGGCGTCGAAAGCCGGCGCGGTGGCGCCGGTCCATCCGACCACAAGGCGGTAACCATCGAAGGCATGACCGTGATGGTGCCGGTGCATACCGCGCCCGCTTTCGATAGCCCATATGTGATCGACCGGCCCGATGCCGAGGGCAATAGCCGGGTCAGCCGCGAGGGCCTGTCGCTGGGGCAGGTCAGCTTCCCGCTGCGCCCACGCTTTCTCGACCTCAAGACTGCCGACGGCGTTCCCTATAGCCAGATCGCCGTGCTGCATGGCCGCGACGTGTTGGCGACGACGGTCTTGCAAACCTGCATCCGCTACCAGAGCCGCACCAAGACCTGCCAGTTCTGCGCCATCGGCCAGTCGCTCGCCGCTGGCCGCACCCTGGCGCACAAGACACCGCAACAGCTGGCCGAAGTCGCCAAGGCCGCCGTCGAGCTCGATGGCGTCAAGCATATGGTGATGACAACAGGCACGCCCAGGGGCGATGATCGCGGCGCGGCAGTGCTTGTCGAGAGCGCCGTCGCCATCAAGGCCGCCGTCGATATTCCGATCCAGGCGCAGTGCGAGCCGCCGGAGGACGATATCTGGTTTGAGCGCATGCGCGACGCCGGCATAGACGCGCTGGGCATGCATCTGGAGGCAGTGACACCCGACGTGCGCGCCCGCATCATGCCCGGCAAGGCGCAGGTTTCAATCGAAAAATACCTCGCCTCGTTCCGCGCTGCCGTTCCGGTTTTCGGCCGGGGCCAGGTTTCGACCTATATTCTGGCCGGGCTCGGCGACACGCCAGAGACCATTCTGGCGATGTGCGCCACGCTGATCGAGATCGGCGTCTATCCCTTCGTCGTGCCCTTCGTGCCGATCTCGGGCACGCCACTTGAAAGCCATCCCACGCCATCGCCCGCCTTCATGGATTCCATCCTGCGTCCCCTGGCGCAGATGGTGATCGATGGCGGGTTGCGCGCCACCGATATCAAGGCCGGCTGCGGCAAATGCGGCGCCTGCTCGGCGCTTTCCACCTATGAACGGATGCTGCGCAAATGATCTTCGAGCCCGTCCCGCGTTTCGTGCCGAGCCAGTTCCAGGTCAACTTCGCCACCACGCACTGGGAGCGCCGCGGCGCTCATGCCCTGCGCGTCGAGGTCTTTTGCCGCGAACAGGGTCTGTTCGGCGACGATGATCGCGACGCTATCGACGATTTCGCGCAGTTGATTGTGGCGCAGTCGATGTGGGGGCTCGTGGCCGACAAGGTGGTCGGCACCGTGCGCATCCATCAGCCGTCGCCGGGCACCTGGTGGGGGTCGCGCCTGGCGGTGGCCGCAGATCATCGCAATGTGGGCTCCCTTGGTGCGTCGCTGATCCGGGTGGCGGTAAGCTCGGCCCATGCCATGGGCTGTCACACTTTCCTAGCCCATGTGCAGGAACAGAATGCCCTGCTGTTCCGGCGCCTGCACTGGCACGTGCTCGAGACGGTCAATCTGCACGGCCGCCCGCATTTCAAGATGCAGGCCGATCTCGCCTTCTACCCCCCCATGGCCACGCCCGAAGTCGGTCTGGTCGCGCTGCCGAGAAGGGCCGCTTGATGGAAACCCTGACCGCCCTTGCCGACCGCCTCCGCCAGAGCCGCAATATCGCGGCCAAGCAGGATATCGGGGCCATCGCCCGGCGACTGGGGCTGGCCCAACAGGCCATTGCGGTGGGCGATGATTGCGCGGCCATACCGGATGGCGACGGCTACCTGCTGTTTGCCATTGAAGGCTTCATGAACGAGTTTGTCGCCGCCGACCCCTGGTTTGCCGGTTGGTGCGGGGTAATGGTCAATCTCTCCGATATCGCGGCCATGGGGGGACGTCCGGTTGCCGTCGTGGATGCGATATGGGCCGATGGCGAGGCCAATGCCGTGCCGGTGCTGGAGGGCATGCGCGCCGCTTCCGAGATGTTCGGCGTGCCTATCGTGGGCGGCCACACCAATATCCGCACGGCGCAGAGCCAGCTTTCGGTCGCCGTTCTCGGAAAGGCGAAGGCGCTTCTGACAAGCTTCGATGCCACGCCCGGCCAGCGTCTCATCGCTGCCATCGATCATCGCGGCGCCTATCGCGAGCCGTTTTCCAACTGGAATGCCGCGACCACCGCTCCCATGGGCCGCCAACGCGCGGATCTCGGCATCCTACCGCAGATCGCCGAGGCCGGGCTGTGCCACGTCGCCAAGGATATCAGCCAAGGCGGCATTATCGGCACAGCCATTATGCTGGCCGAATGCTCGGGCGTCGGCATCGATATCGATATCGACAATGTGCCGGTGCCGCAGGGCGTGGCGCTATCGCGTTGGCTGGAGAGCTTCCCCAGCTTTGGCTACCTGCTCTCAGTCGCCCCGGAAAATGTCGACGCCGTCATTACCCAATTTGCCAACCGGGACATCACGGCGGCCGATATCGGAACCATCACCGCCTCCAGTGCAATCGCGATCTGCAAGTCCAGCGAGCGCCAGGTCATTTTCGACCATGCCGCTGCGCCCCTGCTCGATATGGTTCAGAGCGAGCGCGCCGCATGATCGGGCCCCTCCGCATCGCCATGCTGGCCCATTCCACCAATCCCCGCGGCGGCGTGGTCCATGCACTCGAGCTTTCCGAGGCACTGACCGCCTTGGGGCATGACGTCGTGCTGCACGCCCCGGACCCCAGGGGGCAAGGCTTTTTCCGCCCCACCCGCTGCGCCACCCGGCCTGTCGCCGCGGGCCCTGCCCTGCCCGAGATGACTGGCATGGTCGAGCAGCGCATTGCCGACTATATCGCCCATTTCGAACAGCCCGCCGCGCGTGACTTCGATCTCTTCCACGCCCATGACGGCATTTCCGGCAACGCGCTCGCCGCGCTCCGCCAACGCGGGCTCATCGGCGGCTTCCTTCGCACCGTACATCACATCGACAGTTTCGCCGATCCACGCCTGATGCAGTTGCAAGCTCGCTCCATCACCGCCGCCAACGCCCATGCCTGCGTCGGCAGCGAGTGGCAGGCGCAGCTGAAGACGGAATATGGCATAGCGGCGACATGGGTGGGCAATGGCGTGGACCGCTGCCGCTTTACGCCTGATCGCGATGACAGGGATGAGCATATCCGCAACCGTTTCGGGCTCGGTGCGGGCCCGATCTTGCTCGTGGTCGGCGGCGTTGAAGAGCGCAAGAACACCACGCGTATTCTGGAGGCCTTCCTGCAGCTACGTGCCGTCGTGCCAGCGGCACAACTGGTCATTGCCGGGGGCGCAAGCCTGCTCGACCATGCCGGCTATCAATCGACCTTCGAGACCGTGCTGCAGGCATCGGGCGTGCCGCAATCGGCCGTCCACCGCCTCGGCCCCATTGCCGATGCCGACATGCCCGCGCTCTATCGCCTGGCCACAACCTTGGTCTTTCCCTCGGTCAAGGAAGGCTTCGGCCTGTGTGTCATCGAAGCCATGGCCTGCGGAACGCCGGTCATTGTGTCCTCCATCCGCCCATTCACCGACTATCTGGGCGAGCAGGATGCAATCTGGTGTGACCCCCACCAAGTCGGTTCAATCGCCGATGCCATGGTGGCGTCACTGCAGCCGGGGTTGCGAGACAGGCTTGTTCCCCGCGGGCAGCTTACCGCCGCGCGCCACGACTGGCGCGATGTCGCGACCCGTCACCTGCCGCTCTACCAGAAGCTTGCGGAGCCCGCCCATGCCTGAAATGCGTTTTGTCGTCACCTGGCCAGATGGCAGCGAAGAGGCCTGCTATTCGCCCTCGCTGATCATCAAGGACTACTTCATCGAAGGGCACAGCTATCGGCTCGATGACTTTGTCACGCGCAGTCGCGAAGCGCTGCACATCGCCAGCGCCCGCGTCGAAGCCAAATACGGCATGGCCTGCTCGGCGGCGCTCGACCAGCTCCAGCGCATCGAGACCACAGCCCAATCCTTCGCCAGCCAGCCGGATGCCAGCGTCCAGTGCAAGCAATTCATTCTCTGAAAGGTCGCGCTATGCTCGAGCTCAAAGCCCATTATCCAGTTGTCGTCGTCGGCGGCGGCCAGGCCGGCCTATCGGCCAGCCACGAACTATCCAAGCGTGGGGTGGACCACGTCGTCTTCGAACAGCATACAGTCGCCCATAAATGGAGAAGCCAGCGCTGGGACGCCTTCTGTCTGGTGACGCCCAACTGGCAATGCCAGCTTCCAGACCACCCCTATGACGGCGACGATCCGCATGGCTTCATGGTCAAGGACGAGATCATCGCCTATGTCGACCGCTTCATCGCCAAGGTGCGGCCGCCAGTGCTGGAAAAAACGACCGTTACGCTGGTCGAAAGGCAGGGCGAGACGTTTCGTGTCGAGACCTCAGCCGGCACGGTCACCAGCGATGCGGTGATCCTGGCGACCAGCCTTTACAGCTCGCCATTCATTCCGCGCGCCGCCGAACGCCTGCCCGAAACCCTGTTCCAGCTCCATACGGCGGACTATCGCAACGCCCCGCAGCTCCCCGAGGGCGAGGTCATGGTTGTCGGGTCGGGCCAGTCAGGCTGCCAGATCGCCGAGGACCTGTACCTGGCGGGCCGCAAGGTTCATATGGTTACGGGCAATGCGCCGCGCTGCGCCCGCTTCTACCGGGGACGCGACGTCGTCGACTGGCTC
>CAXBHD010000136.1:0-8499 GCA_963975335.1 uncultured Devosia sp. | reverse complement strand
CCCCATGCCCTCGACTTCCGCCGCTATGCCTCCGACCAGGTGGCCGCCTTCAACAGGGTGCAGTACGACATCCTCAAGGCCAGGCGCCCCGATCTCCCGGTGATCCATAACTTCATGAGTCGCTATACCGAGTTCGATCACTATGACCTGGCCGAGACCATCGACATTGCCAGCTGGGACAGCTACCCGCTCGGGCATCTGGCCGTCAGCGCCGAGCCCGAAGAGGTCAAGCGCCAGTATATGCGCCAGGGCGACCCCGATAATGCCGCGTTCCACCATGACCTTTACCGCACGGTCGGTCATGGCCGCTGGTGGATCATGGAACAGCAGCCCGGCCCGGTGAACTGGGCCCAGTTCAATCCCGATCCCCTGCCCGGCATGGCCCGGCTCTGGGCCTGGGAGGCCTTTGCCCATGGGGCAGAAGTGGTCTCCTATTTCCGCTGGCGCCAGGCCCCCTTTGCCCAGGAGCAGATGCATGCCGGCCTGTTGCGGCCCGACAGCGAGCCGGCCCCCGCCTATCACGAGGCCAGCCAGGTCGCCCAAGAGCTCAAGGCAATCGGCGTGAGCGGGCCCGCAGCCAAGGGCCGTGTCGCCCTGGTCTTTGACTATCAGAGCGAATGGGCCTGGGAAGTGCAGCCGCAGGCCCAGGGCTTCAGCCATGCCGCCCATGTCCGGGCGCTCTATGCTGCCTTCCGGCGCCATGGCCTCGATGTCGATATTCTGCCGCCCAGCACGACCAGCTTTGCCGGCTATGCCATTGTCGCCATTCCGGCCCTGTTCGCCTGGAACGACGCGCTGCGCAGCGCCATTGCCGAGTTTGACGGCCACCTGCTGATCGGCCCGCGCTCGGGCTCCAAGACCGAGAATTTCTCCATTCCCGCACGGCTGGCGCCCGATCTGCCGAGCAATCTGCTCGACCTCAAGGTCATCCGCATCGAGACCCTCGATCCCAGCCTCGAAGTCGAGGTCAAGGGCAGCGGGGCCGTGCACCACTGGCGCGAACGCATCGAGACCAAGGCCAATGTCGTCATCGAGGATGCCGATAGCTGGCCGGTGCTGGTCAACCAGGGCAAGCTCTACTACCTGGGCGGCAGCGGCTCCAAGGCGCTGGTGCATCGCGTCGTCGACTACCTCATCGCCGAAGCCGACCTGCCGACGCTCTCGCTGCCCGCCGGCATTCGCTGCCGCACCCGCGGCGGCCTGCGCATCTATGTCAACTACAATGCCGGCCCGGCGACGCTGACCCTGGCCAGCGACGAGACCGGTTATCTGCTGGGCTCGGCCGAATTGCCCGCCGCCGGGGTCACCATAGCCCGGCTCGCCACGGCCGGTTGACCTGTGCGATGGCGGCGCGGATCTCGAACCGCGCCGCCGCCGCATTCCAGGCCAGCCAGTGCACCCCGCCAGTCCGCAGGTCATCGCTATCGATCACCTGGCTGCCGCTACAGGTCTGCGGCGCCCGCAAACGCGTGATCACCAGGTCATGGCGGCCGCAATCCTCGGCAAAGGCGGCGATATTCTTGACCACGGCCACCGAAAAGGCCGGTGTCCGGGCAATGCAGCCGAGGCTGTCGCAGCGCAGGCCGGGAAAGGCCGGCTGCGACGGTAAAGCTGCCGGTCCGCCCGCTGACCAGCCCCATGCCCGTTTCGCCGCGCACCGCCACCGCCTGGGTCGTATCGGCGATCAGCACGTCCGGCCGGTATTCGAAACCGACCAGCAGGATCAGCGGCACGGCCAGGAGGGGACCAAGGAGCCGCCAGCGCGTGCTGAAAAAGGCGAACCAGGCAAGCGCCCCCAGCCCGATCAGCAGCGCCCAATGCGTCAGCAAAGGGTTACCGGTCAGCCCCTCGCTCCAGCCCGCCACCAGTGCCGCGCCATCAAGCATCCGCTCGATGCCCCACCCCATGACCGCCACGAATGGCCCCTCGACCCCAAAGGGCATGGCCAGCACCGAGAGCACGCCAAACGGCATGATGACCAGGCTGACGACCGGCAGAACCAGCACATTGCCCAGAACGCCCAACGGGGCCGTCTGCTGAAAATGGTAGGCCGAGAACAACAGCGTCGCCATGCCCGCAATAAAGCTGGTGGCGGCAGTGGCCCCGACCGCACCGAATAGCCGTTCCGGCCAGGATCGTTCCGAATCCGGTGCGGCCCGCGGCAGTTCATAGATGCCGATCAGCGCCACCACGGCGGCAAAGGACAGCTGGAAACTGGCGCGAAACACGCTGGCTGGATCGATCACCATGATGGCCACAGCCGCGAGCGCCACATTGCGCATGGTGAGCGCCCGCCGCCCGGCCAGCACCGCGCCAAAGATCAGCCCCAGCATGATGGCCGAGCGTAAAGCCGGCACATTGGCCGCGCCGCCCGCCAGCAGCATATAGCCCGCTGCCGCCACCAGCCCCATTATGGCGGCGAGCTTCTTGACCGGCCAGCGGTTGGCCGTGGCCGGAATCGATGCCAGCAGCCAGCGCAGCAGGAAGAACACGCCGCCCGCCACGATCGACAGATGCAGGCCCGAGATCGAATAGATATGCGCCAGGCCGGATGCCGCCATGACCGCGCGCGTCTCGTCGGAAATGCCGCTCTGGTCGCCCACCACCATGGCCCGGCCAATGGCGGCCGCCGCGCCCCCCAGCTGCGTCGCGATCCGCGCGCCGATGGCCATGCGCAATTGCTCGATGCTGCGATGACCATCCAGCGCCGATCCCTCCCCGATGCGGGCGAAATCCCCGGTCACGGTGCCATAGGCGCCGACACCGGCGAAAAAGGCGTGGAACTGCCCGTCAAAGCTGCCCGGCAGCACCGGTCCCGGCACCGGCGCGAAGCGCATCTGCCCCCTGATCCTGTCGCCGGGCGCCAGGTCCGGCACCGGCGGCACGACGAGGCGCGCCCGCGCCATGGGCACCGCCCGGCTGCCCGCCACGGGGGTGAGGTTGGACACGATCACCCGGCGCGCCGTCTCGGTTGCCGAGACGATGTCCTCGACCCGGCCCTCGAATGTGCCATAGGCGGGAAAGGCCAGCATGGGCGTGCCGAACCACAGCCCATGCAGCGGCAGCAGACAGAACCCGGCCCAGAAGGCCAGCAGCAAGCCGGCCAGCTGCCGTCGGGCCGATTGGCGCAGCACGAGCCAGAGCGCCGCCAGCGCCAGCCCCACGCCCGCCAGGGCCCAGGCCTGCGGTTCGTCCGGCAGGCCGGCATAGGCGATGAGGCCGGCAATCATGGCAAAGGGCAGCAGCACGAAGAGCCGTCGCCCGGCAGCATCGCGCGCGGCAGCGGCGGCCAATCCCCCCAAGAGGCCCGGCTTTGCCGCCGGACGGTGCAAGCCAGCATCTGCGGATGCCGGGGGCGATGGCCGTCTGGGGGCCTCGACCACGCTGCTTTGCCGCTCCAGAATCTGGCCCTGTTGCACCGGCTCCGCCCCCGCCCTTGCGCTCGTGCCCCTCTATGCTACACACGGCTCTCGAACTCTCCAAGCACTCCGGTCTCATGTCCCAGGTCGTCACCCGTTTCGCCCCGTCCCCCACTGGCTATCTGCATATTGGTGGTGCCCGCACCGCCCTGTTCAGCTGGGCCTTTGCCAAGAACCAGGGCGGCAAGATGCTGCTGCGCATCGAGGATACCGACCGCGAACGCTCGACCGAAGCGGCCGTGGTGGCGCTCATCGACGGGCTGAAATGGCTGGGCCTCGACTGGGATGGCGAGCCGATCAGCCAGTTTGCCCGCGCCCCGCGCCACGCCGAGGTGGCCCGCGAGCTGGTGGCCCTGGGCCACGCCTATTACTGCTACAGCTCGCCCGCCGAGCTCGACCAGATGCGTGAAGAGGCCCGCGCCGCCGGCAAGCCGCCGCGCTACAATGGCTATTGGCGCGACCGCGACCCGAGCGAGGCGCCGGCCGGCGTCGATCCGGTCATCCGCATCAAGGCGCCGCTGAGCGGCGATATCGTGGTCAATGACCATGTCCAGGGCCAGGTGGTCTTCAAGGCCGAGAATCTCGATGATTTCATCATCATGCGTTCCGACGGCACGCCCACCTATATGCATGCCGTGGTGGTCGATGATCACGACATGGGCGTCACCCACATCATCCGCGGCGACGATCACCTGACCAATGCTGCCCGCCAGATCATCATCTATAATGCCATGGGCTGGCCGGTGCCGGAAATGGCCCATATTCCGCTGATCCACGGCCCAGACGGCGCCAAGCTCTCCAAGCGCCATGGTGCCCTGGGCGTCGAGGCCTATCGCCAGCTCGGCTACCTGCCCGAAGCCCTGCGCAACTATCTGGCCCGCCTCGGCTGGAGCCATGGCGACGACGAATTCTTCTCCACCGACCAGATGGTCGAGTGGTTCAGCCTCGACGCCCTCAACAAGGGCGCGGCACGCTTCGATTTCGTCAAGCTCGAGAATATCAACGGCCACTATATCCGCGAGGCCAAGCCGGACTATCTCTATGACGTCATGCTGGCCACGGCCGCCGAGGTCGGGCGCCAGGTCGATGTCGACGGGCTCTCCGCCAACAAGGCGACCGTGCTCAGCGCCCTGCCCGAACTGCAGCCGCGCGCCAAGACCGTGCTGGAGCTGATCGACCTGGCCCAGTTCATCTATGCGTCACGCCCGCTGGCTATTGATGCGGCTGCGGCAGCTCTGCTGACCGTCGATTCCCGTGCCGTGCTGGGCGATATGGCCGAGTTGCTGCGCGGTCTCAATGACTGGTCCGTGCCCGCCATCGACGCGGCCATGCGCGCGCTGGCCGAAGCCAAGGGCCTCAAGCTGGGCAAGCTCGCCCAACCGCTGCGGGCCGCCCTGACCGGACGCACCGTGTCGCCCGGCATTTTCGAGGTCATGGTGCTGATCGGCCGCGACGAAACCATGGCCCGTCTCGAGGACCAGATCGCCGCTGTCTAGTGCTAATCGCAGGGTAAGCCTTGCTTACCCATCAGTTGCCTCGGGCGGGCAAAAGCTGATACCTGTCCAAGTATATATGTGACTGCCACATACACGGCCCCGACCCTACTGAAATCCCTTTCCAACGGGGGTTCCGGGGCCTTCGAGGAGAGCTAAATGACCGATAAAGTCGCCAAACTCGTCATCGGGGACACGACCCACGAATTTCCCCTGCTGTCAGGCACGGTTGGCCCGGATGTGATCGACATTCGCACCCTCTATGCCAAGACCGGGCTGTTCACCTACGATCCGGGTTTCACCTCGACCGCGGCCTGCGACAGCGCCATCACCTATATCGATGGCGACAAGGGCGAACTGCTCTATCGCGGCTATCCGATCGAGCAGCTGTCGGAAAACAGCTCCTATATCGAAGTCTGCTATCTGCTGCTCTATGGCGAACTGCCTGGCAAGAAGGAACTGGCCGAGTTCGACGAGCTGGTGACGCGCCACACCATGGTGCATGAGCAGATGCACTATTTCTACCGGGGCTTCCGCCGCGACGCCCATCCGATGGCCATCATGACCGGCGTGGTCGGCGCCATGGCCGCCTTCTATCATGACTCCACCGACATCACCGATCCGCAGCAGCGCGAGATCGCCTCGATCCGCATGATCGCCAAAATGCCCACCATCGCGGCCATGGCTTATAAATATTCGGTCGGCCAGCCCTTCGTCTATCCGCGCAACGATCTCGATTACGCGTCCAATTTCCTGCATATGTGCTTCTCGGTGCCGGCCGAGCCGTTCCAGGTGAACCCCACCATTGCCAAGGCGATGGACCTGATCTTCACCCTGCATGCCGATCACGAGCAGAACGCCTCGACCTCGACCGTCCGGCTGGCCGGTTCGTCGGATGCCAATCCCTTCGCCTGCATTGCGGCCGGTGTTGCCTGCCTGTGGGGCCCGGCACATGGCGGCGCCAACGAAGCGGCGCTCAACATGCTCAAGCAGATCGGCACGGTCGATCGCATTCCCGAATTCATCGCCCGGGCCAAGGACAAGAGCGACCCGTTCAAGCTGATGGGCTTTGGCCATCGCGTCTACAAGAACTTCGATCCCCGCGCGACGGTGATGCAGAAGACCGCCAAGGAGGTCCTCGACCTGCTCGGCGTGCACAATAACCCGACGCTGCAGGTGGCCCAGGAGCTCGAAAAGATCGCGCTCGAGGACCCCTATTTCATCGAGCGCAAGCTCTATCCGAACGTCGACTTCTATTCGGGTATCATCCTTGAGGCGATCGGCTTCCCGACCTCGATGTTCACCGTACTGTTCTCGGTGGCCCGTACCGTCGGCTGGATCTCGCAGTGGAAAGAAATGATCGGCGACCCGCAGAAGAAGATCGGTCGGCCGCGTCAGCTCTATAATGGCTCGCCAGCGCGCGACTACAAGCCGCTCGACGGGCGCTAATCGCGCCTGAAGTGACTGAGGACCCGGTCCGCCGGGTCCTGCCGCGGCGCCTCTGCCGTGCCGACATCCATCAGCGTCGCAAGCTCGCCAAAGGCCGCAATCTGGTCCTGGCGGGCTTTTTTATTGTCGAGCAGCACCAAAAGGCTGTCGATCATGGCCTGCGCGTCCGGCTGCGACTGCACCAGTTCGGTCACCTGGGGCCGACCCAGAATGATATTGGGCAGCGACACCGGCGGCCTGCCGATCTTGTCGAAGACCCGCGCCTGGTGACTGTCCATCACATAGCTGACCACCATGGGCAGGCGCGCCAGTGCCAGCTCCAGCGTCGCCGTGCCGGCAACCGTCAGCGCCACCACGGCCCGGCCATAGAGCGCCGGGCGCGCCGTTCGCGCCGCTTCCACCGTGACGGGCACCGGCCAGTCGGCGACCGCCTCCCTGAGCCGCGGCGCCAGTCTAGACAGGGTGGGAATGACAGCGCCATCGATAGCCTCATGATCCGCCAGGGCGGCCACGACCGGGCGGAACAGCGGCAGATGCCGCCGCAACTCGCCATCCCGACTGCCGGGCAGCAGGATCAGCGGGCCGCGCTCGACCGGTGCGGTGCGCTCCAGCACCTCGGCCAGAGCCGGATGCCCGACATAGCTCGTGGGCGGACCGCCCAGCCTGGCCATGACCGCCGGCTCGAAAGGCAGCACGGCCAGCACTTCGTCAAATAGCGGCCTGAGCTTGGCGGCGCGCTCGGGCGCCCGCGCCCAGACGGTGGGCGCACCATAGAGAATGATCGGCCCGACATGGCCCAGAGCCTTGAGGCGTTTGGCGACCAGCTTGGAAAAGTCCTGCGCATCCACCAGCACCACGATATCGGGCCGGCCGGCGCGGATGGCGCGCGCGGTCTGCTCAACCCGCCACAGCAGCAGCGGCAGGCGCTTGAGCACGTCGCTAATGCCCATCACCGACAGATCGCCCATCGGATAGAGCGAGACCAGCCCCTGCGCAGCCAAGTCGTCGCCGCCGACGCCGGTCAGCGTCAGGGTGACGCGCTGGCGCAGCCGTGCCACCAGATCGGCGGCAATGCGGTCGCCCGACGGCTCCCCGGCCAGAATGAAGAGGGAGAGCGGATTAGCCATGGTCAAGCCTGACGCCAATCACGGAAATGCCCAGCCTTGCGGCTGCCTCGGCCAAGGCCGACCGCTGCAGCACCAGGCTCTGCCCGGCTTCGACGGCGATCACCGCTATGCCGGCGGCGGCACAGCGTTCAACGGTCTGCGCGCCGATCGAGGGCAGGTCGACAAAGCCCATCTGCTGGGGTTGCCTGGCCTTGGCCAGGATCAGCGGCGCCTCGCCCGTGCCGGTCAGGCCGCGCGCCCGCAGGGCCGCCACCCGCTCGATCAGGGCATCCGTGCCGCCAATATCCTCGACGGCAATGATGCGGCGCCCCGCCACCACGGCAGCCTGGCCGATATCGAGCGCGCCAATGGCCCGCGCCGTTTCCAGCGCAAAGGCCATTGCCGCCGCGTCGGCAAAGCCCGGCCCGGCAATCGTGCCCGCCGCAGCCAGCAGGTCAGGCGACAGCTCGTGCACGCCCACCAGGTCGGCGCCGGTCATTTTCTTGAGCACCTTGCCCAAAGCTGCCAGGGCGGCGTCGCCGACCGGCGTCTCGGCCACGCCCTCGCCGGGCGCCACATTGCCATTGGCAAAGCGGATCAGCCCCGCCCGGGCCCTGTCGGACAGGTCAATGCCCCCCGCCATGGTGATCTGGGTGGTGCGGAATATCTTGAGCGACCAGATGATGCCGAGCGGATTGTCGAGATCGACGCTGCCCATCTTGACCCCGGCAATGGGCTCGCGGGGCACCAGGGTCAGCACCTGCACCTTATAGCCGGCCGCCAGCGCGGCATCGACGACATGCGGCACCAGGGCACCGGCGCCGGCGAAAATCGACAGCCGCCCAGCCACCTTGGCCATCACTCAGCGGCTTGGCCGTTGCGCGGGGTCAGGATCGGCCGGTCGGATGCGGCCATGATGAAAGCCACGATCTCCTGCACCAGCGCATCGTCCTTGAACAGGTCGGCGGCATCCTCGACCCGCTCGCGCAGCGTGCCTTCATTGGAAAAGATCTGCCGATAGGCCGCACGCAG
>CAXBHD010000135.1:0-8531 GCA_963975335.1 uncultured Devosia sp. | reverse complement strand
TCGATCATGGTCTTGTTATCCCCGCCATAGGCATTGAAGGCGCCATAGACCGTCGAGGGCGGACAGATATCGTCCATCACCGCGACCGAGAACAGCGCCGGCGCGCGCGCCTGGCGGGCGAAGTTCACCCCGTCGAAATAGCCAAGTGTCTCAAAGACCTGGTCTTTCTTGTCCCGATGCTGCGCCAGGAAGCGCACGATTTCGCCATAGGGGTCACGCGCGGCCTTGGCCACGGCGCGCGGATAGTCGCAGAGGAAGGGCACATCGGGCATCACCGCCCTGACCCGCTTGTCGATCCCGGCCACCGCCAGCGCGATGCCGCCGCCCTGGCTGCCCCCGCAGACCGCAATTTTGTCCGCATCGACAACATCTTGGCCCATCAGCGCATCGATCGCCCGCACCCCGTCGGTGAACACGCGCCGGTAGTAATAGTCATTCTTGTCCAGGATGCCCTTGGTCATCACCCCGGGCAGCGACGCCGTCGACCCCACCGGATCCGGCGTCGCGCCGGTGCTCCAGCCGCTGCCCTGCCCGCGCGTATCCATGCGGAAATAGGCATAGCCCGACGCGGCCCAGTGCAGCTGCTCATGGGCAAATCCCCGCCCGCCGCCATAGCCGACATACTGCACCACCAGTGGCAGTTTCCCGCTGCGCTGGCTCGGCAGCACCAGCCAGCCCTTGATCGGATGCCCGCCAAAGCCCGGAAAGGTCACGTCAAAGGCCTCGACCGCCGTCAGCGTCGTCTGCTGCTTGACCACGCTGACCGCCCCGCCGATGCCGCGCGCCTCGGCCAGGGTGGCTGCCCAGAAGCCTGAGAAATCCCCGGGCGTCTGGACCGCGCTATGATAGGCGCCGAGCTCGGGCTGGGTGAGGTCTGGAAACGGCATGGCAACTCCGACAAATCATTTGCCCCACCATGCACCAGCCGCCTGCTCCAGGCCAGATGGCCCGGCCGGGGCCGGTTTGCGCCCCTTTCGGCCCAGGCGCCGACCCGCGCTGCCACCCCAGGTTCCGCTTTAGGATTAAGCAGGCTTGCATTGGCCGGCCGTCCGCGCTTATGGTGCCGCCATCCACAGGGGTGCTCCGTAGGTCGGGGCTGAGATGGGGGCAGTAAGCCTTCGGACCCTATAGCTGATCTGGGTAATACCAGCGGAGCGAGGCGGGCCATGTTTTCAGGCGCACAGATTTCCCTTTATCCCATGCGCGACGATTTCGTCGGCGTCATCATGAGCGCTTTGGGCGCGCTCGATCCCTATCGCGACCAGTTGCGCATCGAGACCGACGACATCTCGACGCTGCTGGTCGGACCGCCCGAAATCCTCTTCCCCGCCATGCGCGATCTCTTCAGCGCCGCCGCCCGAACCGGCGTGCATTGCGTGCTGTCGGCAACGATCTCGCGCGGCTGCCCGGGCGAGCCGGACGACGCCATCTGTCAGTCCCCCCTGTTCGAGGGGCCGCGCGATTCCCTCGCCGAGCGGCAGTCCCAGGCGCGCGCCGCCGTGGGCATGGCGCCCGATCTGGACGTGTTCGCGCTGGCCCAGTTCTCGCTCTATGTGCTGGGACAGGGCGATCACATGGACGAAATCTACGGCTGCATCGATTTTCTCAAACAGTCCGGCACATTCGATAGGTCGAAGCATTTCGCCACCCGGCTCAAGGGCGATACCGGCGCCCTCTTCGCCACCCTCGAGCAGGCCTTTTGCCGCTTCGGTCCCCCGCAGGGGCATGTCACCATCGACCTGACGGTTTCGGCCAACAGCCCCAGCGCAAGCTGAACGCGAAGGCAGATCCATGTCGAACGCCCTCTTGCCGCGCGCACTGGCGCGCCTCCTGCGCCATGCCGGCCCCGCCCTGGCCTCGGTGTCGGCGCTGATCCTGGGCTGGGAAGCCTATGTGCATCTCTCGGGGATATCCCCCACCACCCTGCCCCCGCCATCGCGCATTGTGATCCAGGGCTTCGAGCAGCGCGAAGCCCTGGCCCGCCATAGCCTGGCGACACTTCAGGCCACCACATTCGGCTTTGCCTCCTCGCTGACGGCCGCTTTCCTCTTCTCGATTCTGATCGATTTCTTCCGACCCTTGCGACGGGCGCTGTTTCCCGTCCTGATCATCACCCAGACCCTGCCGCTGGTGGCCATCGCGCCTCTGATCGTGCTGTGGTTCGGCTTTGGCCTCACGCCCAAAATCGTCTTGGTGGCGCTGGTCACCTTCTTTCCCATGCTGGTCGCCCTCGCCCAGGGCTATGACGCCACTGACCGCACGATCACGGCCCTTCTTGCCGCCATGGGCGCGTCGCGCTGGCGCATCTTCGTCATGGCCCGCCTGCCCTCGGCGCTGCCCTATTTCTTTGCCGGTCTGCGCATTTCCATCACCTATGCCGTGGTCGGCGCGATCTTTGCCGAATATGCCGGCGCGGCGCGTGGCCTGGGCATCTATATCCTCAATGCCAAGAACAATTTCCGCCCCGACCTCGTGCTGGCCGCCGTATTCGTCAGCGCCACCCTCACGCTCCTGCTCTTTGGCGCCACCGTCCTGCTGCAGCGCGCCGCCATGCCCTGGGCGCGGTTTGCCGAGACACGTCCATGAGCCCGCCGCGCCTCGAAATCACCAGTCTGCGCAAGAGCTTCGGTCCCACCGACGTCCTCGCCGATGTCAGCCTCAGCGTTCAACCCGGCCAATTCGTCTCCATCCTGGGCCCATCCGGTGCCGGCAAATCCACCATCCTGCAATTGCTCACCGGCGCCATCACGCCCGATGCCGGCCGCGTGCTGTTCGATGGGCAGCCGCTTTGCGCCAACCGGCACCGCTTTGCCTTCATGCCGCAGGGCGATGCGCTCATGCCCTGGCGGCGCATCATCGACAACACTACCCTTGGCCTTGAGGTCGAGGGCCTCAGCCGCGGGGCTGCCCGCGCCAGGGTCGCGCCGCTCTTTGCCGAATTCGGCCTTGCCGGTTTTGAAGATCACTATCCTGCCCAGCTTTCCGGCGGCATGCGCCAGCGCGCCGCCTTGCTGCGCACCGTGGTCCAGCAGCGCCCCATGCTGCTGCTCGACGAACCCTTCGGCGCCCTCGACGCGCTGACCCGCGCCCAGATGCAGCGCTGGCTCGCCGACATGTGGACCCGCCACCGCTGGACGGTCCTGCTCATCACCCATGACGTGCGCGAAGCCGTTCTCCTGTCCGACCGCATCTATGTGCTGTCGTCGCGGCCCGCCCGTATTGCACACGAATTTGCCGTCTCGCTCAACCATCCGCGCCGGGGCATTGCGTCACCCGCCCTCGCTGCCATGGAAGCCGAAATCCTGCAGACCCTACTCAATCCGGAGCACTGATCCATGCCGCTTTCCCGCCTGATCCCCGCGCTCGGCCTTGCCGCCAGCCTGGTCCTGACGCCCGCTCTCGCCCAACCCGTTCCCGTCACCATGGCGCTCGACTGGACGCCCAATACCAACCATATCGGCCTCTACGTGGCCGAGGCGAAGGGCTTTTACGCCCAAGCCGGGCTCGCCGTCGAAATCCTGCCCTATACCGACACCTCGGCCGGCACGCTGGTCGCCAATCACGTCGCCGATTTCGGCATTCTGGGCTCCATCGGCCTCTTCGCCCAGCGCACGGCCGGCGCCGATCTCGTCGCCACCTATGCCCTGGTGCAGACCGAAACCGGGCGCCTTGTCTTCAAGGCCGACCGGCAGGACATCCAGACGCCGCGCGATCTCGATGGCAAGACCTATGGTGGCTTCGGCAGCGCCTGGGAAACGGCGCTCATTGGCACCATCATTGCCCATGATGGCGGTACGGGCGCGTTCGAAACCGTCACCCTTGGCACCTCGGCCTATGAAGCCCTTGCCAATGGCGCGGTCGATTTCACCCTGGAAGTCTACACCTGGGAAGGCGTCAAGGCCGAGCGCGACGGCCCGGCGCAGCGCGCCTTCCGCTATGCCGATTTCGGCGTGCCTGACCAGCACACCAATTTCATCGGCACCAGCAACGCCTATCTCGCCAGCAATGCCGGAACAGCCAGGGCCTTCATCGCCGCCAGCCAGCGTGGCTATGCCTATGCGGTCGCGCATCCGGACGAGGCCACCGATATTCTGCTGGCTGCCAATGCCGACATGCTGCTCGACCGCGATTTCGTCCGGGCATCGCTGCAAGCCCTGATCGACGGCCACTATCTCAAGGCTGAAAACGGCGCCGTCGGTGTCATCGATCCCGCCAAGATGGAGGCGGTCGGCTCCTTCCTTTTCGAGGCCGGCATCCTCAAGGACGGCAATGGCGCGCCCCTTACCGAAAAGCCCGACTTCACGGCTTACTATTCAAACGACTATCTGGGCACCACGCCATAGGCACAGGCGGCGCTCGGGGCGCAGGCCGCGAACCAGGGTCGCCGTTTTGCAGCGACCCTGCTATCCGCCGACGCAATACCGGGAGCAGCGGAAACCGGTCACTCCGTCGCGGTCGAGGCGTCCATCGCTGCCTGGCAGAGGGGTGAGAGCTGTTCATAGTGGTCGGTAAAGCACTGCTTGACGCGACCGCCGCCGGGCATGGTCCCCGGGCACAGGCGACGGAAATCCTGGCTGCAGGCCTCGCGCTGCTCGGCACTCGGCTGCGGCGGCTTCGGGTCCGCCGCCTGCTGGGCCAGTGCGGCCGAAGCGCCGGCGAGCATCGCGAAAAGCGCGAGGCCGCAGGTGCGATAGGTCCTGGCAAGGGCGTTTCTGTTCGTCGGCACAGTCATCAGCAACTCCATGGGCTAGCATTCCCCGATGATACGACCGTGCCGTCGCTTTCCTTCGTCAGGGCTGGGCGAGAAACCGCTCGACCAGCCGACGGCGTGTTTCGAGCGGCAGTATGGCGGCGGTTTCGGCAAATACCTGGGTCAGCTGGTCGCCGATGGCGGCCCGTTCCACGCGGGCGGCGGTGATCGTCTGCGACAGCGCCTCGATATCGACGGCTTCCGCCGCCAGCACCGCTGCCGTTTCGACGAGCGCCTGCCGATAGCGGGCCCGATGCGCGGCAATCGTGCCGTCCAGCGCCGCCAGCCGGGCCCGCAGCGCTTCCGCAGCGGGGGCGGGCAGCATTCCGGCCACCCGTTCGGCCAGCTCGGCCGGGACCGGCTCGATCAGGCGGATGACGGCGGGCTGCCGGCTGCTCAGGGTCAGGCCCAGCCCGATGGCAAAGGCGTTCCCCACCAGCGACAGCATGAGCACAAGGGTGAGTATGCGGATACGCGACATGGTCAGCCTCCCAGGCCCTGAAGCAATGCCGGATCGCTGTAGAACATGGTCGCGGCGAATAGCTGGCCGACGGCCACGAGTTCCGGCTGCGCTGGCGGCGTGACAGCAATCCCCACCACGACACCCAGCACGCCGGCGGTGACAAAACCGGTCGCTGGCGCCAGCCATTGCCGCCAGGCGCTGCGCCAGGCTGGCCGCTGCGCGATGCGCGCCGTCACCCCGCCGATGGCGCGGCCGACGCGCGCTGCATCGACCTGGCCGGGTCCGCCCAGCAGCTCGTCCAGCGCCGCCGCCTGCTCCAGCGCCTGCTGCGCCCATGGCTCGGAGGCCAGCGCCAGGGCCTCGCTGCGGTGCCGCTCGGGCCAGCGCTGCAGCTGCGCTCCATAGGCGGCGACATTGGCTTCAAACTCATCCCTGTTCATTTTTCTTCTCCAAAGCGCGTGTATGTTCGGCAACGAACTGTCGGCAGGCGGCGCGGCCGCGCGACAGCAGCGATTCAAAACTCTTTTCCGACACGTCCAGCACGGCCGCCCCCTCCCGCCCGCTCAGGCCCTCATGGTAGAACAGCGCGATAGCTGCGCGCTGTCGGTCCGGCAAGGTCGCCAGCGCTGCGGCGGCCAGCCGCTCGCGCTCGTCCCGCAGCAGCCGATCCTCGCCCGATTCCTCTGTCGAGGCGACGTGCTGGGCAAAATCGAGCGGCGCATGCTGGCGACGGCGGCGTCGATCCAGCGCGAGATTGACCACGATCTGGTACAGCCAGGTACTGAAGCGCGCCCGGCCGGGGTCGAAGCGACCGGCATGGTGCCACACCCGCACAAAGGCTTCCTGGCCGATCTCGTCGCCATGGCTGGTGCTGCCGGTCATCCGGTCGGCCAGCCTTATGGCCCGCGCCATATGCCGATCCATCAGCAGGCGCAGCGCGCGCTGATTGCCGCCTGCCACCTGGGCGACAAGCGCCTCGTCACTCGTGCTGACATCGTCCATGACGAGCCCCGCTGCCATTCTCCTATCCTGTACGACGGCGCGGCCGTTTTCCTTCGAAGGAAAGCAGGCGCCGCGACGTATCTCCTCAAACAGGGATGCGGATGTGACCAATAATATCACCAAACTGGACGCGCGCGAGCGCCCCCTCAAGCCGCCTGCGGCCAGCCCGCGCCACCATGCCCCGCCGCCCCAGCCCGGCATGGGCCCGCGGCGCCGCCGCATCTGGGTCGCGCTGGCCGCTGCCGGCTTTGCCATGGCGGCAGCGGGCCTGTGGTGGTGGGCCCTGGAGCGGCCGCTGCCGGTGCAATCGGTAGAGCTTGTCGCCGCGCCATTCTCAAGCCTGGTCAGCGCGCCGGGCTATCTGGTCTCCCGGCAGCAGGCCGAGATCGGGCCGGAACTGGCCGGGCGCCTTACCGGCATCAGCGCTGAGATTGGGCAGGCGCTACAGGCGGGCGACCTGATTGCCCAGCTCGATGATGCAAGTGCCCGTGCCGCTGTCGCATCGGCGCAGGCCCGCGAGGCCAGTGCGGCGGCCAGGCTGGTCCTGGCGGAAGCCACCCTCGAGGCGGCGCAGGACAGCATGAGCCGCGCCAGCGCCACCTTTGCCCGTCGCCAGGCGCTGCATGCGGCGGGAACCATCAGCGATGCCGACCTGACCACCGCCCAGGATGCCCTGGCCGCAGCCGAAGCGCAGCTCGCCTCGGCACAAAGCGGGCTGGCCACGGCGCAGGCCGACGTCACGGCCGCCGCCGCGGGCATCAGCGATGCGGCGGCCGCCTTGGGCCGCACCCGTCTCACCGCGCCCTTTGCCGGCGTCGTGACCGCGGTCCACGCCAGCGTCGGCGATGTTCTGGCGCCAGGCACGCCGGTGGCAAGTCTTGCCGATCCGACACAACTGGCGGTCGAGATCCGGCTCGATGAGCAGGCGCTGGCCAGCCTGGCGCTGGGCCAGCCGGCAAGCGTGAGCTTCCGCGCCGCCGCCGGGCGCAGCGACCGGGCCCAGATTGCCTCGATCGAGCGGCGCCTCGATCCGGATACACGTCAGGCCAGGGCCCTTCTGACCCTGCAGACGATCCCCGCCACCTGGGCCATCGGCCAGCGGGCGGACGTCACCATCGAAACCGGCAGCAGCGTGGCCATCGCCGTGCCCGCCAGCATGGTGCATTGGGACGGCGCGGACCCCTTCGTCTTCGTTGCCATTGCCGACCGGGCCGAACGCCGGGCCATCAGCCTGGGCGAGGCAGGCGGTGACGCCATCGTTGTGACCGCGGGGCTGCAGGCGGGCGATGTCGTGATCGATGGCGACGGCCTGCGGCGCTGGCGGCGTGTGGAGGCCAGCGGCCCATGATGCTGGCGATCAAGGATATCCGGCATTCGGGCATAAAATTCCTGCTGACCGGGCTGGGCATCGGCCTGCTGACCGCGGGTACCCTGACCATCAATGGCATCTATAATGGCGTCGTCGCCGACTCGCTGAACCTGGTCGACAGGGTGCAGGCGGACCTCTGGGTCTTCGAGGAGGCCACCGAAGGTCCGCTGGTCGATGCCTCCCAGATCGGCATTGAGACCCTCGACATGGTGCTGGCCGTCGCCGGCGTCGCCGATGCGCGCCGCTTCGACCTGCTGTCCCAGCAGCTCACCGTCGATGGCCGGAGCGTCAACGTGGCCGTGCTGGCCATGGACTATCCGAGCCAAAGCGATCCTTGGCTGCCTTTGGTCAAGGGCCGCTCGCTGGCCTCGCTGCGCGGCGAGGCGGTAGTCGACCGGTCCAGCGGCATTTCCCTGGGGAGCCGCATTGAATTTGGCACCGAGACGCTGCAGGTGGTCGGCTGGACACAGGGCCTGGTGGAAACCAATGGCGAGCCGGTGATCGCCGTCTCCAGCAGCGATTTCGACGCGATAAGGGCGCAGCCTTCCACCGGCCGGCTGGCGGCTGGCGGGGTCAGCGATCCCGAACTGCTCTGGCCGACGGCCCGCACGATTTCGGCCGTCCTGGTGGACCTCCATCCCTGGGCCAACCCTGCCGCCACGGCGGACCGGATCCGCAGCCTCGGCGAGCTTGAGACCCTTTCCGCCGGACAGCACAAGCAGCTCATCATCGATGGCCGCCTGTCGCGCATGCGCTTGCAGATCCTGATTTTTTCCGGCCTGCTGACGGTGATCACCGCGGTCGTGGTCACCCTCACCATCTACACCATGACGCTGGACAAGCAGCATACCATCGCCCTGCTCAAGCTCGTTGGCGCGTCGCCCGGCATGGTGGCCGGGCTCATCGTGTCGCAGGCGGTGCTGCTGGCCGCGCTGGGCATCGTTGCC
>CAXBHD010000134.1:0-8536 GCA_963975335.1 uncultured Devosia sp. | reverse complement strand
CGGCGCCATCTCGCCCGATGATCTGCGTGAGGATCTGATCCACTCGCTGCAGAAATATGTCGAAGTCGACGAGCCCGAAAGCCACGCGGCGCCGCAGATCGAAAGCGCTGGCGCCGACGATTCGATGAGCTTTGACACGATGAGCGAAGAAGAACTGCTGCGCGGCATCGAAAGCCTGGCCCCGCCAGAGCGTCGCGACGACTGAGAGCCGGCGCTTGCGCAAAATCGGTCCGGTGGACCGATTTTAGGCGAGCAGGCCATGAGCGCTATGCGCGAATGGCCCAGACCATCCGCGAGCACAATCTGTTCTTCACCCTCGGCGCCAGCCGGGGGTGTTTCTTTGCGGGGCAGGGCAGTGGCCTGATGCCGCCCCTCACATACTTCTTTGCCCGCACCTTTCCCATTTTGTTTCAAAGCGCTAAGCTCTGCTTTCAGAGCGAGCGACCAATCCCATGATGCGTCAGTACGCTTGTCGAACGCGTTCAGGCGTATAACCCGAACGTCGACGAGCAGTTGTTGAACAAGGCCTATGTTTACGCCATGCAGAAGCATGGCTCGCAAAAGCGCGCCTCGGGCGACCCCTATTTCAACCATCCCCTTGAAGTGGCGGCTATTCTCACCGAGCTCAAGCTCGATGACGCCTCCATCGTGGTCGGCCTGCTGCACGATACGATCGAGGATACCGACGCCACCCGCGCCGAAATCGACCAGCTGTTCGGTGCCGAGATCGGCGCCATTGTCGATGGCCTGACCAAGATCGAACGTCTCAACCTGGTCTCGCGCGAAGAGGCCCAGGCCGAGAACCTGCGCAAGCTGCTCCTGGCCATCAGCCAGGACGTGCGCGTCCTGCTGGTCAAGTTGGCTGACCGCCTGCACAATATGCGCACCCTGCAATATATGCCGCCCGAAAAGCGGACGCGTATTGCCCAGGAGACCATGGATATCTATGCCCCGCTGGCTGGCCGCATGGGTATGCAGGACATGCGCAGCGAGCTGGAGGACATTTCCTTCAGGATCCTGCAGCCCGAGCACTATCAGGCCATCGTCGCACGTCTCGACGAGATGCAGGCCACCTATCGCGAGACTATTGCAACCATTTCCAGCGAGCTGAGCGAACGTCTGCTGGCCGAGGGCATTACCGCCCGGGTCAAGGCGCGGGTGAAGTCGCCCTTTTCGATCTTCAACAAGATCGAGCGCAAGTCCATCGCGCTGGAGCAGCTCTCCGACATGATCGGCTTCCGCGTCATCGTCGGCTCGACCGAAGAATGCTACCATACCCTGGGCGTGGTCCATACCAAGTGGAAGGTCGTGCCTGGCCGCTTCAAGGACTATATCTCAGTCCCCAAGCACAACGACTACCAGTCCATCCACACCACTATTGTTGGTCCCGGGCGGCAGCGCGCCGAGCTGCAGATCCGCACCGAGGAAATGGATCGCATCGCCGAATTCGGCATTGCCGCCCATGCCCTCTATAAGGACGGCGCCTCGGCCGATCTCAGCCGCATTGAAAACGAATCCCATGCCTATGGCTCGCTGCGCTCCACCATTGCGCATCTGACGGCTGGCAATTCGACTGAGGATTTCCTCGAATATACCAAGCTCGAACTGTTCCAGGATCAGGTCTTCTGCTTCACGCCCCGCGGCCGGCTGATTGCCCTGCCGCGCGGCGCCACCCCCATCGACTTTGCCTATGCCCTGCATACCGATATCGGCGACACCACTGTGGGCGCCAAGATCAACGGCGCCATCCTGCCGCTCGTGACGCAGCTGCGCAGCGGCGATGAAGTCGAGATCATTCGCGACCATAACCATCTCCCGCCCATCAACTGGCTCGGCATTGCCGCCACCGGCAAGGCCCGCGCCGCGATCCGGCGCTCCGTCCGCCAGGCGGCAACCCAGCGCACCTTTGCCCTGGGCGAGCACGTGCTCAACATGATGCTTGAGCGCGAAGGCGTCATGCTGGATGACACCGAAGCCAAGACCCTGGCCGAGGCCCTGGGGATGGCCAGCCGCCGCGACCTGCTGATCGCCGTGGGCGAGGGCAAGATCGGCTCCGAGCCGCTGGCCACCGAACTGGCCAGCATCAAGGGCCTGCGCAAGCGCCGCCGCAAGCTTGATCTGCCCGTGGCCGATACTGCCGATGGCTGGTTTGCACTGCGTTCCACCGATCTATTCCGCTTCCGCGTACCTGGCGGCCAGCGCTCCGGCCCCAATGCCAAGGCGGCGCTGGCCCAGCTCGATTTCCATATCGGAGTCACCGTATCGGCCGAGGGCGTGGTGCCGGGCGATCGCCTGGTCGGCATCCTGCAGCCCGACAAGCCCATGCAGATCTATCCCATTCATTCGGATGCACTGATCGACCTGCATGACAGCGATGTCGCCTGGGTGGATGTGCGCTGGAACCTGGACGGCCGCGAGGACCGCCCCTATCCGACCGTCATCTCCATGGAGAGTGTCAACAAGCCCGGTTCGCTGGCCCAGATTTCTGCCGCCATCGCCGCCTGCGACGCCAATATCAACAATCTGGTGATGCGGATGATTTCACCCGATTTCCACCAGATGATCTTTGAAATCGAGGTGCGCGACCTTGCGCAACTGACCGATGTTCTGGCAACCCTCAAGCGCAGTCCCGGCCTGAGCGCCGTGCAGCGTGCCGGTCTGCGGGAGACATCGATGATTTCCACCCTTGAATGGGACGGCAAGGTCGACAAGAGGTTTAGCGATGACAAAAGATGACGTGCTGGCGATTTTCCGGGAATGCGGCGCCATGCTGGAGGGGCACTTCATCCTGTCCTCGGGCCTGCGCTCGCCGGTCTTCCTGCAAAAGGCCAGGGTCTTCCAGTACCCGGCTCAGACCGAAAAGCTCTGCAAGGCCCTGGCCGACAAGATTCGCGCCGAGTTCCCCGCCGTCACCAAGGTCGTCTCGCCCGCCATTGGCGGCATCATTCCCGGCTACGAAACCGCCCGCCAGCTCGGCCTGCCGGCCCTCTATACCGAGCGCGTCGAGGGCCAGTTCGAGCTGCGCCGCGGCTTTGAGATCAGCGCCGATGATCAGGTCATCGTGGTCGAAGACATCGTCTCCACCGGCCTCTCGATCCGCGAATGCGTTGCCGCTTTGCGCGCCATCGGCGCCAATGTCGTGGCTGCCGCCTGCCTAATCGACCGCTCCGGCGGCGAGGCCGATATCGGCGTGCCGCTGGTCAGCCTGATCGAGTTCAAGGTCCCCGCCTATCCGGCCGACCAGCTGCCGCCCGAACTGGCTGCCATTCCTGCCGTCAAGCCGGGCAGCCGCGGCATTCAGGGGGTCAAGTGATCATCGGTCTCGGCTCCGATCTCATCCAGATCGACCGCGTTGCCAGGACGCTGGACAAATACGGCACCCGCTTCACCCAGCGCTGCTTCACCGAGATCGAGCAGGCCAAGTCCGATCGCCGGGCGCAGCGCGCCGCGTCCTATGCCAAGCGCTTTGCCGCCAAGGAGGCCTGTTCCAAGGCCCTGGGCACCGGTCTCAGCTGGGGCGTCTATTGGCGCGACATGGGCGTGGTCAACCTGCCGTCGGGCAAGCCCACCATGGCCCTGACCAATGGCGCCGCCGCCGCCCTGGCCCGTCTTGTGCCGCCCGGCCACAGCCCCCACATTCACCTGACCATCACCGACGATGCCGGGCTCGCCCAGGCTTTCGTCATCATCGAGGCACTGCCCATTGCCGCCACGGATGCGCCCTAGCGTTTCGGTGCGGTACCACGGGCAACGCAATTGACCCGGCTGGCGCAAGGGATTAACGCTGCCGCGTTATCAATCCGGGGAAACTCATGAGCCAGCCCGTCGACAAACCTGCCCACAAGTCCGCGACCAGTGAATGGCTTGAAACCATCATTGTCGTGGTCGAGGCCCTGCTGATCGCCATCGTGCTGCGCTCGTTCCTCTATCAGCCCTTCTCCATTCCCACAGCCTCCATGCAGCAGACCCTGATGATCGGCGATTATTTCATCGCCAACAAATTCGTCTGGGGCTATGGCAAGCACTCCTTCTCGCTCGGCCGCTATGGCGATTTCACCGCGCTCGATTTCGAGCTGCCCATCGCCAACCGCATTTTGGGTCGCGATCCCAATCGCGGCGACATTGCCGTGTTCCGCCCGGTCCCGCAGGATGTCGAATATATCAAGCGCATTGTCGGCCTGCCCGGCGATCGCATCCAGATGCGCGAAGGGCGGCTCTATATCAACGACGCCATGGTCGAGCGCGAAGCCATTGGCACCGCCACCGACACCGACAGCTCGGCCCAGTCCGTCGAGGTGACCGTCTATCGCGAGACCTTCCCTGAAGGCACCACGCATACCATTCAGGAAATTTCCGACACGGGCCCGCTCGACAATACCCAGGTCTATGTCGTTCCCGCCGGCCACTATTTCATGATGGGTGATAACCGCGATCGCTCGGCCGATAGCCGCGTGCTCAGCCAGGTCGGCTATGTCCCGGCCGTCAACCTCATTGCCAAGGCGCTTCTTCTCCATCAAGGATAACCTGCCGCCTTGGCAGATCTGGCAGTGGCCGGCCAATGTCCGTTGGGACCGCATGTTCCAGACTATCGACCGATGAGCCGCAAGGCGCGCGATCACGAGAAACTGCAATTCCGCCTGGGTTATCGCTTTGCCGATCCGGGCCTGCTTGATCGCGCGCTCACCCATTCCAGTGCGGTCTCGCCGGCCAGGCGCATCGAGCAGTCCTATCAGCGGCTCGAGTTTCTCGGCGATCGCGTCCTGGGCCTCGTCGTCGCCGACATGCTCTATCGCCGCTATCCCAAGGCCAATGAGGGTGAGCTGAGCCGCACCCTCAATACCCTGGTGCGCAAGGAAACCTGCGCTGTCATCGCCCGTACCCTCGATCTGGGCGCCGAGATGATCCTGGGCGAGAGCGAGGCCCGCACCGGGGGGGCCGAGAAGGAAGCCATTCTCGGCGACGTCACCGAGGCCATTATCGGCGCCATCTATTGCGACGGCGGCATGGGCAAGGCTTATGAATTCGTCGAGGCCATGTTTGCCGAATTTCTCGCTGACGGCCAGGCCAACAAGCCCGATGCCAAGACGGCTCTGCAGGAATGGGCCCAGGCCCGCGGGCTTGAGCCCCCCGCCTATATCCAGGTCGCCCGTACCGGTCCCGACCATGCCCCCGAATTCACCATTGCCATTGCCCTGGGCGATTTCGAACAGTTGAGCGCTATCGGTCCTTCCAAGAAGATTGCGGAACATAAGGCGGCCGAACTGTTCCTCGTCACCCATAAGGTATGGAAGGACAGCAAATGAACACACCTGAACAACTCTCCGACACCTCCTGCGGCTTCATTGCCCTGGTCGGTGCCCCCAATGCCGGCAAGTCGACTCTGCTCAACTCTTTGGTCGGCACCAAGGTCTCCATTGTCACCCATAAGGCGCAGACCACCCGCAGCCAGGTGCGTGGCGTCGTCACCCAGGATCAGGCCCAGCTCATCTTCATCGATACGCCCGGCATCTTTGCCCCCAAGCGCCGGCTCGACCGCGCCATGGTGCAGAGCGCCTGGGGCGGGGCAGGGGATGCCGATATTGTCGGCTTCCTGATCGATGCCGAGCGCGGCATCACTCCCGATCTGGAATCGATGATCGAGGGCCTGGCCAATATCAACCATCCCAAGATCCTGATCCTCAACAAGATCGACACCATCAAGAACGAGGCTCTGCTCGAACTCAGCCAGACGCTGAATGAGAAGCTGCGCTTTGAGGCCACCTTCATGATCTCCGCCCTCAAGGGCTATGGCGTCTCCGATCTGATGATCTGGTGCATCAAGCACATTCCGCCGGGCCCCTGGCATTTCCCCGAGGATCACCTCACCGATCTGACCATGGCCATCACCGCGGCCGAAATTACCCGCGAAAAGCTCTTTCTGCGCGTGCATGACGAGATCCCCTATAACTGCACGGTCGAGACCGAGAGCTTCAAGATCCAGCCCAATGGCTCCTACAAGATCGACCAAGTGGTCTATGTCACCCGCGACAGCCACAAGAAGATCGTGCTGGGCGCTGGCGGCCAGACCATCAAGGCCATCGGCCAGGAAGCCCGCAAGGAGCTGATGGAAATGTACGAGGTGCCGATCCACCTCTTTCTCTTCGTCAAGGTCCGCGAAAAGTGGGGCGACGACCCCGAGCGCTATCGCGAAATGGGGCTCGAATATCCCCATGGCAAGGACTAGGGCCATCGCCGTCCCTCTAGGGAACTGACTAGATGGAATGGACCGGTGAAGGTCTGCTGATCGGGGTTCGCCGCCACGGCGAGGGCAGCGTCATTGCCGAGGCCATGGTGGCCGGTCGTGGCCGCTGCCTGGGCCTGGTGCGCGGCGGGCGCTCGACGCGCCTGGCCCCGGTGCTGCAGCCTGGTAATACTATCCAGCTCACCTGGCGCGCCCGGCTCGAGGATCAGCTCGGTCAGTTCATCGTCGAACTGCTGCAGGCCCGCGCCGCCGAATTGGTTGTGGACCGCACCCGGCTCTATCTCAGCCAGCTGGTCTGCGAGCATCTGCGCCTGCTGCCCGAGCGCGACCCGCATGATCGCCTGCTCGGCATGGCCCTACGCCTCGTCGACAGCGCGCCCGACGGCGTCGCTTTGGTGCGATTCGAGCTGGCCGTGCTCGATGATCTCGGCTTCGGCCTCGATCTCAGCCAATGCGCGGTCACCGGCACCAGCGATGATCTCACCCATGTCTCGCCCAAGACCGGTCGCGCCGTCTCGCGCGCTGCCGCCGCGCCTTATCTCGACCGCCTCTTGCCGTTGCCCAGCTTCCTGACCGCCCGCGGCAATGCCGCGCCGGAAGACATTCGCAACGCCCTCCACCTTACCGGCCATTTTCTCGACAGCCAGGTCTGGTCAGCGCGCCAGCTCAAGACCCCGGCCATTCGCGATTCACTGGTCGAAATACTGAGCAAGCCCGATTGACGCATTAATCTGACCAGATTAGTCATATTTGAAGTCTATGGTCCGGAACTCAGTGATGCTCAAGCTTGTCAGCGCCTTGGCGGCGTTTCTTCTTATGTCCATGTCGCTCACAGCCGCCGAAACGCGCAGCTTTGCCGCCGCCAATGGGGCGGTCGACATTCCCGCCGATCCCCAGCGCATCGTCTCGCTGCATGATCTCAGCATCACTTTGCCCCTGGTGGAATTCGGTGGCACCGCCAGGATTGTTGGTAGTCACGGTCGCGTCGACGACCAGGGCCAGCCCTATATCCGCACCGTCAATACGCTCTTCGATGTGGATTTCGACAATTCCGCCATCTCCTTTGTCGGCGTCTTCAACCAGATCGACCTCGAGGCCATTGCTCGCCTCGAACCCGACCTGATCATCGGCCGCGCCGGCAGCGACGATGAACTGCTCGACAATCTCGGCAAGATCGCCCCCACCGTGCTGATCGACGTGGTAGGTCTCGATTATTTCGAGCGCATGCAGGCCGTTGCCGACGCGGCCAACCTGACGGCCGAATATGATCGGCTCCTGGCGCTCTATCAGCAGCAGGTCGCCGAATCCCGGCGCCTGATTCCCGATGCAGCAGACATCTCGGTATCGCTGATCCAGCCTTGGCCGCTCGATGGCTATATCAACGGCTCGCGCTCCTACTATGCCCTGTCCCAGGTCCTCGACGATATCGGCTTTGCCAAGCCGGCAATCATTGCCGCCATCGATCCGGCCAGCGCCGATGCCGATTTCAGCGTTGAATTCCTGCCCGAGCTCGATGCCGATTTCGCCTTCGCCACCTATGAAACGACGCAGGCGGAACAGGCCAGCCCCGCCCTTATCCGTCAGGCTTTCCAGACCCTGCTGCCCGGCTTCTGCGATATCGTGCATTTCTGTCGCAACCACCAGCTTGTCATCCTGCCGCGCTCGCCGATCTACGCGTCATCGTTTCGCTCGCTGCGGATCGCCAATGACTCGGTGCTGACCCATATCGCCGGCCGCGATTTCATCCCCTTCGGCAAAAACTGACGGCGCCCCACCGCCGGGCAGCAAGCCGGCCGCGGCAGGCATACACCCGCCTTGCGCCAGCCGCTTCCAAAACCTGCCCCGCTGATCCCCGTGCCCCTGGCCCGGGCCACACAGCCTTCATCTGTCGCGACAGGGGCAGCGCTGCGGCGACCGGTGTCCGCAGGGGGGCGCCAACCTGCTTGGGTCGAGCGGACGGGTGCTGCCGTGCGGGCGCCGGCAGTGACGACGGGCCCTCCAATAAGTCCCTGACCCCAAGGCGGCCTCAGTCTCCCTGCCTAACCACTCAGGGGCGACTGCCGTCTCAGGGTCCGTCCGCACCGCTCACAACCGTATTCAGGCGACACCCCATTCGCCCGAAATTCGTGTAGAACCTGCCCTTTTTCGCCACAAAAGCGCAGAATCTGCCATCACCCGGCTATAGTGCTTTCCTGATTCGTTCTGCTGGAATGCTTGCCAATGGCCGACACCGATACCCTGCCGCCTGCCGATGACCAGCGCGTCGTCGACCTCAAGCAGGCGCTTGAGGAGCGG
>CAXBHD010000133.1:0-8617 GCA_963975335.1 uncultured Devosia sp. | reverse complement strand
CCCGCCAATCCGGGCCGCGTCAACGATGTGCGCCACATCATCTACAAGGCCGCCGAGGAGCCCTGGCGACATGCCAGGCGCAATCTGGGCCTGATGATGCGCGAGGGCCTGCTCAAGGAAAATATCGACGGCGAGGCGCTCGAATGGGCGCGCAAGCGGCTGATGGCCCGACCGGAAGCCCGCCGCATCCTGATGGTGATTTCCGATGGCGCGCCGGTCGATGACAGCACGCAGTCGGTCAATGCCGGCAATTATCTCGAGGCCCATCTGCGCCAGGTCATCGAGGATATCGAAACGCGCTCCCCGATCCAGCTGGTGGCAGTGGGTATCGGCCACGACGTGACGCGCTATTATCGTCGCGCCGTGACCCTGCTCGATGCCGAGGAACTGGCCGGGGCCCTGACCGACGAGCTGGCCGCTTTGTTCGACGAAGAACTTCCCAGCCAGACCCGTCGCCGCGGCCGGTGATGGCGCGCCTGCCCGCCACGATCGCCCTGGCCGTGCTGGCGGGCTGGTCCCCACTGCAGGCCGCCGAGGTGGCCGTCACCGCCACGCCCTTGCCGACCTTTGGCGAGGTGGCGCTGGATGGCGCGGTCGGTGGGCTCATCTTTCGCGGCGGCGTGTCCCTGGTGGCGCAGGACGATACCTTTGGCGGCCTGTCGAGCCTGGCCATTACCGGGCCGGGCCAGCAGGTCAGTTTCGTGACCGATCGCGGCAGTTTCGTTTCCGGCCAGCTGGCCTATGACGATGCCAACCGGCTGTTCGGCCTGATCGGTGTGACGGTCGAGCCGATGCAGAATTCGCAGGGCGCGCTGCTGCCCCGGCAATATGCCAAGGATGCCGAAGCCGTCGATACCGTCTATCGCAATGGGGCGGCGGTGGCGGTGCGCGTTGCCTTTGAACATCTGACCCGGGTGGCCGATTTCACCCTGACCGATGGCGTTCCGGGCGGCGCGGCGCGCGAAATCGCCATTCCCGACTGGCTGACCGATTTGCGGACCAATGCCTCGCTCGAATCACTGTGCATCGCGCCGCCGGCTTCGCCCGTCGCCGGCTCGACCCTGCTGATCGCCGAGGATCGCGACGATGGTGCCGGCAATCACAGTGCCTGGCTGCTGGGTCAGAACGACAAGGGGCCGCTGAGCTATCGGGCCAATGACGGGCTCTATCCCACCGACTGCGCCTTCCTGCCCAATGGCGACCTGCTGGTGCTCGAGCGCGGCCTTTCCATGCTGACCTTTGCCATGGCCCTGCGCCGGGTGCCGGCGGCCGAGGTCCGCCCCGGTCAGGTCATGGCCGGGGCGCTGCTGCTTTCGGCCAGCGGCAATGCCATCGACAATATGGAAGCTCTGGCCGTGCATCAGGCGCCGGGCGGCGAGACGCGGATCCTGATTGGCTCGGACAATAATTTCAACGACTGGCAGCGCAGCCTGCTGCTCGAATTTGCCCTGGCCGAGTGAGCCCGGCCCGGCATTGCCACAGCGTCGTCACATTGAATCGGGTCGCTCCCCGTTGCCGATGGGTCACTGATTCGTAGTTTTTGATTTTGCTGTATTTTTGTGCTATGGTCTTGACCAATGCAGTTGAGCCCGTCACCCAGTCCGTGCCACAAGGCACGGTTTTTTTGACAACATCGCAGGATGCACGCACACCGGGGGGAAGCGGACCTGGTGCACGTGGGGCTTGTTTGCGCGCGGCGTTCCGTTTGAACGCCAACAAGTAGGAATGGACGGTCCTATCCGCCGGGAACTGTCCGTTTGGGGCGTTAACAAGGAGTTCCGTGAATATGGTAGCCAAGAAGTCACAGCAGCGGCTTGGGTTCAAGACGGGCGAATATGTCGTCTATCCGGCGCATGGCGTTGGCGTCATCGTCTCGATCGAAGAACAGGAAGTCGCCGGTCTGGTCCTTGAATTGTTCGTCATTAGCTTCGAGCAGGACAAGCTGACTCTTCGCGTCCCCGTCGCCAAGATCAAATCCGTCGGCATGCGCAAGCTGGCCGAAGAGGACATGGTCGCCCAGGCTCTGACCACCGTTACCGGCCGCGCCCGCGTCAAGCGCACCATGTGGTCGCGTCGCGCCCAGGAATATGAAGCCAAGATCAATTCGGGCGATCTGATCGCCATTTCGGAGGTCGTGCGCGATCTCTATCGTTCCGACGAGCAGCCCGAGCAGTCCTATTCGGAACGCCAGCTGTTCGAGCAGGCGATGGACCGCATGAGCCGCGAAATCGGCGTCGTCAACCGCCTGACGCTGACCGAAGCGGTGCAGCTGATCGAAAAGAACCTCGCCAAGTCGCCCAAGCGCAGCAAGGACGCTGCCGCCGACAGCGACGAGGAAGCTGCCGCCTAAAGGCGCCGATACCGACAACAGACCTGAAAGGCCGGTGGAGACACCGGCCTTTTTCTTGGGCCGAAAGCGTGACGGTCGCGGTCAACACCTTGTCAGCACTTTGACCCAAAAGGTGGTGAGAGATCGACTGTGCTGCGACGGCTAGAGCCGGCTCATGGCATCGGGCAGCAGCACCACGCTTTCCTGCTCATTGGGGTCGGTGCGGGCGATCAAAGCCCGCGCCACTTTGTCAGTCGGGTTGAAGGGCTGGTGCGGCACGCCGGCAGGAATATAGACGTAGTCGCCCTCGCGGACCTCGTCGAGAAATTCCAGATTGGGCCCATGATAGAAGGAGGTCGAGCCTTCGAGCTGATAGATCGCCGTCTCGTGGCTGGCGTGATAATGCGGCTTGGCCTTGCCGCCGGGCGGCAGCACCAGCATATGCATGCAGATGCCGGTGGCATCGGCGCTTTCGGCCGATATCCCCGCCACATAATTCATGCCCTGCTTGCCGTGAAACCCCGCGCCACCGCGGACCACCCTGCATTGCGCCATCTGCTGCTCCCCCGAACTTGCGCTCAATTGCAGCACCAGTCTGCGCGCATTTCTGTCCCGGGAGCTAGTCCTTTTCGCTGCCGCCATGGCGGGCCAAGGCGTCGCCCAGCCGCGTCGTGGCGCTGCCGGGCTTGAGCGGCTGCTGCTGGCTTTCATGCGGCGCCCAGCCGGAAAGCCAGACGATCTCAAGCGTGGCGCGGATGCGACCATCGGGGTCGGCGTCGCGCTGCGCATAGGCCTGGGCGGCGGCGGCCAGTAGCGTCCGGGTGGCGAGGCGCCGCGCGCGGTCCGCCAGGGGATTGGCCGCGCCCAGGGCCTTGATTTCGGCCATCAGGGCAAAGGGGGTGGGATAGCGCACCAGATGGGTTTCGACATCGGCCACGGGCAGTGCCAGCCCGGCGCGCTGCAGCAAAGCGCCGCCATCGCGCACCTGCAGCATGGGGGCGACGCGGGCCGATGCGCCGCCGGAAACCATTGAATCGGCAGACAGAAATGCCTCACGCAGCTCGGTCAGCGTCTCGCCGCCCAAAGCGGCTACCAGCAGCAGGCCATCGGGCGCGAGGCGGGCGCGCAGCCGGGCCAGATAGCCGGGCACGTCATTGACCACCTGCAGATGCAGGAGCGAAACGATCAGGTCATAGTTGTCCCCGGCCAAAGCCGGCATGTCATCATGGCTTCCAAAGGCGGCATGGCGCTCGAAGGGGAAACGGGCGCTGGCGGTCTGGCCGAACTCGGGGAGTCTGTCGACGTCCGGGCCGATAATGGCGGCACGCGGAAAGGCGCGGATCAGGGTGGCAAGGCGGTCCTCGAGATCGGCCAGCACGAGGTCGGTGACGAAGTCGCTGGCCTGAGGGCGGCGCGCCAGATGCCGGACGATCAGGGCGGAGTCAAAGATTGACGGGGGCTGGCTCATGGATCACTTGCGGCCGGTTGGGAAGATGGCACTATGGCCCGCGTTATGGAGAGCGCCGACGGGCTTGTCAAAAGCGGGGTGTGGCGCCGCCGCCTCGCGGGTGGGGCGCGGTGGCTGGGCCATGGCCTGCTCGATCTGCTTTATCCCCCGGTCTGCCTGCATTGCGACGCGCCGCTTGCCACGCCCGATGCGCTGTGCCCGGCCTGCTTTGCCCGGCTCCGGCCGATCACCGCACCGCTTTGTCCCCGCCTGGGCCTGCCCTTTGCCGTATCGATGGGCGAGGATGTGCTGTCAGCCGAGGCGCTGGCCGATCCGCCGCCCTTCGGGCGGGCCCGGGCCGCGGTGGTCTATGGGCCGGTGGCCAATACGATCGTGTCGCGCCTCAAATATGGCGACCGGCCCGAACTGGCGCGGTTCTGCGCCCGGCTGATGGCGGGGGCCGGCCAGGAATTGTGGGCAGACAGACCTCTGCTCGTGCCGGTGCCGCTGCATCCGGCGCGGCAGCGGCGCCGGCGCTACAACCAGTCCCATGAACTGGCGCGATTGCTGGGGCGCTTTACCGGCCTGGCGGTCGATGCCGGGCTGGTCCGTCGCATCCGCAAGACGCGCCAACAGGTGGGGCTGAGCGGGGACGGGCGGCAGCGGAACGTAGCGGGCGCCTTTGCCGTTCCCCCCTCGGCCCAGCTGCGCGCCGCCGGCAAGCGGATCGTGCTGGTCGATGATGTCTATACGACCGGAGCCACCAGCAAGGCGGTGACACGGGCCCTGCTCAAGGCGGGGGCAGAGAGTGTCGACGTCGTGACTTTCGCCCGCGTTGTCATTGGCGATGACTTACCCATATAAGTACAACCACCCGTAATGATGGGAGAATTTTCTTGGCTACCATTGAGATCTATACGACCCCGACCTGCCCCTATTGCCACGCCGCTAAGACGCTGCTGGCCGAAAAGGGCGCCGACTATACCGAGATCACCGTGCTCGATCCGGCTTTGCGCGAAACCATGACGCAGCGTGCGCATGGGCGGCGCACCGTGCCGCAGATCTTCATCGATGATGCCCATATCGGGGGCTATGACGACATGGCGGCGCTAGACCGTCGTGGCGGGCTCGATCCCTTGCTGGCCCGCTAGGAACAGCGCGTGAAGATAGCTGCCATCCAGCTGCGCTCGGGGACCGATCCGCAGGCCAATATGGAAGCGCTGGAGCCGCTGCTGGCCGAGGCAGCCGCAGCGGGCGCGCGCTATGTGCTGACGCCTGAAGTCACCATGATCTTTGCGGAAAACCGCGCGGGTCTCGTCGCCGCCGCCGCGCCCTATGACAATCACCCGCAATTGCGGCGTGTCGGCGAACTGGCGCGGCAATATGGCATCCATGTCCATATCGGTTCGCTGGCCGTGCCGCTGCCGGATGGCCGCTTTGCCAATCGCTCGGTGCTGTTCGGGCCTGATGGGGCGATCGTCACGCATTACGACAAGATCCACCTGTTCGACGCCACCATTGCCGGGCTCAACGCCTATCGTGAAAGCGAGACCTATCAGGGCGGCGCGCAGGCCGTGACGGCGCCGGTGGGCGATTTCACCCTGGGCATGGCGATCTGCTACGACATGCGGTTTCCGGCGCTGTTCAATGCCCTGGCCAGGGCGGGCGCCGGGCTGATGTCGGTGCCGGCGGCCTTTACCGTCCCCACCGGACAGGCGCATTGGCACGTATTGCTGCGCGCCCGCGCCATCGAGACGGGCTCCTATGTGATTGCCGCGGCCCAGGGCGGCCAACATGCCAATGGCCGGGCCACCTATGGCCATTCCATCATCATCGATCCCTGGGGCCGGGTGGTTGGCGAGCTCGATCACGACGAGCCCGGCGTGCTGCTGGCCGAGATATCCCCCGATCAGGTCACCGAGGCCCGCAGCCGCATCCCGGCTTTGGCCAATGCGCGCAACTTTGCCGCGCCGCTGCCGTTGTAGGCCGTGTCGATCATCCTATATTGAAAGCCAGAGAGCCAGGTGGCTCCAGAGATACCCGACGTGATCCAATACGCCCTGCACTGTGCCAAAGGCCACCGTTACGACGCCTGGTTCAAGAACGCCGCCGCGTTCGAGGATCAGCAGGCGCGCGGACTGATCAGCTGCGCGGTGTGTGGTGATGGCCAGGTGGAAAAGGCGCTGATGGCGCCTGCCGTGGCGCGCAGCGACAAGGGCAAGGTTTCGCTCAGTGCCGGCCAGCCCGATCCCGCCCAGATCCGCCAGTTGCTGCGGGCCTATCGGCAGAAGGTGATCAGCGAGGCCGACTATGTCGGGGATCGCTTTGCCGAGGAGGCCCGCAAAATCCATTTCGAGGAAGTGGAAGCGCGCGGCATCTATGGCGAGGCTACACGCGATGACGTCATGGCGCTGGCCGAGGAGGGGATCGAGTTCATGCCCCTGCCGGACCTGCCCGAAGAGCACAACTGATCCAGTTCTGGACCGGCCAGGCCGGTTCCGATTCCGCGCGCCAATCCGGCGCAATCAAACGGAGACAACACCATGACAACTCTTGATGCAGCCCAGTCGGGCACGTTTGCCATTGGCGGTGACCTGACGGTCAACCGCCTCGGTTTTGGCGCCATGCGCATTACCGGCAAGGGCATCTGGGGCCCGCCCGAGGATCCCGAGCAAGCCAGGGCGACCCTGCGCCGCCTGCCCGAACTCAATGTCAATTTCATCGATACGGCCGAAAGCTATGGCCCCTATATCAGCGAAGAACTGATCGGCGAGGTGCTGGCGCCCTATGGCAAGGGCACTATCGTCGCCACCAAGGGCGGGCTGACCCGCACTGGCCCCGATGCCTGGCCACAGCTGGGCCGGCCAGAATTCCTGCGCCAAGGTGCCCTGCTCAGCCTGCGCCGGCTGAAGCTGGAGCGCATCGATCTCTGGCAGCTGCACCGGATCGACGCCAAGGTGCCGGCCCGCGAACAGTTCGAGACCATTGCCGAGCTGCAAAAGGACGGCATTATCCGCCATGCCGGCCTCAGCCAGGTCAGCGTCGCCGAGATCAAGGAAGCCCAGAAATATTTCCCGGTCACGACCGTGCAGAACCTCTACAATTTCGCCAATCGCGACAGCGAGGACGTGCTCGATTATTGCGAAGCGAACGGTATCGGCTTTATCCCGTGGTATCCGCTGGCCGGCGGCGACCTGGTTAAGGGACATGCCGATGCCGAGGCCATCATCAGCAAGCATAATGCCTCGCCCAGCCAGATCGCGCTGGCCTGGCTGCTCAAGCGCTCGCCGGTCATGCTGCCCATTCCGGGGACCGGCAAGGTCAAGCATCTGGAAGACAATGTGGCGGCGGCCGCCATCAAGCTCAGCGACGAGGATTTCGCCACGCTCGACGCGATCGGCAAGAAGGGCTGATCCGCTGTCCGAGTTCTGACCAGGGCCGGCGGCGCATGGCGTTGCCGGCCTTTTGCTTTGCAGCGGCGGGTCAGTCACTGGCAATGTCCGGGGGATTTAGGTCGGCTCGATGGGGAGGGTGGAATCCCCGCCATCGAACCTAACCAGCGGGCAATCTTGGCAGACCACCTTCGGCTGAGCGTGCGTCTAGCACCAGCGGAAGGGCTTGTCACGCATTTGTCGCAGACGGTGATCGCGACAAATGCGTGTCCCCGATAGCCTCCCCCTCAGGGGAGACTTATCGGCTCAGCTCCAGAGCTTGTCGATGGCCGCCTTGTCGCGCACCGCGCCGCGGGCCGCGGAGGTGGCAAAGGCCGCATAGGCCTTGAGCGAGGTGGTCACATTGCGCTTGCGCGGCTGGGCGGGCTTCCAGCCGAGCTGGTCCTGATCATGCCGGCGCTGCACCAGCTCGTCGTCGGAGACCAGCAAGTGGATGGAGCGGTTGGGGATATCGATCTCGATGATATCGCCCTCGCGCACGAGGCCGATCGTGCCGCCTTCGGCGGCTTCCGGCGAGACGTGGCCAATGGAAAGGCCCGAAGTGCCGCCTGAAAATCGCCCATCGGTGAGCAGGGCGCAGGCCTTGCCCATGCCCTTGGACTTGAGATAGCTCGTCGGATAGAGCATTTCCTGCATGCCGGGGCCGCCGCGCGGCCCCTCATAGCGGATGACGAGCACGTCGCCTGCCTTGATCTGGTTGGTCAGGATGGCCTTGACGGTATCGTCCTGGCTTTCAAAGACGCGAGCGGGGCCCGAGAATTTGAGGATGGATTCGTCCACGCCGGCGGTTTTGACGATGCAGCCATCGATGGCGATATTGCCCTTGAGCACGGCGAGGCCGCCATCCTTGGAAAAGGCATTTTCGGCCGAGCGGATGACGCCGTCCTTGCGATCGAGATCGAGTTCGGTCCACCGGTTGGACTGGCTGAAGGCCTGGGTGGTACGCACGCCGCCCGGCGCGGCCATGTAGAACTGGCGCACGCTGTCCGAATTGGTGCGCGAAATATCCCACTGGTCGATGGCGTCGCCCAGCGTAGCCGCATGGACGGTGGGTTCGGCGCGATTGATCAGTCCGGCGCGGTCGAGCTGGCCCAGGATGGACATGATCCCGCCGGCGCGATGCACGTCTTCCATATGCACGTCGGCTTTGGCCGGGGCGACCTTGGACAGCACCGGCACGCGGCGGCTGAGCTGGTCGATATCATCCATGGTGAAATCGACGCCGCCTTCATGGGCGGCCGCCAGGATGTGCAGCACGGTATTGGTCGAGCCGCCCATGGCGATATCGAGCGCCATGGCGTTTTCGAAGGCAGCCTTGGTGGCAATGGAGCGCGGCAGCACCGAGGCATCGTCCCGCTCGTACCAGCGCTTGGTGATGGCAACGATGGT
>CAXBHD010000132.1:0-8646 GCA_963975335.1 uncultured Devosia sp. | reverse complement strand
GGCAGACGCGCTATGCCGATCGGAGCCGCTGATCCAGCCCGCCAGCACCACCCAGCCGCGTTCCGCAGCCGAAATCGCCCTCATCGCCCTCGCCTTTGCGCTCTCCGCTTTTATCCTCGTGGTGCCCTTGGCGCTGATCTTCGCCTTTGCCCTGCGCGAGGGTCTCGGCGTCTATTTCGCCAATATTCTCGAGCCCAATACGCTGCACGCCATTGGCCTGACGGTCCTCACGGCGGTGATCGTCGTGCCGGTCAACATCGTGGTCGGCATCTGCGTCGCCTGGCTGGTCACCAGGTTCAAATTCCCCGGCCGGCAATTGCTGATCACCATGATCGAACTGCCCGCCGCGGTCAGCCCCATCGTGGCCGGCGTCGTCTATCTGTTCCTTTATGGCGGCCAGGGCCTGCTCGGGCCTGCCCTGCAGGCCGCCAATATCCAGCTGATGTTCACCGTGACGGCTATTGTTCTGGTCAGCCTCTTTGTCACGGCGCCATTCGTCGCGCGGGAATTGATCCCGCTGATGGCCCAGCAGGGCAGCGAGGATGAGGAGGCGGCCCTGTCGCTGGGCGCCAGCGGCTGGCAGATGTTCTGGTTTGTCACCCTGCCCAATATCCGCTGGGCGATTCTGTATGGCGCCATCCTGACCAATGCCCGCGTCATGGGCGAATTCGGCGCCGTTTCGGTCGTGTCAGGCTCGATCCGCGGCCAGACCAACACCCTGCCGCTGCAGATCAGCCAGCTGTTCAACGATTTCAACGTCACCGGCGCCTTTGCCGCGGCCTCGACCCTGGCCTTCATGGCCGTGCTGACCCTGGTGCTGAAGTCGGTCCTGGAATCGCGCGCCGGCTGGCGCTAGGCGCCGGCCACCGCGGCCTCTCTCCCGGTATTTCGCTTGGGTTCCCGCCTTTATGCGCCCCGATGTCGATTTTGGCCCTTGTTTCGCAGCCGGCTCTGGGGTGAGTTGGGAACCGTTTGCCCTCTGACAGGAACAATATGACCTTTCCGCAAGTTCTGGCCTTCCTGTTGATCGGCGCCATGATGGTGGCGTTTGTCTGGGGCCGTTGGCGCTATGACGTGGTGGCCGTCTGCGCCCTGCTGGCCGGACTGGCGCTGGGCCTTGTCGCCCCCGGCGACGCCTTCATCGGCTTTTCCGACGACATCGTCATCATTGTCGGCAGCGCCCTCGTCGTCAGCGCCGCCGTCTCGCGCTCCGGCATCATGGAAGTGGCGGTGCGCCGCTTTGCCCCCAACCTTTCCGGACCGCGCGGTCAGCTGATCCTGCTGGTAGTGGTGGTTGCCGTGCTCAGCGCCTTCGTCAAGAATATCGGCGCCCTGGCCATCATGATGCCCATCGCCTTCCAGATGGCCCGCCGCTCCCAGGTATCGCCCTCGCTTTTCCTGATGCCCATGGCCTTTGCCTCGTTGCTGGGCGGCTTGATGACCCAGATCGGCACCTCGCCCAATATCATCGTCTCGCGCGTCCGCATGGAGCTGACGGGCACCCCCTTCACCATGTTCGACTATACCCCGGTCGGCCTGGCGCTGACCGTTGTAGGCTTGATCTTTCTGGCGCTGTTCTACAGGCTCCTGCCCGAGCGGCAGCGCGAGGTTCAGGGCATGGACAGCGCCGTCGACATCAAGAACTATACGACCGAAGCGCGCGTGACCGAGGAGTCCTCGGCCATTGGCCGCACCATTGGCGAGATCCAGGCGTTGGCCGACGGCCGCGGCATGGTCACCCGCATTGTCGGCCTGGGTGGTCGCACCCGCACGCCCCTGCCCGACGCCAAGCTGCGCGCCGGCGATATCCTGCTGATTGCCGGCGAGCCAGATGCACTCGACAAGATGGTCAACCAGTCCGGCATGGTGTTTTCCGAGCGCCGCGGCGCCGCCACCAAGGATGCCGCCGATTTTGGCGTCATCGAGGCGGTGATCGGCGAAAGTTCGGGCCTGATCGGCGCCACCGCCCAGGAACTGACCCTGTTTGACCGCACCGGCCTCAACCTGCTGGCCGTCAGCCGCCGCGATGAGCGCTTTACCGAACGTCTCGGCCAGATCCGCTTTCAGAATGGCGACGTCATCCTCATCCAGGGCCATATCAACCGCCTGCCCGAATTGCTGCGCGAATGGGACTGCCTGCCGCTGGTCGAACGCGGCCTGCGCCTGGGCAGCATCCGCAATGGCCTGCTGCCGCTGGCCATTCTGGCCGTGGCCATGGGCGCCACTGCCGTGGGTCTAGTGCCGGTCGCCCCGGCCTTCTTTGCCGCCGCCGTCGCCATGGTGCTCAGCCGCGCCATTCCGCTGCGCGACGTCTATTCCCAGCTCGACGCGCCCATCCTGATCATGCTGGCCTGCCTGATCCCGGTGGCCGATACCCTGCAGAGCACCGGCGGCACCGATATCATTGCCAGCTGGCTGTCCATGACGGCCAGCACCCTGCCCGGCTGGGGCGCGCTGGCTCTGATCATGGTCGCCGCCATGGCCGTGACGCCCTTTCTCAACAATGCCGCCACCGTCTTGGTCATGGCCCCCATTGCCGCCACCTTTGCCACCAGTCTGGGCTACAAGCCCGAGGCCTTCCTGCTGGCCGTGGCCATCGGCGCCGGCTGCGACTTCCTCACCCCCATCGGCCACCAGTGCAATACCCTGGTCATGGGTCCGGGCGGCTACAAGTTCGGCGATTACTGGCGGCTGGGCCTGCCCCTGTCGATCATCGTCGTCATCGTTGCCGTGCCCATGCTGATGCTGGTCTGGCCCTTCTGATGCACAGTATCCATACTCTCCGCCTGCCTGGCCGCCCCCCGCTCGTTCTGGGGCCAACCGCGCTGGTGATGGGCATTCTCAATGTCACGCCGGACAGCTTTTCCGATGGCGGACGACACAATCTGGTCGAGCACGCGCTGACCCGTGCACATGAGATGCTGGCCGAGGGCGCCGACATCATCGATATCGGCGGCGAAAGCACGCGGCCCGGCGCTGAACTGGTGCATGTGCAGGAAGAGCTCGATCGCGTGCTGCCGGTCATCGACGCCCTGATCGCCGAAGGCATCACCGCACCCATTTCCATCGATACCTATAAGCCGCTGGTCGCCGACCAGGCCATCCAGGCCGGCGCCAGCATCATCAATGACGTGCATGGACTGCAGGGTGCGCCGGAAATGGCCGCGGTCGCCGCGCTCTATGGCGTGCCCGTCATCGCCATGCATTGGGATCGGGCGCGCGATACCAGCCTGCCGCTGCTCGAGAGCATGCCGCAGTATTTTGCCAGGACCGTCGAACTGGCAGAGGCGGCCGGCATGGACGTCAGCCAGCTGATCCTCGATCCCGGCTTCGGCTTCGGCAAGACCCTGGCGGAGAATTACGCCATTCTGCACAAGCTGCGCGCCGCCTGTATTTCAGCCGCTCATTGGGATGCGCAGATGGCGATATTGGTGGGCACCTCGCGCAAGTCCATGATCGGCAAGCTGCTCGATGTCCCGGTGGATAATCGTCTGGCTGGGACGATAGCGACCAGCGTCCTGGGTTATGTCCAGGGCGGGCATATCTTTCGCGTACACGACGTCAAAGCCAATCGCGACGCCCTTCGCGTCGCCCAAGCGACGCTGTATGGTCCCCCAATCGAGCTGGGGTAACGCAATGGCCGACGCATTCACGGGCGACCGTATCATCCTGAAAGATCTGGGCTTTTACGGCTATCACGGCGTCTTTGCCGAGGAGGAGAAGCTGGGCCAGCGATTCTTCATCGATCTCGAACTGGGCACCGACCTCAGCGCCGCCGCCGCCAGCGATCGCCTCAGCGACAGCATTTCCTATGCCGATATCTATGACGTGGTCAAAGCCAGCTTCGAAACCCGCCGCATGAAGCTGCTCGAAGCTGTCGCCGGCAATATCGTCACCGATCTTTTCGCGGCTTTTCAAGCAATTAGCTGGATAACCATCCGCCTGCGCAAGCCCGAGGCGCCCATTGCCATGGTGCGCGGCGAGGCCGCCATCGAGCTGCATCGCCAGCGGCAGGCCGCCTGATGGCCGCCGCCTGGCTCAGCCTTGGGGCCAATATCGGCGATCCCCGCGCCCAGCTCGCCCAGGCGGTGCAGGCCATTGCCGATCACCCCGCCATCGCCGTTACCGCGCAGTCCTCGGTGCTGACCACGGCCCCCTGGGGCAAGACCGATCAGCCCGACTTTGCCAATATGGCCATCACGGTTGAAACCAGCCTCGAACCCATTGATCTGCTTGATGTCCTGTTGGGCATTGAGCTGGCCATGGGCCGGGTCCGCAAGGAGGTCTGGGGGCCCCGGCTGATCGATATCGACATTATCGCCTATGAGCGCGTCGCGCTCAAAACCCCGCGCCTGACCCTGCCCCATCCGCATGCCCATGAGCGCGATTTCGTGCTCGATCCATTGCGCGAAATCGCGCCGGACGTGGCTGACTGGATCAGCATGGTCCAAGCCGGCAAAGCCTAGGCCCGCATCGCCTCGAGCACGGCGACCGCGGTGTCGAACTCGACCCGGCGCATGGCGCGACGGGCAGCGGCCTCTTCGTCCTCGCCCCACTGCGAGATCTGGAAATCCTCGTCCACATGCGCCGCCGCCCAGACCGCCTCGGCGTCGAGCAATTGGTGCCAGAAGCCCAGCGTGAGCAGGCCCGAACCGGTCAGCCCGGTCATCGACACCATGGCGGTCAGCGTCAGCAGCTGTTCGCGCTCCAGCACTTCGGCCAGTCGGTCCAGCGTGGCCTGCGGCTGCGGCTGGTGCTGGATGGCAAAGGTGGGCTGGAAGCTGACGCCGAAATGCCGGGCCAGCCGCAGCAGGGCCCCGTCCCAATGCTGCTCCTGCGCCGCCACCAGCTTCTGCGGGCTGTCGGCCCGGTAGAGCAGCAGGTCGCCGCCGGCGAACTTGATGATCTCGTCCCGGAAGGCCGGGATGATTTTTTCCCCGCTTTCGACGCCTGAATTGATGAGCCGCACCATGGGCATGCTGCCCGGATTGATGAATTCTCCCTGCGCCGCCCATTCCCCGGCCATCACCGTGGCAATCGGCGCGACCGGCACCACCACGGGGATCTTGAGCCCCGGCGTCTTGACCGGCCTGCCGTCCAGCGTGACGGCAAAGCCTCCCTCGACGGGCGCGACGGCCACGTCCTTGTAGAACCGCTTGGGCAGCTCGACCTTGTTGAGATGCTGGGCGCGGCCATAGCCGTCATTGAGGTGTTTCTGGATGTCGTCGAGCTGGTCGCGCATGGTCTACTCCACCAGCTGACGGATGGCGCCGTCCAACTGGTCAAAACGATCGATCATGGTGCTGGCGCCCGCCGCGATCAGTTCGCGCGGTTCATGATAGCCCCAGGTGACGCCAATGGTCTTGCACCCGGCCGCCACACCCATATCGATATCGAAAGTGGTATCGCCAATCATCACCGTCTGCGCCGGCTCTATCCCCGTCTCGCGCATGGCCGTTTCCAGCATGCCCGGATGCGGCTTGGAGGGGTTGTGATCGGGCGTCTGCAGCGTGGTGAAATAATTGGCCACGCCATGCAGGGCCAGCAGGCGGTGCACGCCCTTGAGCCCCTTGCCCGTGGCAATGCCCAAGACGATATCGTCGCGCGCATTGAGCCGCTGCAGGGCTTCAAGCGCGCCTGGAAACAGGCCCTCGCGGCCCTGATCGGTCAGCACCGAAGCGCGGTAATGCGCCCGATAGGCCTCGACCAGTCCGTCGATGAGCACAGTGTCGTCGGTCTCGGCCAGCTTGGCCATGGCCACGGGCAGCGACAGGCCGATGACCCGGCGCGACCGCTCCGGCGTCGGCTCCGCCAGGCCCAGGCTGCGGAAGGTTGCCGCCATGTGCTCGGTGATCAGCGCCTGCGTATCAAGCAGCGTCCCGTCCATGTCGAACATGACAAGGATCATACGCCGTCCTCGGGATCCCCGCTGGAATCATAGCGATCCGGATCAAAGCCCAGCGTTTCGAAACTGTGCCGCATATGCGGCGGCAGCGGCGCCGAAACGTCGAGCCGCTCGCCATTGCGCAGCGGGATGGCGATGCGACGGGCATGCAGGTGCAGCCCATAGCTCAGCCCCGGCGCGCCCTGCCAGTTCTCGATGTTGAAATAGCGTGGATCCCCGATGATCGGCGTACCCAGCTGCGCCATATGCACGCGCAGCTGATGCGTGCGGCCGGTCACGGGCTTAAGCGTCACCCAGGCGAAGCGCCGGCTGGCCGTATCGGTGGTCGAATAATAGCTCATCGAATGCTGCGCGCCCGGCGTGCCATTCTTGACCACGGCCATCTGCTCGCCGTCATCGGTGGATTGCCGCGCCAGGAAGCAGGAAATCTCGCCCTGCTGCGGATGCGGATTGCCGGCGACGATGGCCCAGTAGATCTTGCGGGCCGAGCGCGAGCGGAACACTTCGCCGAAATGGCTGGCCGCCTGCTTGGTCTTGGCCACGATCAGGCAGCCCGACGTATCGCGGTCGAGCCGGTGCACCAGCCGCGGCGGCTCGCCCTTCTTGTTGGGGAGGCTCTTGAGCATGCCATCGAGATGCCGCTTCATGCCCGTGCCGCCCTGCACGGCCAGGCCATGCGGCTTGTTGAGCACGTAGATATCGTCATCCTCGTACATGATCATGTCGCGGATGAACTGGGCGTCGTCGTCATTGACCTTGACCGGCTTGACGGTGTCGGGGTCGTCGATCGGCGGAATGCGCACGACCTGGCCGGGCGACAGCCGCGTGCTGGTGGTAACCTTGGCCTTGTCGACCTTGACCTCGCCATTGCGGATGAGTTTTTGCAGCCGGCCAAAGCCGAGCTGGGGGAAATGGTGGGCAAACCAGCGATCGAGACGCATCCCGTCTTCGTCGCCCTCTACCTGCCGCTGTTGTACGCCACTCATGCCACGCCTCGGGTCATCAAAAGCCCGAGATAAAGCCCAATGAGGCAGAGCACAACCGACATCAGCACATATAAGCCCGCCTGCAGCAGCGCACCGCGCTCGATCAGCACGATAGTGTCGAGCGAAAACGAGGAAAAGGTGGTGAAGCCGCCCAGCATGCCGACCGCCACGAACAGCCGCAGCTCGGCCTGTTGCGGCGGCATGAAACGCGCCAGCAGGCCGATGAACACGCCCATCAGCATCGATCCGACAATGTTGATCAGCAGCGTGGCGAGCGGGAAAGCCATCGGCCACATGCGGCCGATGGCGGTAGCCACGCCGTAGCGCGCCATGGCCCCAATGGCGCCGCCGGCGCCGACGAGAAGGAGGGGATGCATATCTATTCGTCGCCCTTTTTACTGGCCCGCAGCCGCTCGAAATAGTCCAGCCGCTTGCGGTAATCGCGCTCGGCGCCGCGTTCTACCGGCGCGTAGAATTGCTGCCGGCCGATGGCTTCGGGGAAATATTCCTGACCGGAAAAGCCCTCTGGCGTGTCGTGGTCATAGATATAGCCCTCGCCATAACCGCTGCCCTTCATGAGCTTGGTCGGCGCATTGAGGATGACCATGGGTGGCATGGGCGAGCCGGTGGACTTGGCGACGCCGCTGGCCGCCTTGAAGGCGGTATAGACCGCGTTGGATTTGGGTGCGAGCGCCAGATAGACCACGGTCTGGGCCAGAGCCAGCTCGCCCTCGGGCGAACCCAGCATCTGGAAGGCGTCGCGCGCCGCCACGGCCTGCGGCAGCGCCTGCGGATCGGCCAGGCCGATATCTTCCACGGCCATGCGGATCAGCCGCCGCGCCAGGAAGAGCGGATCCTCGCCGGCATCCAGCATGCGCGCGAAATAGTAGAGCGCGGCATCCGGATCGGAACCGCGAATGGTCTTGTGCAGCGCCGAAATCAGATTGTAGTGACCATCCTGCGCCTTGTCATAGATCGGGGCGCGCCGCTGCACCACGGTGAGCAGGCCCGCCGTGTCGAGCCTTTCATCCTGCCGTGTCGAAGCCAGAACCTCTTCCACGAGCCCCAGCAGAGCCCGCCCGTCGCCATCGGCTAGGGTCAGCAGCGTGTGCCGCGCTTCGGGCTCCAAAGGCAGCGTGGCCCCTGTCAGGGCTTCGGCACGCGCCACCAAGGCTTCCAGATCCTCCGCCGACAAGGATTCAAAGCGCAATACCTGGCTGCGCGACAGCAGAGCCGCATTGAGCTCGAAGGACGGATTTTCGGTGGTGGCGCCGACCAGCACCACGGTGCCGTCTTCCATGACCGGCAGGAAGCCATCCTGCTGGGCCCGGTTGAAGCGGTGGATCTCGTCGACGAAGAGCAGCGTCTTGTGTCCGCTCAACCGCTCGAAGCGGGCCTTTTCAAACACCTTCTTGAGATCGGCCACGCCAGAAAACACCGCCGAAATCTGCTCGAAGCGATAGCCGATCTGGTCGGCGAGCAGCCGCGCCACCGTAGTCTTGCCGGTGCCCGGCGGCCCCCACAGGATCAGCGAACCCAGCCGTCCCGAGGCGATCATGCGGCGCAGCGTGCCATTGGGTCCCAGCAGATGACCCTGCCCGATCACCTGATCAAGCGAGCGCGGCCGCAGCTGGTCGGCCAGCGGACGGGCGGTGTCGTTTTCAACGGCGCTTTCGGGATCGGCTGCAAAGAGGTCGGCCATGCCAGACTATCATTTCAAAATATCGCCGGCGCCCCATATGCACGCTCGCCAGG
>CAXBHD010000131.1:0-8711 GCA_963975335.1 uncultured Devosia sp. | reverse complement strand
TTCTGTTGCTGCTGCCGGTCTCTCGACCGCTGGCTTTGCTGCCGATCTCGGCGTCCTCACCTCGCTGGACGTTTGCGACGACCTGGGTCTTTCCGGCCTGACGATCTCGTCCGACACCAACTGCCTGCAGATCTCGGGTAGCGTCGACTACCGTCTGCGTTTCGGTAACTACCGCAACAGCAACGACGTCGCGAACACCTATGATGGTTCGGTTGATCCATTCGCTGACGACTCCGTCGCCTTTGGTGGCCAGTCGCGTGAACTCGATTGGGATACCCGTAGCCGCGCTTACCTGAAGGCCGTTGCTGCTGCCAGCTCGGATTTCGGTACTGCCAAGGCGATCATCGGCCTCCGTCAGGTTGACGAGTGGCGCGTTCGTAACGAAGGCTACACTGCTGCTGGTCCTACCCCTGCCGTTGCCGGTGGCGATCACACCAATGGCCTGCAGCTTGAAGAAGCCTATGTCAGCGTCGGTGACAGCACCGTCCTGATGGCTGGTAAGCGCAAGACCGGCGTTGCCGGTTCGGTTGCCAACGTCGGCGATGACTCGCCATACAGCTTCCTGTTCATTAGCGACAAGATCGATGGCGGCGGTGTCCTGATCGACGCTGACGACCGTCGCTTCGGTGGCCATTCGATCCAGGTTTCGACCGATCTCGGCAACGGCCTTGCTGCCAGCATTGGTCTGGAAAACATCGACACCAGCAACGGTTCTGTCGACCAGAACACTGCGGCTACCCGTGCTCGCGTTCAGGACTCCGGCACTCTCGTTGGCGTGCTGCAGTATGCCGGCGACGGCGTAAGCGCTCATGCCACCGGCGTTGCCTATGGCGTGCTCGATGGTGACATCGAAGCCTATGCTATCCATGCTGGCGCTACCGGCACCTTCGACATGTTCAAGGTCCGCGCAGCTATCGGCTACGACAGCAACTACAAGGACAACTGGGCCAGCGTTCTCCACGCTCTCGGTTCGGTCGAAGGCACCTTCGACATGTTCAAGGTTGCCGTGTCGGGTGAAGTCTCGAACTTCCGTAGCCAGACTGACTACTCCATCGGCGGCAAGGTTACTGCTACCGTCTCCGAAGGCATCTCGATCAACTTCGACGCTGCCTGGTTCCGCGATGCCGTCAATGCCAAGGCTGCTGGCGGCCAGACCGACACCACTCGCCTGCAGGCCGAAATCGCTGCTGGCGTGACCGAGTCGGTGACCCTGACTGCCGCTGTTGGTACCTATCTCGGTTCGGGCGTCTACAACGACGCTGGCGCCAAGATCGACAACCTGACCTACGGCAAGATCGGCGCTGCTTGGAAGCCAGGTGGTGGTTTCGAAACCGCTGCCAACCTCGAGCTGAACAGCCAGGGCGGTTACCGCACCGAGTTCACTGCCAAGAAGGCTTTCGACTAATCCTCGATGCTTCTGTGAATATGGAAAGGCCCGGCTTTGCCGGGCCTTTCTGCTTTGTCGGATGCTGTCAATCCCGCAGCTGCTCAAAGCCCTGCCGATTCTACGGCAACGCCGCCCCACGCCCGGCCGATATGCGGCAGTTTCGATAAAGTCCTTGCAAATCAAGCACTTGTGCCCCCAATTTTCATTCCCTCTTTTCCCGAAATGCTTTAGCCTTGTGCCAATGCGGGCATCTCATCGGAACAGCAATGATTAGGGACCTCCTTAAGTGGATTGTACCGGGGCTCCTCGTCGTCCTTACCGGATCGACGCTTTCCCTGGCGATGACCTCTGCCGATATGGCCGAGCATGTGGCCACCCAATCCACCCAAATGCTGCAACGCGCCGGCTTTGACTGGGCAGAACTGAATTTCGCCACACGCGATGTGACCTTGTCGGGTACCACGACCGATCAGGCCTATGTCGATGCCGCACGGCAGCGCCTAACCCAGGTTCCGGGCGTCCGTAGCGTCATTACCAATGTGACGCTCGCCCCGCTGGCCGCACCCTATATTCTTGAGGCCGCTCTGGCCGACGACACGATTGCCCTGTCGGGCGGTGTGCCCGATGACGCAACGCGTCAATTGCTCTTGGCGCGTGCCAAGGCGGAGCAGGGCGCACTGGAATTGCGCTCCGGCATGCCCCATCGCGCTGCCTGGCTCGCCGGCGCCCAATTCGCCATCGACCAGCTGCAGTTTTTCGATCAGGGGCAAGTGACCCTTTCCGATCTGACGGTCGACATCGCCGGTCGGGCCAAGTCGGAGCGCGCCTTTCGCGATCTGCTGATCGTCATGCGCGCCGGACCACCCAGGGGCGTTGCTTTTGGCAATGTGCAGATCACCCCGGCCTTGATCGCACCCTATCAGTGGCACGCAACGTCCGATGGCGCGCGGATCAATATTACCGGCTATGTGCCCGATTCCATGCTGGCGGACCGCTACCGCTCCGCGGCCACCGACGCGCTGCAGGTGGCGACGGGGCTTGCCCTTGGCTCCGGTGAGCCGGCGGCTTTTGCCGAACTATCTCAAACGCTTGTCGAACAACTTTCACGTCTTGAATACGGTACGGCGAGCATCGTTGACGGTCAAAGCACGCTGGCCGGTGCGCCGCCCAGCCGGGAGATTGCCCAGGCGGTGACCGAGGCATTGCGGCCCGCCGGATCCATCGTCACGCTCGAACCCCCGCGCATCGACGACTACTGGGTCAGCGCCACCTTGCAACCGGGCGGCACCCTGGTATTTGACGGATATGCCCCCGACGAGACGACCCGCGAGGCCTTGCAGCGGCGTCCTGGTGCCGATACCCAATGGCTGCAGCTTGGCCGCGGCGCCCCCGAGCGCTACCAGGCGGCCATCGATTATGGCCTTGCCGCCCTTGAGCGCATGAGCGAGGGGCGGTTCGCCCTGCAGCAGCAGCGATTGACACTCGGCGGCACCGCCAGCTCCGACGCCAATTTTCAGGCGCTTCTGGCCATGCTGTCCGATGCCGCCCCGCAGGGTTACCAGCTGGCACCCGCCGAAATTCTGGCGCCTGCCGCCAGCCCCTATCAATGGTCGGCCACAAAGGTACCCCCCGGTACCATCACCCTGTCTGGTCTGGTGCCACAGCCGCAGGACAAGTTGGCATTGCTCGCCGCAGCAGGCCCCTCGGCCACCGATGCCCTAGGCTATGCTTCCGGCGAGCCGCGCAACTTTGTCGCCTCGGCCCGGACGGCCATTGCCATGCTCGGCTGGCTCGCCGACGGGAAGGTGGTCTTCGACGGCGCTGGCTGGACCATTACCGGATCGCCAAAATCGGCCATCGACAAGGCCGCACTCGAGGCCGATTTTGCGGCGCGCCAGCTGGCCCGGGCCGGCTGGTCCATGGCCGTTGCCAGTCCGCGGCCTGCTGCTACTGCCGTGGCTCATGCCACCCCGGCTTCGGCCGCGCCCTATCTCTGGTCGGCCATCAAGCTTCCCAACGGTGACCTCACGCTGACAGGCCGCGTGCCCTCGAAGGTGACGCAGGAGACGCTGGCCGAGCAGGCCGGCGATAGCCTTACCGACGAAACCGAAATTGATCCCGCCGCGCCCGCCGGTTTTGCCCGTGATGTGCTCGCCGCGGTTGGGGCGTTGTCCCATGTCAGCGACGGCCTCGCCCGATTCGACGGCAGGCAATGGCGCCTTGACGGTAACCTCATCGACGCCGACAGCGCTGCCGCTATCGACGCCATTTTGGCAGCCACGGCTACGCCTGCCAAGGATTGGCGCCTGACCCTGTTGCCGCCTGCGCCGGTCCGGGTGCCCACCGCGAAAGCTCCCGTGGAGCCGCCCACCGCCGCGCCGCTGGTTGAGGCGGCGCCCGTGGCCGCGCCGGACAATCCCGCCCCCGAACCCACCGCGACGGACCCGGCCTATGCCTTTTCCGCCACGCGCTCGGACACTGGCGATCTGATCTTCAGTGGGCAGGTGCCCAGCCCCTCGGTCCTTGACGACCTTCTGGCCATAGCCGCCGCCGACACGGCGGCGGTGAGCACCGCCGCTGGCGCGCCACCCGATTTTCACACCAGTGCCGAGATCGGTCTGCGCGCCCTGCTGCTTCTGCAGGTGGGCAGCCTCGATTTCGCCGATAGTGCCTGGCAACTGGCCGGGACAGCGGCCGATGACGCGGCGCGCAATGCCGTCGAACGGCTCATTGCCAGCGATGACAAGGCTGACTGGAGGGTTGCCGTCGATTTGCCGGCCGTTCCGGCACCCATGCCCGTTGCTGCCACGCCACCTGCCGACCAGCCCGCCGCCAAGGTCGATATTTCGACCTGTGCCGGCCCGGTTGATGATTTTTCCGGTCGTAACGCCATTCTCTTCCAGTCCGGCGCAGCCCTTATCGCCAGTGAATCCGAGGCGCCACTCGATGAACTGGTCATCCTGCTCAAGGCCTGCCCCGATGCCGTGATCAATGTCGAGGGCCATACCGATGCCGATGGCGATCCCCAGCAAAATCTGGCCCTGTCGGTCGCACGGGCTGAAGCCGTGGTCAGTGCGCTGATTGCGCGTGGGGTCAATCCGGCGCGCCTTTACGCCGTTGGTTATGGCGAAGCCGAGCCTATCGCCGACAATGCGACCGCTGCCGGCAAGCGCCAGAATCGGCGTATTGTGGTAATGGTGAGCGATACGCACTTCTAGCGGGTGCAGGGCGGAGACAGGCCATGAGCTGGGCGTCAATCGCATTTCTGGTAGAGTATAACTGGCCCTATCTCCTGGCCGTGGCTTCTATTGGCCTGGTCGTCGGCTGGCGCAGCTTCAGCCCGCCCAAACCGTGATCGACGCCATGCCCAGCCTGACCCATATTCTGGAAACCACGCTGCTGGTCCTCGTGGCCTATCTGCTGGGCTGCACCATCGGTTATGTGGTGCATCGGGTGCTGCATGCCGGCCGCGGCACGCGGCAGGTCACGGCTGCGACGAGCCCGTCGCCGGCGCCGGAGACGGCCATCCAGCGCCCGCGCCGGACCATGACCGCTGCCGCCGCCAGGCGCGCGGCAGTGTCCGACGAGCCGGGCCCGCGTCCCGCCCGCATCGATCCGGCCGCGCCGCCTTCTCCCGGGCCCCGACCGGCGGCGATGGGCAGACCCCGCGGCAGCGGCGCCGGTGATCTCCGGCAGATCAAGGGCATCGGTCCCAAGATCGAGGCGGCCCTCAACGGCCTGGGTGTCTACCATATCGATCAGATCGCCGCCTGGTCGCAGCCCAATGTCGATTGGGTCGATCATCATCTGGCCCTCAAGGGGCGCATCGGGCGCGAGCGCTGGGTCGAGCAGGCCAGGGCCATGGTCAGCATCACCCGGCTCAGCGCCTAGCCGCGCCGCGGGCGGGTCACCTGTTTAGGCGGCTCGGCGCAGGCGCTGCGCATTGATGCGGTCGACGAATGCCGCCACCGCCGCGATTTCCTCGCGCTGCTCAAACAGGGCAGGGGAGCCCTGTCCGGCAATGGTCATGACCACGGTATCGGGTCGCCGGCGCACCATGTCGTCAAACGTCTCCCGGCGGACCTGATCGGTTAGCTGCGTGCGCGCCAACAGCAGCGGCACACCGGCAAGCGCGTCAAACAGCGGCCACTGCGCCATCAATACGTCATCGAAGTTGATCTCGGCCAGCGCCGCGATCAACCGCCGGTCATAAAGGGGCTGGGCGCGGCCGTTCTTGTCGAGATAGTGACTGCGCCCCATCAATCCGTCCAGTTGGGCATCGGGCAGCCCGGGATAGTCGCCGCCCAGGATCCGGCGAAATCCGGCGGTCACTGCCTTGGCACCGCGCAGGCCTTCGACATGGGCCAGATTGTTGCGCAGCCGTACAATGCCGCGCGAGTCGGCCACCGGCCCGGCATCGAGCAGCACCGCCCCCGCCACCAGCAATGGCTGCGCGGCAGCCAGCGCCATGGCCACTTGGCCGCCCTGTCCCTGGCCGAGCACCACCGCTTGCTCCAGGCCCAGCGCCATGATGATCGCGGCAACGTCGCGCGCATCGGTCAGGGTATTGTAATCGCTAGCCAGCCGCCGATCGTCGGCCCGACCGCGCCCGGGCAGGTCCAGCAGCACGACCGGCCGGTTGCCATCGCCGGAACGGCGAAAGCCGGCAGCGAAAGCGGCAAAATCGCTCATATTGCGCTGATAGCCGGGGATGCAGATCAGCGGCAATTGCGCGCGCGACAGCGCTCCGGCCACATGCACGGCGGCGCGTATCCCGGTCGACAGGCAGATATGGCTTATCGGCAGGCCGGCAAAAGCTGGATGATCATTGGGCACGCTTCTTCGTCGGGGCATGGCGAACCACCTTTGCTGCTGCCCCATGGTGCGACAGCCGGTCCGCCGCCTCAAGCGGTTTAAGCGCCAGTTTCCCCGATCGCTGCAAACCTTCCGCACAACTAGGCGTTGTGGAGCGATCCGATAAAAACTATGGTGCACCGTCCAAAAACCGGCTCAATAGCCGGATCAAACCAATGGCCATGGCACTGCCGTGGCAACCCCAACCGAGGAATTTTCGACAAATGCTGCGAGGATCGATTACGGCGCTCATCACTCCCATGCGCGATGGGATCGTTGATGAGAAAGCCTTCGCCAGCTTCGTCGAGTGGCAGCTTGCCGAGGGAACCCACGGCCTGGTGCCGGTGGGCACCACGGGCGAAAGCCCCACCGTCAGCCATGAAGAACACCGTCGTGTCGTCGAGATCTGCGTCGAGGTCGCCAATAAGCGCGTGCCGGTTGTCGCGGGTGCTGGTTCCAATTCCACCGCCGAGGCCGTTTCGCTGGCCAAGTTCGCCGAGGCGACTGGCGCCGATGCGGTGCTCTCGGTCGTGCCCTATTACAACAAGCCCAATCAGGAGGGGCTGTTCCAGCATTTCTCCGCCGTTGCCGGCGCCATTGGCATTCCGGTCATTCTCTACAGTGTCCCCGGCCGCACCATTGTCGATCTCAGCGTCGATACCATTGCGCGCCTGCACGATGCCCATGCCAACATTATCGGCGTCAAGGACGCCACGGGCAATCTGGAACGCGCCAGCATGCAGCGCAGCAAGCTCGGTCCAGATTTCATCCTGCTGTCGGGCGATGACAGCACCGCTTTGGGTTTCAACGCCCATGGCGGTCATGGCTGCATTTCGGTCACCGCCAATGTGGCGCCGCGTCTGTGTTCGCGCATGCAGGAGCTCTCGCTGGCCGGCGACTTCGTCGGTGCGCGTGCGATCAACGACAAGCTGGTCTATCTGCACAAGGACCTATTCATGGAGCCCAATCCGGCCCCGGCCAAGTATGTCGCCAATCGGTTGAATCTGTGCGCCAATGAGATGCGCCTGCCGCTGGTGCCGATCAGCAGGCCGACACAGGACGCCATGGACTTTGCAATTGCCCATGCAGGACTTATCTAAGCTCCATGGCTCCAAAGAACGACAAAGCAAAGAATGGTGTGATCAGCCACGGTCTCGTGGCTGAAAACCGGCGCTCGCGCTATGATTATGAAATCGGGGAAACCATGGAGGCTGGTATCGTCCTGACCGGCACCGAGGTTAAATCTTTGCGCCTGGGCAAGGCACAGATCACCGAATCCTACGCCTCTCCCGAAAAGGGTGAGCTCTGGCTGATCAATGCCCATATTCCCGAATATCTGCAGGCCAACCGCTTCAACCACGAGGAAAAGCGCCCGCGCAAGCTGCTGGTCTCGCGCAAGCAGCTGGCTCATCTGGGCGAGGAAGTTTCCCGCGCCGGCAATACGATCGTGCCGCTCAAGCTCTTCTTCAACGATCAGGGCTTTGCCAAGCTGCTGATCGGTGTTGGCAAGGGCAAGAAGAACTATGACAAGCGCGAAACCGAGCGCAACCGCGACTGGAACCGCGATAAGTCGCGCATTATGAAAGAGGGTGGGCGGGGCTAAGCCACCCATTCCTGTGGCGGCTCGCCCCCCCGACGACCTCTTTCAGTCCGCGTCGCCTTCCACGGCTGCCGTGACCGGGCGTGTCGAGGGCGGCCGGCCGACCGTCTTGGCAAGGTCGGCGACATCGATGAAGAAATCGGCCTGCCGGCGCAGATCATCGGAAATCATCGGGGTGGCCGAGGTCAGCGTTGATACCACGGTGACCCGCTTGCCGATGCGCTGCAACGCCGCGACCAGCGCAGTGAAGTCGCCATCGCCGGAAAACAGCACCATATGGTCGTAATAGGGGGCCAGTTCGAGCGCGTCGACACACAGCTCGATATCCATATTGCCCTTCACCTTGCGGCGGCCGGCAGCATCGGTGAATTCCTTGGCCGGCTTGGTCACCACGGTGAAGCCGTTATAGTCCAACCAGTCGATCAGGGGACGAATCGAGGAATATTCCTGGTCTTCCACCAGCGCCGTGTAATAATTGGCGCGCAGCAGATAGGCCTTCGCCTTGAATTCGGCGAGCAGGCGTCGATAGTCGATGTCGATCCCGATGGCTCTGGATGTCGCGTATAGATTGGCCCCATCGATAAACAAGGCTATTTTCTCGCGGGCGTCGATAGTCATAACAATTCTCTCAACAAGCTGCCGCAGGGCAGGACCGCGCGCACCAAAGCGGGTATTTTAAATTCCGCAGAAGTCCTAATTGCTCGGTAATGTCATGTTTTGCCAACACTGGCAAGATGAAGCCGATCCTCATGATGGTTTGGCGGCGCGTGTCACGCTATCCTTGTACTTGGTGACGCGCTCGTATATGGGAAGCGTTCATTCCATAAATTTTGGAGACGTCCGTGGCCCGCGTCACCGTTGAAGACTGCA
>CAXBHD010000130.1:0-8764 GCA_963975335.1 uncultured Devosia sp. | reverse complement strand
GATCCTTGGCTTTCTGCGGACCGGCATTGCCGACATCCTCAACCGTTGCACACCGGCAGAACAGTCCAGGATCTGCGGCATTGGCATCGGCCTGCCCTTTGAATTGTGGAAATGGAACGAGCTGGTTGGCGCCCCTGCCGAGGAGTTTTCATCCTGGCAGGATGTCGACTTCGTTGGCGCACTGGCCGATTTCACCGACCTGCCCGTGAGCATTGTCAACGATGCCACCGCCGGTTGCCAGGCCGAGCATATCTATGGCCGTGGCAAGGAGTTCCGCGACTATGCCTATTTTTTCGTTGGCGCCTTTATCGGCGGCGGCGTCGTGCTCAATCACTCGGTCTATCAAGGCCACCAGGGAAATGCCGGGGCCTTGGGCTCGCTGCGCAGCGTTGGACCGCATGGCGAAAGCCAGCAGCTGATCGATACGGCATCCATCCATCTGCTCGAAGCACGTCTGACTGAATTCGGCCTCGATCCGCAGGCGCTTTGGGAGCAGCCCCAGGACTGGAGCAAATTGAGCCGCTTCGTTGATCCCTGGATAGGCCAGACCGCTCAGGAGCTTGCCAAGGCCAGTCTCTCGGCCTGTGCCGTTATCGATTTTGAGGCCATCGTCATCGACGGCGCCTTCCCCGACCCGGTCAAGCACGCCTTGGTCGAGCGCACGCGCCGCTATCTCAGCCACCAGGACATGCGCGGATTGATCGCGCCACAGGTCGAAGCAGGCATGGTCGGCGGCAATGCACGCGCCATCGGTGCGGCGACCAGCCCGCTATTCGAGCGCTACTTCATGAATGGCAGCATAAGGCTCTAGGCCTGGCATGACTTCCTGAAGAAAACCCGAACCCGCCCAAGGGCGACTAATCCAGGCTTCATACCCCTGTCACAGCGCGGGCCGATAATGTTCGGGTGCAGCGCGAGAACAGCAAGAACAGCACCGCGGAGAGATTGCTGGCCGCCTGCGAGGCCCTGCTCAATGCTGCCGAGCATCCCGACGAAGTAACCGTCCGGAGCATTGCGCAACGTGCAGGTGCCGGCGTCAGTGCCGTCAGCTACCATTTCGGCAGCGTCGAGCAGCTGATCTTCTCGGTCGCCGAGCGGGTCTATCTCAGGCTCAACGCGGAGCGGCTGGCCCTGCTCCAGGCAGCGGTGCAAAAGGCGCATCCGGCCCCGGCCAGCATCGAGGACCTCATCATTGCCATGGTTGGGCCGTCCATCCGCTGGAGCCTTGATCGCACATCCAGCTATAGCGTGCTGCGGCACATGACTAGCCTGGCGCAGTCGAGCGACCATCCCGAGATTTTTCGGCCGATGATCGAAGGCATCGATCATCACCGCCTGTTCATCCCGCATTTCAGAAAGATCGCGCCCTGGCTCAGCGATGTGGATATTGGCTTCCGTATTTCCTGCCTGCTGGGCGTCCGCTCGCAGATGACGCGCAACCGGCGGCGCACCGATGAATTGACCAGTCATGCGCTGCGCCTGGACGATCCCCGCGTCGTGCTGCAACAGGTTGTCGCAGCCACGGCGCCGATGTTCACCACGCCACCCGCAGTCAATTCAAACACTGTTCCAAACTCGTCACGCCACTGAGACGACGGAGGTCTAGGCCATGCTCCAGCAACCGGAGCATGGGCCCATGGGCGAGACCACCTTTATCCACCTCACCGACCTGCATGTGGGCAATCCCGCCGTCGCTGACGATCACCTGTTCAGCGATACGTCGGCAACGCTTGCCCGTGTGCTTGAACTTATCGGCAGCATGGACAGCCGGCCCAAATTCATCGTGGCCAGCGGTGACCTGACCAATCGCGGCGATCCCGACAGCTATCGCCAGCTCAAGGCATTGATGGCCGCCACCGATCTGCCCGTGGTCTATGCCATCGGCAATCACGATACCCGGCCCGGCTTCTATCAGGGCATGCTCCATCGCAGCACCGATCTGGATGCTCCCTATGACCATGACCAGGTCATCGACGGCGTCCATATCGTCACCCTGGATACCACCACTCCCGGCCAGATCGGCGGCAGCATCGAGCCCGAACAGTTCGCCTGGCTGGAAGCCGCGCTCGACACTCACCCCGAACTGCCCAAGCTGCTCGTCGCCCATCACGCCCCGGCGCTCGGCGATACCCCGCCCTGGGACCACTGGCGCACTATCGAGTTCGGCCAGTCGCAGCAGCTGGCCGAATTGCTGAGGGGCCGCAACATCGTCGGCATCCTTTCCGGCCATATCCATCACGACCGCTTTTCGGTCTGGCATGGCATTCCGATAGTCGTCGGCATGGGCCAGCACGCCGCCACCGACATCATCACTACCGACGTGCTGCGCATGGTGGAAGGCGCCTCCTTCGGCATCGGCACCATCCGCAGGTCGGGCCTCACCATGGCGCTGGTGCCCCTGCCCCAGAGCCGTGCCGAACTCAACCGCTACGACCTCAAACTTCTGCGCCAGAAGCAGGAAGCTGCCCTGGCCGAAGCGCCTGCAAGCTGATCCCTGCCCTTTCAAGGACCGACCAAATGATCAAACGCACTTTCCTGAAACTGCTGGCCGCCGCCAGCCTGAGCGTCACCGCCCTTTCTGGCGCGGCCTTCGCGCAAATGGCCGCCGAGATCACTGAACCGGTGACCATTACCTTCTACAATTACAACCTCGCCACTGCGAGCGCCGGTGCCGATGCTACCCGCGAACTGCTGGCCAAGTTCGAAGAAGAGCATCCCAATATCAAGGTCGAGACCGTCGCCGTTCCATCCAACGAGATCGTCACCCGCCTTCAGGCCGATATGGCTGCCGGCCAGCAGCCCGACGTGGCCCAGTTGGTGTTTCGTGACCTGATCTATATTGCCAGCGACCTGGGCGCCAATGCGCTCGAGGACATGGCAGGAGCCCAGGGCTATGCCGACCTCACCGAAGGCATGATCCCGCGCGGCATTGACCTCGGCAAGATCGACGGCAAGACCTATGGGCTTGCCTATACATTCTCGACTCCAGTTCTGTTCTACAATGCGGACCTGTTCCGCCAGGCCGGTCTCGACCCAGAAAATCCGCCCAAGACCTGGGCCGAAGTGAAGGCCGCAGCCGAGGCGATCGTCGACAAGACCGATGCCGAGGGGTTCTTCCCTGGCGCCTATGGTCCGGCCGACGGCACCTTCGTCTACCAGGCGATCCTGATGTCCAATGGCGGCACGGTCCGCGACGGCAATACCCTGACCTTCGCCAATGCCGAGGGCGTTGAGGCCGTGCAGATGCTGCGTGACATGGTCGATAGCGGCGCCCACGCCAAGATCGACACGGCTGGCGCCAGCGAAGCCATGGCAGCCGGCAATCTCGGTATGTTCCTCTATACCAGCGCGGTGCAGAACAGCCTGTCCACCGCAGCGGAGGGCAATTGGGAATTGCGCGTTGCCGCCATGCCCAGTTTTGGCGACAAGCCTACCGCCCCGACCAATTCGGGCAGCGCTCTTTACAGCTTCTCCAAGGACCCGATCAAGCAGCGCGCTTCCTACGAGCTGATGAAGTTCCTCACCAGCAAATATGGCTACACGATCATCACCAGCAAGATCGGCTACCTGCCACTGCGCCTCGATATTGTTGACGATGCCGAATACCTTGGCGCCTGGACCGAAGCCCACCCATTGATCCGCCCGAATCTGGAACAGCTGTCACGCCTCACGCCCAATGTCGCCTTTCCGGGCCCGAACTACCGCCAGGCAGAGTCGATGATGAAGGAATCCGTCACCGAAGCCGTGCTCGGCGAAGGCGATGTCTCCGACGTGCTGAGCACCGCCCAGGCCAATGCCCAGGCCCTGATGCCCTGATGCGGACGGGCGCGGCATGAATTGCCGCGCCCCCTTATTCCAACCGATTGGAGGCGGCCATGACCATGGCGGCGACGCGGCACTGGCCCCTGCCGGACTCCCACAATATTCGCGATCTGGGCGGCTATGCCCGCAGCACAGGCGGCACCACCCAATGGGGCCGTATCCTGCGCGGCGCAGCGCTGCACCAGCTGCGCGCAGAAAGCGTGGCCCAATTGGCCGAACGCCGGCTCGCGCTGGTGATCGACCTGCGCGGCCCGCACGAAACGACCGTCACGGCGCATCCCTTTGTCGACCATCCCACGGTCGCCTATCGCAATATCGCACTGTTCGACGCGCTGGCGCCGATCGCCATGAGCCAGGCACCCTTCGACATGGCCCAGCGCTATTGCGATGCCTTGGACCGATGCGGCGCGCAACTGGCCGAGGTGCTGCGCGCCATCACCACGGCCCGGGACGGCATCGTGCTGTTTCACTGCACTGCGGGCAAGGATCGGACCGGCGTTATCGCCGCTCTGCTGCTGTCGGCTGTCGGTGTCGCCCGCGCCGACATCGTCGCCGATTATGCCCTGACTGCCGAGGCGGGGAGCCTGATCGGCGAGTTGCGCCAGCGCGCCATCAAGGCCGGCGGGCAACCCGAGCATGTTGAGCGCGTGCTTGCCAGCGAGGACAAGACCATGATGGCCATGCTCGACCATCTCGACGCGGCCCATCGTGGCATCCAGGCCTATCTGGGCAAGATCGGTCTGACACCATCCGAAATCACGCACCTGGTCGACCGGCTATGCGCCTGAACCGGCTAGGCCCGGATTGCGGCCCAGCACATCTCGGCCATCAATTGTCGATCCTCGGCGGCCAGCACCCCATCGGCCTGGCGCCGCCGCTTCAGGGCATTGCGGATGGCGCCGCGCAGGAAACTCGCAATCAACGGCGCCGGCCCGGCGCGCACCAGGCCATCCGCCTGCGCCGCCTGGATCAAAGCGTTGCCATGCAGGACGTGCGGTCCAAATATGGCCTTGGCATCATTGAAGCTGATAAGCGGCGTATTATCGAGGTAGTCGAACAGCCGCGCACGCTCGGGGGCTTCCCAGATGAAGTCGATATAGCGCTCGATATAGCGCCTGACTTCTGCCTCGGAAGCGCCATTCGGGTCCGGGAGCGTGCCCAGCCGTTCGGCCATTTCCGTGCTGACGCGCAGGTAGACACCCAGAACCAGCGCCTCCTTGGAATCGAAATAATTGTAGAGCGACCCCGTCGCCACGCTCGCCTCTTCGGCGATCGCCGCCATCGAACATTGCAGGCCATTGCGGACGATCAACCGGGCCGCTGCCGCCAATATCCGTTCACGCTTGTCGAGAATCTCATCCATGCCCTGAATGAACCTTCATTCACTTGTCATGGATCGAGGGTAACTCTGCAGGCATTGCCGCACAAGTCGAATGTGGCAGTGCCGGCAAAACACACAGCAACCGCGGAAACTCGCCATTGGCTCCCTGAGGAGCAAGGAGATCACGCATGTCCGAAACCATCACCTTCATCCATTTGACCGATCTGCATGTCGGCAATCCCGCCGTGCCAGATGACCATCTTTATTCCGACACCACCGCGACGCTGCGCCAGATCTTGGGCGAAGTGAAAACGCTGGTGCCGGCACCCAAATTCATCGTCGCCAGCGGTGATCTGACCAATCGCGGCGATGAGGGTAGCTACGAGAATCTCAGGACGCTCATCGCCGAATCGGAACTCGACATGCCGATCCTGTTTGCTCTGGGCAATCATGACCGACGCGACGGCTTTTACCCGGCCATGCTGGGTCGGACGGACGATGTCACCGCGCCTTACGACCATGCCCAGATTATCGAGGGCATCCATATCATCGTGCTCGATTCCAGCGTTCCCAACAAAGTCGGTGGCGCATTCGAACCCGGCCAGCTCGACTGGCTCAAGGCCGAGCTCGACAAGCATGCCGACCTGCCCAAGCTCCTGATAATGCACCATGCTCCAGCGCTCGACGCCAATCCAGACATGGAGTGGGAGTCCCTGACGATCGCGGACACCGAAGCACTGCGCCAGGCTCTCGCCGGCAAGCCCGTCATCGGCATTCTCTCCGGCCATATTCACTTCGATCGGGTGAGCCACTGGCATGGCATCCCGGTCGTGGTCGGCATCGGCCAGCATGCAGCAACGGACGTGACCTGGCTGCATGAGGGCCTGCGCATGCTCTCAGGTGCCTCCTATGCCATTGGCACCGTCCGCCCATCGGGCCTGTCCATCACCTTTGCACCCCAGCCGGCTGAGCGCCGCGAACTGACCAGCTTCACCTGGGTCGGCATGGCCGAAATGCTCAAGAAATACGAAGCCGACACCGCCACCGTCGCCGCCGAATAGAACCGGAAAGAACCGAAGATGAACCGCAAGCAGTTTTTGCGAGCTGGCCTCGCCACGATCCTGGCTGGCCTCTCCAGCGCCGTTCTGGCGCAGACCATGGCACCGAGCATCGATCAGCCGGTGACCATTACCTTCTACAATTACAACCTGGGCTCGGCCGGTATCGGTGCCGATGCCACGCGCAAGCTGATCGCCGAATTCATGGCGGCCAACCCCAATGTCACGGTCGAGGGCGTGCCCTATTCGGCTGCTGACGGCAGCCGCATCCAGGCCGACCTTGCCGCCGGCCTGCCGGTTGACCTGGTGCAGACCGTGTTCAGCGATCTCGACTTCGCCGTCACCAACTGGGGCGCCCAGGCGCTGGAAGACGTCGCTCCGGCCGAAGAAATCGCCGCCCATTTTGAAGGCATGAGCCCCAATGGGCTCAAGCTCGGCGTGCTCAATGGCAAGACCTATGGGCTGGCCTATACATTCTCGACGCCGGTCCTGTTCTACAATGCGGACCTGTTCACCGCCGCCGGCCTTGACCCCAATGCCCCGCCGAAGACCTGGGACGACGTCAAGCAGGCCGCGCTCACCATCAAGGAAAAGACCGGCGCCATGGGCTTCACGGCCGGTGCACTTGGTTCAGGCGCTGGTGGCTCGGACTGGATGTTCCAGGGCATCGTGCGCTCCAATGGCGGCGAAGTGATCTCGCGCGACCGCACCACGCTCAAGTTCGGCGAACCCGAGGCCATCGCGGCGCTGCAGACCCTGCGCGACCTCTATGACGCTGGTGTCTACGAAAATGTCGACTTCAATGGCGCCCTAGAAAATATGGCAGCAGGCAAAATGGCCATGTACCTGCAGACGAGCGCCTTGCAGGCTGCGCTGGTTGCGGGCGCGACGGGCAAGTACGACCTGCGCGCAACGACCATGCCGGCTTTTGGCGACAAGCCAACGCGTCCCAACAATTCGGGCAGCGCCTTGACCATCCATGCCAGCGACCCGCTCAAGCAGCGCGCCGCGTGGGAATTGATGAAATTCCTGACCTCCAAGCACGGCTATACCGTCATCACTTCCGAGATCGGCTATCTGCCGCTGCGCACCGACATCGTCGATGACCCCGAATATCTCGGTGAATGGGTCAAGGCGCATCCGCTGGTGCAGCCCAATCTCGACCAGCTCGCCCGCCTTGAACCCTGGGATGCCATACCGGGCCCGAATTACCGCCAGATCGTCAAGATGATGATCGAGGCGGGTGAAATGGCCGTGTTTGGCGGCGCCGATGTCGCTTCCACCATGGCCGACGCCCAGGCCAATGCCCAGGCCCTGATGCCCTGACCCCTTTGACCCGCCTATCTCGGGCCTAGAAGAGCTGTCCTGCTCTTCCAGTGTCCGGCGGCAGGCGGGTCAAACCATCTCAAAGGAGCGCGAAATGGCCACTGCGACCGTCGTCCCCGCCCGCCTGCGCCGCATGAGCCAGGCGCGCTGGTCACCCTGGCTCTATCTGGCGCCAGCTCTGTTCACCCTTGTGGTGTGGATCTATTGGCCGCTGGTCGATGCTGCGCGTCTGAGCTTTTACCAGTGGAACATGCTGCCCACCTCACCGCAGACCTTTGTCGGCTGGGAGAACTACCAGCGCATCTTTGCCCTGCCGAAATTCTGGCAGGCCTTGCGCAATACCGCGGTCTATATTCTGGGCCTCTTGCCGCTGGCCGTACTCATCCCCTTGGCCATCGCCATCTATACCCACGACCTGCCCGAGCGTTCGCGCAACATCTACCGCGCCATCATTTTCGTGCCGATGATCATCGCCCCGGTCGTGGCCGCCGCCGTCTGGCGCTGGCTGCTCGACCCCGGCTATGGCCTTGCCAACCAGGTCATCAAAGGGCTGGGCTTTGATGCGGTAAAATTCCTGTCTGATCCCGATACGGCGATCTGGACCGTTATCGTCATTACCGGCTGGAAGCTGATGGGCTTTTCCACCCTCATCCTCTCGGCCGCCAACGCCAATATCAATCCCACGCTGGTCGAGGCCGCCCGGATGGATGGCGCCGGCAAATGGGAAGTCATCCGTGATGTCCGCCTGCCGCTGTTGAGCTCGACCGTGCTGTTCCTCGTGGTCATGACCATCCTGCTCGGTGCACAGTGGAGCTTCACCTATATCAACGTCCTGACCGGTGGCGGTCCGCTCGGGGCGACCACCAATATCTACTATCTGCTCTGGGATTTCGGCTTCTCCACCATGTCGGTGGGCTGGGGTTCGGCCTCGGCCGTCATCCTTTTCCTTGGCTTTGGCGTCGTGGCCTTCTTGCTGTTCCGCCTGATCGACAGGTATTCCTTCCATGACAACTGATGCTCTTGTCCGCCCGGCTCTGGCCCGGCCCGTCACCCTGCGCCGCATCTCGTCCCGGTCCGGGATGAATACAGCCGCCGGTCACCTGCTCATGGTCTTGCTGTCAATCTTTTGCCTGTTCCCGGTCTACTGGATGCTGGTCAGCTCGTTTCGTCCAGCCAATGCCATGTTCGAGACCAGCCTGTGGCCGACACAGGGATCACTGGACAATTATACGACGGC
>CAXBHD010000129.1:0-8843 GCA_963975335.1 uncultured Devosia sp. | reverse complement strand
AACTGGTCAACGTGTTTTCAGGCACGGCACTGAACCAGACGGGCCGCGCCATCGAGTGTATCGCTCTGACGATGTTGGTCTATTTGTGCTTCTCGCTGCTGACCTCATTGATTATGAACTGGTACAATGCCCGCGTCAGCCTGGTCGAGCGGTAGGAGATCAGCCATGACCGATACTGGATTTGTTCGTACTGAGTTGGTGCCTGCCAAACCCGCGCCCGACGGCTCAAGTGGTGCAGTGGCGTGGGCAAAGAAGAACCTTTTCGCCACCCCGGTGGACGCCGTGCTCACCGCGCTCGGCGTCTTGTTCTTGCTCTGGATCGTGCCGCCACTTTTCAACTTTGTCATCGGCCACGCTGTGGGGCCGTTCGGTACTGTCGAAGAGTGCAGGGCCATCGGCTCGGGGGCCTGTTGGGCCTATATCTACAATGAGATGGAGTTCTTCATCTACGGCTTCTACGATATCCCTGAGCAGTGGCGGCCTAACATCGTCTTTGCTCTTGGCGCATTGCTGTTCGTGCCGCTGCTGATCCCCAGCCTGCCGTTCAAACGGGCTAATGCCATTCTGCTATTGGTCGTTTATCCGGTTGTGAGCTACTTTCTGCTGGCCGGTGGCGTATTCGGACTGTCCGAAATGCCGACCCAGAAATGGGGCGGTTTGCTCATCACCCTGATCCTTTCGGTAGTTGGTATTACGCTGTCATTCCCACTCGGGATTGTGCTGGCTTTGGGACGGCAATCGTCGCTACCGATCATCAAGACGCTCTGCGTCATGTTCATCGAGCTCTGGCGGGCTGTCCCGCTGATCACCGTGCTGTTCATGGCCTCGGTCATGCTGCCGCTGTTCATGCCGCAGGGCATGACGGTGGACAAGCTGCTGCGCGCTCTGGTCGGCGTCACGCTGTTCTCGTCCGCCTATCTGGCCGAGACAGTGCGTGGAGGCTTGCAGGCGCTGCCGCGCGGCCAATATGAGGCGGCCTCGTCGCTGGGCCTGAGCTACTGGAAATCGATGTCCTTCATCATCCTGCCCCAGGCGCTCAAGCACGTCATCCCGGGCATCGTGAACAGCTTTATCGCGCTGTTCAAGGATACCTCGCTGGTCTCCATCGTGGGCATTTTCGACCTGCTCAATACCGTTCAGGCGGCCAGCTCGGATATCGAGTGGTCGTCCCCAACGCAGGCAATTACCGGCTATCTGTTTGCTGGCTTTGTCTTCTGGATTTTCTGTTTCGCCATGTCCCGCTACTCCATCTACATGGAACGGCGGCTTGACACTGGTCACAAAGGGTAACGCAATGACCGACACAGCAACCGCGTCAACCGAGCGCGCCGTCGACACCTCGCATATGAAAGTCTCCGATACCGATGTGGCCATCGATGTTGTGGGCATGCACAAGTGGTTCGGCGATTTTCACGTCCTGCGCGACATCAACCTGCGTGTCATGCGCGGCGAGCGCATCGTCATCGCCGGGCCGTCGGGCTCGGGCAAGTCGACCCTGATCCGCTGCATCAATCGCCTCGAGGAGCATCAGGAGGGCCAGATCATCGTCAATGGCGTTGAACTGACTGCCGACCTCAAGCGCATCGATGAGGTGCGTCGCGAAGTGGGCATGGTGTTCCAGCACTTCAACCTGTTTCCCCATCTGACCATCCTGCAGAACCTGACCCTGGCCCCCATCTGGGTGCGCGGCACGCCCAAGGCCGAGGCCGAGGCGACAGCCATGCACTATCTGGAGCGGGTCAAGATACCCGAACAGGCCAACAAGTTCCCCGGCCAGCTCTCGGGCGGCCAGCAGCAGCGCGTGGCCATCGCCCGCTCGCTCTGCATGCAGCCCAAGATCATGCTGTTCGACGAGCCGACATCGGCCCTAGATCCCGAAATGGTCAAGGAAGTGCTCGATGTCATGATCAGCCTGGCCGAAGAGGGCATGACCATGATCTGCGTGACCCACGAAATGGGCTTTGCCCGCCAGGTGGCCAATCGCGTCATCTTCATGGATCAGGGGCAGGTCATTGAACAGAACGAGCCCGAGCAGTTCTTCTCCAATCCCCAGCATGAGCGCACCAAGCTGTTCCTCAGCCAGATCCTGCACTAGTCGCCGATGCCGCTATGCCCTGGCGTAATCGTCAGGGCATTTCGCCGCCCGTGGCTTGACCGGACCCTGACGCCTGCCATTATGCAGGGGCGAGTGAAGGGAACAATGATTGCCAAGACTATCCCTGCGATTGCCGGCGCTGCTGGCGACGATTGTCTGCCTGCTGATCACCACGATCCAGCCGTCCTTGGCACAGACGCTCGAGGCCGTGCGCGAACGCGGCTTTTTGATCTGCGGCGCCACCAATCCGCTGCCCGGCTTTGCCCAGGCGGATGCCGAGGGGCGCTGGTCTGGCTTTGACGTCGACCTCTGCCGGGCCATTGCCGCGGCGGTATTCGGCAATCCCGACCTGATCGAATTCCGCTCCCTGCGCGGCGATGCCCGTTTCGCGCCGCTCCAGACCGAGGCGGTCGATGTGCTGACCCGAAACGGCCCCTGGACCCAGCGGCGCGACACCATCTATGGCGCCACCTATGTCGGCGCCGCCTTCTTTGACGGCCAGGCCTTCATGGTGCCCCAGTCGCTGGGCGTGGTCTCGGCCTACGAGCTCGACAATGTCAGCATCTGCGTCATCGATGGCGGCGACGAAGTCGGACGGCTCCAGGAATTCTTCTTCACCAATCAGGCCAGCTATTCGGACGTCCCCTACGAGGATATTGACGATCTCGCCCAGGCTTATCGCAACGGCTTCTGTGACGCGATATCGGCTTCCGGCCGTCAGTTGCAGGCCATTCGCCGGGCTTTGCCCGAGCCAAACGCCCATCGCATCCTGCCCGAGCGCATTTCCAAGGAATTGCTGGGCCCGGTGGTTCGAACGGGGGATCCGCAATGGTTCAATATCGTCAAGTGGACGCTGTTCGCCCTGGTCAATGCCGAGGAAGTCGGCGTCACCTCGCTCAATACCGAATCCCTGGCGGCCTCCCATACACCGGCCATCCGCCGCATCCTGGGCGTCGAGGGTGATTTCGGCGCGCCTTTGGGCCTGAAGGCCACCTTCATGGCCGACGCCATCCGCGCCGTGGGCAATTATGCCGAGCTCTATGACCGCCATTTCGGCCCCCAGACCGGCGCAGCCCTGCTGCGGGGCCAGAATTCGCTATGGAGCAATGGCGGTCTGCTCTACGCGCCGCCCATCCGCTGAGCGCCGCCGCTAATCGGCGAATAGCAGGTTCACGCGGCGATTCTGCTTGCCCTTGTTCTCGATCTTGCCGAGCCTGACGGGGCCGATCTCGCCGGTCGAACGCACATGGGTGCCGCCACAGGGCTGCAGGTCGACATCGCCGATCCGGATCAGGCGGACGCGCCCCTGGCCCATGGGCGGCTTCACATTCATGGTCTTGATCAGGTCCGGATTGGCCGCCATTTCGGCGTCGGTGATCCATTCCTGGCTGACCTTGTGATCGGCGGCGATCATGGCATTGAGCGCCGCCTCCAGCGCATCGACGTCTTCCGGCGCTTCGGGCATCGAAAAATCCAGCCGCCCCTTTTCGGTGCCGATCGAACCGCCGGTGACGGGATAGGCAAGAACCACCGAGAGCAGGTGCAGGGCGGTGTGCATGCGCATCAGCCGGTAACGGGGGGCCCAATCCAGCGTCGCCGTCACCACCTCGCCACTGGCCGGCAGATTGCCGCCTTCGGCCGGCACATGCACGATCGCGGTCTTGTCGCCATCCGGGTGCAGGGTGGTGGTGATCGTCACGGTCGAACCGTCCGCCCGCACCAGGAGACCGCTATCCCCCGGCTGTCCGCCCGAGGCCGCATAAAACACCGTCTGGTCCAGCACGATCCCGCCATCGGGCCGCACCGCAGTGACGGTGGCGCGTGCCGATTGCAGGTAGCTGTCGTCGCGGAACAGAAAGGCGGTCATGGCAATGCCTATAATACTGGGGACAGGAGGCGGGCGGCTTGGGTTAGGAACCGCATGGTCCAGGAACGGTCTTTGACCTCCGCCGCGGTCACCTCGCGGCAATCCCTGAAGTCCGCCGTCAGCATGGCCTCGATATCGCCGATCGCCCGCGGATCGGTAAACCAGAGCGTGATTTCGAAATTGATGGCAAAGGAGCGATTGTCAAAATTGGCGCTTCCGACCGTGGCGATCTGGTCGTCCATCAGCACCACCTTCTGGTGCAGGAAGCCATCGGTATAGCGATGGATCGCGACGCCATGGCCGACCATGGCGTCGGCATGGGCAATGCTGGCCAGCCAGACCAGCTTGTGGTCGGGTTCATTGGGCAGCATGATCCGGACGTCGACGCCGCGCAGCTTGGCGGCGTATAGCGCCGTCCTGATATCGGTATCGGGGACGAAATAGGGGCTGACGATCCATAGCCGCTGCCGTGCCCGCCCGATAATGTCGGTAAAGGCAATGGCGCATTCTTCCAGCCGATCCGCCGGTCCGGTTCCCATCACCAAGACGGACTGCTCGCCGGGCGTGGCAACGCTGGCCGGCGGGGTCGCCGGCAGCACTTCGCCGGTGGCCCATTCCCAGTCTTCTCGGAACAGCAGCGCGCAGCCCAGCGCTGCCGGCCCCGATACGCGCACATGGGTGTCCCGCCAGCGGCCGAAGCGAGGGTCCTGCCCAAGATATTCCACGCCCACATTGTGGCCGCCGACCCAGGCGTGTTCGCCATCGGCGACCACGATTTTGCGGTGATTGCGATAGTTGATCCGCGTCGGACCATAAAGCCGCATGAATTTGTGCCGCTGGTTGAACCCGGCCACCTTGATCCCGGCCGCGCGCAGTTCATTGCGATACCGTTTGGGCATGCCCGTGCTGCCCACGTCGTCATAGAGCAGGTGGACCTTGACGCCCGCCTTGGCGCGCTCGATCAGCCGTTCGGCCAGTTCCTGGCCCAGGGCATCGTCCCGCACGATGTAGAACTGCACCAGCAGATAGGTCTTTGCCGCGGCGATTCCGGCGAAAATGGAATCGAAGGTGGCCCGCCCATCCACCAGCAGTTCGACCTCATTGCCGCTCAGAAACGGCACTTCGGAGACCTTGGTCTGCACCGGCCAGCGGCCGCTGGCCTCGTTGTCGATCAGGGCCAGATCCTTGGCCCGCAGCGGCCGCGCCGCCCTTCCGTTGCGGATCCGGTCGGTGGCATAGTCGTCAAAGGCCTTCCAGCCGAAGATCAGATACAGAAACGCCGTAGGAAACGGCAGCAGGCCCAGCGCCAGGATCCAGGCGATTGACCCCTGCGAGGTGCGCGAGATCATGATCTCCCGTACGGCGCAGGTGAAGGCGAGCAGGTACAGCCCCGCCATCAGCGCGGCCACAATATGCAGATCGGCGACTATCGCCCGCAAAACGTCGTCAAAGCCGATCAACTTACCCACCCAGACTCGTGACCCGGCACCATATCAGCCTGGCCGGCCCGGACAATGCCGGTCGCCATGCTTGGCTAAGCCGGATCGGCCACCATCACGCTGGAAATATCGATCGGCTTGCGCCCCTCCATCCAGGGGGGGACGGGCAGGTTCTTGCCGCGCAGGAAGTCGGGATTGTAGATCTTGCTGGCATAGCGGTTGCCGTAATCGCACAGGATCGTGACAATGGTCTTGCCCGGCCCCAGATCATTGGCCATGCGCACCGCGCCGGCAATGTTGATGGCGCTTGAGCCGCCCAGGCACAGGCCCTCATGCTCCAGCAGGTCAAAAATGTAGGGCAGGGCCTCGGCATCGGAAATCTGATAGGGGTGATCGACGGTCAGCCCTTCCAGATTGGCAGTGATGCGGCCCTGGCCAATGCCCTCGCTGATCGAGTCGCCGGACGACTTGAGCTCGCCATGGGCGTAGTAGTTGTAGAGCGCTGCGCCTTCCGGATCGGCAAGGCCGATCTTGACGTCGGCACTGCGCGCTCGCAGCGCCTCGGCAACGCCCGCCAGGGTGCCGCCCGAGCCGACGGCGCAGATGAAGCCATCGATGCGCCCATTGGTCTGCTGCCAGATTTCGGGGCCGGTCGTCTCCACATGGGCGCGCCGATTGGCGACATTGTCGAACTGGTTGGCCCAGATGGCGCCTTCGGGCAGCTCAGCATTGAGCTTTTCGGCCAGCCGGCCGGACAGCTTGATATAGTTATTGGGGTTCTTGTAGGGCTTGGCCGGCACTTCGATCAGCTCGGCCCCATAGAGCCGCAGCGCATCCTTTTTTTCCTGGCTCTGGGTTTCGGGGATGACGATCACCGACTTGAAGCCCAGCGAATTGGCCACCAGGGTCAGCCCGATGCCGGTATTGCCTGCCGTGCCCTCCACAATCGTGCCGCCTGGCTTGAGCCGGCCCGATTTGACCGCATCGTGAATGATGAACAGCGCTGCCCTGTCCTTGACCGATTGCCCGGGATTGAGGAATTCCGCCTTGCCCCAGATATCGCATCCGGTTAGCGTCGAGACGCGGTTGAGACGGATCAACGGCGTGTTGCCGATAGCGGAGATGAGGTCTTTGTGCTTGGCCATGGCGCAATCTGCTGGGGCTGATAAAGCCCGACCGTAGGGCGGTGTCGCCGGACCCGCAAGCCATAACCGCCTGCCCAGGCAGAGCTTTCCGCCCACCCGCCGGCCCGCGCAACGGCAATGCGTCCGCGGCCCGTTGGCGCAATTTCATTCCGCTACAGGCCGGCCGAGGCGGCCAGGGCGCGCTCCCGCGACGCTTTGAGATCAACGATCGGGGCAGGATAGGTCTTTCCGATCACCACGTCGGCCTGCCGCAATATGCTGGCGGGCGCTTCCCATGGCTTGTGCAGCCATGCATCCGGCATGGCCGCCAGCTCGGGCACATAGCGCCTCACATAGCCGCCCTCGGGGTCGAACCGTTCGCCCTGCGTTACCGGATTGAAGATCCGGAAATAGGGCGCTGCATCCAGGCCGCTGCCCGCTACCCACTGCCAGCTGGCCGGATTGCTGGCAACATCGCTATCGACCAGGCAGTCCCAAAACCACTGTTCCCCCAGCCGCCAGTCGATCAGCAGATTCTTGCTCAGCAGCGACGCCACCAGCATGCGCACCCGATTATGCATATAGCCGCTCTCCCACAGCTCGCGCATGCCGGCATCGATGATCGGCAGGCCAGTCTGGCCGCGCTGCCAGGCGGCCAGCTCGTTAGGTGCGTCCCGCCATGCCATGCCCATATATTTGGCCTGCATCGGTTCCCGGGCAATGTCGCAGCGGTGATAGAGCTGATGATAGCTGAAGTCGCGCCAGGCCAGCTCGGACAGGAATTTGTCGATCGCACCGGCCTGTTCCGGCACCCGCTCGGCCGCCAGCATCGCGGCCTGCCAGATTTGCCGCGGGCTGATCTCGCCGAAGCGCAAATGCGGCGATAGGCCCGATGTCGCGTCACTATCGGGAATGTCGCGCAATTCCGGATAGGCGCTGACGCGATGGTCGAGAAAATCGGCCAGCATGCGCTGCGCCGCAGCCTCCCCGACATACCAGTGACCGCCAAGCTTTTCGGCCCATCCGGGTTCCTGGTAATCGGTATCCACCGCGACAGGCTTGCGCGGTTTGCGCGCCGCGGGCCGACCGAGTGGGGCGGCCAGGGGCTGCTGCTTCAGCACTTTCCAGAATGGGGTAAAGACCGAATAGGGCTTGCCCTGTCCGGTGGCGATCTCCCATGGCTCGATCAGGACATTGGCGGCAAAGGACTCCACCTTCGTGCCGCGCGCCATGAGCCAGTTCTTGATGGCGGCGTCCACCGCCCGCTCACCCGGGGCGTAGCGCCGGTTCCAGAACACCGCATCGACGGACTCTTCCTGCACCAGCTCGGCCATGATCACGCCGGGCACACCGCGACGAACCTGCAGCTCCACGCCCAGGGCCGCCAGGTCGGTCTCGAGGACCCCAAGGCTCTGGTGCAACCACCAGCGTGCGGCTGCGCCGGGCGGACGCAGGCCAATATTGTCTTCTTCGATGTAAAGGGCAATCACCCGCGCCGCGCCGTCCATCGCCGCCATCAGGGCCGGGTTATCGGACAGGCGCAGGTCGTTGCGCAGCCAGGCTATATGGGTCGAACTCATCAAGGGCCTCCGTGCTTCTTACGCACGGACGGCCCGATCGGTTCAGCTCAGTCCATGACTTCGGCCAGGTGTTCCAGCGCCGCATTCCAGGCTTCGATGGAAAAGATCCGCGATTCCGGATCGGCATGCGCCAGCCCGCGTTCGGTCAGGGTGATCTGGGTCTGGTCGTCACCCAGCGCCTTGAACAGGATTTCGAGCACGAAGATCAGATCCTCGCCATCCTCCTCCTCGTCCTTGTGCACCCAACTCATCACCAGCTTTTCGTTTTCGACGAAGGCCAGGATTTCCCCGCTGACAGTGTGGTCTTCCGGGTCCTCGTCATCGCCAAAGGTGGTGAAGGTATATTCGCCGCCCTCAAAGGCGTCGAGCTCGGCCTGGTCGGCCTGCCACTGTTCGATCAGCGCCGGATCGGTCCAGGCCTTGAACACATCATCGATATGGGCGTCGATGGTGCGGGTCAGCGTGATCTGGCTTTCGTTGTCCAAGTCCATGCCATTGCTCATGCGAGCACCTCCGTGTTGACAGGCTGTTCCATACGGCGTCGCGAGCCAGGGAATGCCGATTGGCCGATAGATTGCAGCTATAACCGATGTCGTGCCGCGCGGCGATAGCGCAGCCTGTGACCGCACCCGGGCGGACGCATAATCGATCTGGCATGATGGGGATTTGCCCAAACCTGAGCAGGAAACGAATGGCTCCGCGGGTAGGATTCGAACCTACGACCAATCGGTTAACAGC
>CAXBHD010000128.1:0-9077 GCA_963975335.1 uncultured Devosia sp. | reverse complement strand
GCCTTCCGAACCATATCCGAAGCCGTCGAGGAACTGGACCTGCCTCAGCATGTCCTGCGTTTCTGGGAGACCCGCTTTGCCACCATCAAGCCGCTCAAGCGCGGCGGCGGTCGGCGTTACTACCGCCCCGATGACGTCTTGCTGCTGCGCGGCATCCGCCATCTCCTCTATGATCAGGGTTTCACCATCAAGGGTGTGCAGCGTATCCTCAAGGATCAGGGCAGCCGCTATGTCATTGCCGTCGGCGAGGGCAAGCCGATTGATGACATCCTGCCCATGATCGAAGAGGCCGAGGCCGCCGGCGATGCCGCCGAGCTCGAAGATGCTATCATGCTGGCCAGTCCCAGCCTCGACCAGGACTCGCGCAACAAGCTTTCGGACGTCATGCGGGAACTGCTGGAATGCAAGCGCATACTCGAGCGTGCCCGCGAGACTTGAGCGCATCCCGCAGGGCAAATCGCTGCAATGCAGCGAATTGAGCGTCCATGGCCATGGGACCTACGCTTGAATGGCACGAACGCTCCGCGCGAATACCGCGCATCAATAGAACGTACGTTCCATATTGACAGGGCCTCGGTCCGCGTGTTGCATCGCGCTCTATCTTCGCAGGAGACTTCCATGACTGTTCGTTTCGGCCTGCTCGGTGCTGGTCGCATCGGCAAGGTGCATGCCAAGGCCGTGTCGTCCAACCCACGGGCCAAGCTGGTCGCCGTTGCCGACGCATTTGACAAGGCAGCCACGGATCTGGCCGGCCAGTATGGCTGCCAGGTCCGCACGGTGGACGACATCCTGTCGGCCAGCGATATCGATGCGGTCGTCATCTGCACGCCAACCGACACCCATGCCGACCTGATCGAGCGGTTTGCCCGCGCCGGCAAGGCCATCTTCTGCGAAAAGCCCATCGATCTTGATGTCGAGCGGGTCAAGGCCTGCCTCACGGTCGTCGATGCCGCAGCCGGCACGCTGATGGTGGGCTTCAACCGCCGTTTCGATCCCCATTTCATGGCTGTGCATGACGTCATCGCCCGCGGCGAGATCGGCACGGTGGAGATGGTCACCATCATCTCGCGCGATCCCGGTGCGCCGCCGGTTGACTATATCAAGCGCTCAGGCGGCATTTTCCGCGACATGACCATCCATGATTTCGACATGGCGCGCTTCCTGCTCGGCGAGGAGATCGAGTCGGTCACCGCCCAGGCCTCGGTGCTGATCGACCCCGCCATTGGCGAGGCCGGTGACTATGACAGCGTTTCGGTCATGCTGCAGACCGCCACCGGCAAGCACGCAACCATCTCCAATTCCCGTCGCGCCACCTATGGCTATGATCAGCGCATCGAGGTGCATGGCTCAAAGGGCGCCGTCTCGGCCGAGAACCAGCGCCCAGTCTCCATCGAGGTAGCCAATGCCAGCGGCTATACGAGACCGCCGCTGCATGACTTCTTCATGACGCGCTATCTCGATGCTTATGCTCATGAAATCAGCAACTTCATCGATTCCGTTGAATCAAAGTCTCCGGCCTCGCCCAGCGGTGTGGACGGGCTGATCGCCCTGGCTTTGGCCGACGCCGCGCTCAAATCGGTCAAGGAAGGCCGCACCGTCAAGGTCAGCGAAGTCACCGGTATCATGGCCGACAGGAGCGTGTTCCAGGGGCGCTGAACTAACCCCGCCTCGCCTCGCCCTGAAAAAGGGAGGGATTGCGCCGAGGTCTTGGCATGATCTAGGGCTAGGATAAGAGATCTCCTCCCCCTTCGGGGGGAGGGAGAGATGGGAACTACTTCAGCAGCCACTCATGCTCGGCGGCATTGTGGAACTTCCACACCCGCTTCGGGCCGGCCATCACATTGAGATAATAGAGGTCATAGCCGGCTACGGTGGCGACAGGGTGATAGCCCTTCGGCACCAGCGTCACATCGCCATCCTCAATCACCAGCGCCTCGTCGAGGCTCCTGTCATCGGTATAGACCCGTTGCATGGCAAAGCCCTGTGGCGGGTTGAGCCGGTGGTAATAGGTCTCTTCCAGTTCGCTTTCGTGCGGCAGGTTGTCCTGGTCGTGCTTGTGCGGCGGATAGGAGGAGGTATTGCCCTGCGGGGTAATGACTTCCACCACCAGCAGCGCATTGGCCGCGCCGTCATCCTCGGGCATGATATTGTGCACATGGCGTACATTGGCGCCCTTGCCCCGGGTGATCTGCGGGTGCCGGTCGGGCGGGATGATCTGCGCCGTATAGCTGCCGCCTCCCGGTGCCGCACAGACGGCCAGTTCCAGCGCCGTGGTTGCCTCGGCCTCCCATTCGCTACCCATCGGCACATAGACCGCCCATGGCGCCCCTTCGAACGGGCTCATGCGCTGGCCGATTTCCCCCAGGTCCACGCCATCGACGCGAATCCGCGCCTTGCCGCTGACCAGTACCAGGCAGAGTTCGTTGATCCCCGCATCGCCGTCTGCCGACTCGCCCGGTGTCAGCTTGTGCAGGGCAAAGCCGACATGGCGCCAGCCGGCCGACGCCGGCGTGATGTTATGAACCTGGCCCGTCACTCCCGTCGGGCGCACGCGCAGGTTCGGATTGCTGGCCATTGTCAGGCTCCTCCTTGGGAAAGGCGTAGAAGAAATTATACAGCGAATAGACAAGTGCCGCGCCGACGAGGAAAGCCCAGAACTGGTCCTGCGTCCACAGCAGTTCCCAGGCACACCAGATCGCCAGGAAAACGGTGACCGCCACGCGACGCCAGAGCGGCCGAAACCAGCTTACTTCATTTGCTTTCAAGCCAATCCGCCTTCAATGTTCACTGCATTACCCCAGCCTTAGCACAGGCTGGCCGCCGGTTTCACCCCTTGGGAAAGCCCATTGTCTCGACGGTGTATCCCGCCGCCGTCATCACCCGCATCAGTTCCTGGTGGCCCACCTGCGCCATCCGCAGTGGCGGATTGGCCTTGGGGTCCTGCTCGGCCTCGACTACGAACCAGCCCTCATAGCCGTGATCGGCAAATTTCTGCACGATCGCCCCGAAATCGAGCGACCCATCGCCCGGCACGGTAAAGGCACCCAGAGCCACCGCATCAAGGAAGGATTGCCTGCTGCGATCGAGCCCGTTGATCACATCCATGCGCACGTCTTTGACATGCACATGGTTGATCCGGGCATGGTGATTGTCGATGGCGCGCAGCACATTGCCGCCGGCAAAGGCCAGGTGCCCGGCATCGAGCAACAGTGGAATGCCTTCGCCCGAATGGGCCATGAAGGCATCGAGCTCGGCCTCGGTCTCGACCACGGCCGCCATATGATGGTGGTAGGAGAGGGGCATGCCCTGTTCGGCGCACCACTCGCCAAAGGCCGTCACCTTGCGCGCATAGGCTTTCATCTCGTCGTCACTGAGCCGGGGCTTGCTGGCGAGCGGCTTGCTGCGATCACCCTGCACGGAGCGGCCGACCTCGCCATAGACGATGCAGGGCGCATCGACTGCCTTGAACAGCTCGATCATCGGCGCAATGCGGTCCTGGTTGACCGCCAGGTCTTCATCGACCAGCGTGCCGGAAAACCAGCCGCCGCATAGCGTTACGTCCGCCGCCTTGAGAATGGGGAGCATCACTGCCGGATCGTCGGGGAAGCGCCGCCCCTTCTCCATGCCGGTAAAGCCGGCCGAGCGCGACTGCCGCAGGCACTCTTCCAGCGACACGTCATCGCTGAGTTCCACCAGGTCATCGTTCCACCAGGCGATGGGCGACATGCCGAGTTTGGCTTTCATTCTTCTCTCCCTGCGCTTTCGCGCCAATTGGTGTCCCCGCGCGTTGTATGCGCGTCTAGCCCGCCCGCTGCGCCTTGAGTGCCGTCACATAGGCCTCCCGTGCCGCGTTCACCTGCGGCCGGTCGCTGACCTCGGGCACCGCCACATCCCACCAATGGCCACCGGCATCGGTGGAAATCAGCGGATCGGTGTCGATGACGATGACCGTGGTGCGATCGCTGCTTTCGGTTTCCTGCAGCGCTGTTTCGAGTTCGGCGAGTGAGGCCACCTTGCGCGACTCCGCCCCCATGGCGGCGGCATGGGCGGCAAAATCGATTCCCGGTAGAGTGACATGGCTGGTATCCTTCAACAGATTGTTGAAGTTGGCCCCGCCGGTCGCCATCTGCAGCCGGTTGATGCAGCCATAGCCGGCATTGTCGAGCACCACGATAGTGAGCTTGGCGCCCAGCATGATGGCGCTGACCATCTCGGAATTGGCCATCATATAGCTGCCATCGCCCACCATGACGACGACATCGGCATCGGGCCGGGCCAGCTTGACGCCAAGCCCGCCGGCAATCTCATAGCCCATGGTCGAAAAGCCGTATTCCATGTGATAGCTGCCCGGCCCCTTGGCCTTCCAGAGCTTGTGCAATTCGCCCGGTAGGCCGCCGGCAGCGCAGACCACTATGGCATTGTCGCGTGCTCTCTGCACCGCGCCGATCACCTGCGCATCCGAGGGCAGTTCGGCATTGTTTGAGGCAGTGGCGCCGTCGGCAGCCGTCAGCCAGTCGTCCTTGCCGGATTTGGCCCTGTCGGTCCAGTCGGGGTCGGCCTGCCAGCCAGTCAGCGCTGCATTGAGCGCCTCGAGGCCCGCCCGGGCATCGGCCACCAGGGGCAGGGCGCCATGCTTGTGCGCATCAAAGGGCTGGACGTTGAGCCCGATGATTTTGAGGGTGTCATTCTTGAACAGCGCCCAGGAGCCGGTGGTGAAATCCTGCAGCCTTGTGCCCACGGCCAGCACCACGTCGGCCTCTTCGGCCAGGGTATTGGCGGCGGCGGTTCCGGTAACACCGACCGAACCCATATTGAGCACATGATCATGCGGCAGGCTGGATTTGCCCGCCTGGGTCTCCATCACCGGCACGCCATGGCGCTCGGCAAAGCTGCGCAGCGCCGCCGTCGCCTCAGAATAGAGTACACCGCCACCGGCAATGATGACGGGTTTCTTCGCCCGGATTAGCGCCGCGGCGGCATGGGCGAATTCGTCGCCATCAGGCATCGGCCGGCGCACACGCCAGACGGTCTCGGCAAAAAAGCTCTCGGGATAGTCATAGGCCTCGGCCTGCACGTCCTGGCAGAGGCTGAGCGTCACCGGGCCGCATTCCGCCGGATCGGTCAGCACGGCCATGGCGCGGCGCAAAGCCGGCATGATCTGTTCGGGCCGGGTGATGCGGTCGAAATAGCGGCTGACCGGCTTGAAGCAATCATTGACCGTGGTCGTGCCGTCACCAAAGTCCTCGGCCTGCTGCAGCACCGGATCGGGCAGGCGATTGGCAAAGACGTCGCCGGGTAGCAGCAACACCGGCAGGCGGTTGACATGCGCGAGTGCCGCGGCAGTGACCATGTTGAGCGCGCCGGGGCCAATCGAACTGGTGCAGGCCATGAAACGGCGACGGAAGCTGGCTTTGGCATAGGCGATGGCGGCATGGGCCATGCCCTGCTCGTTCTGCCCTCGATAGGTCGGCAGCGTGTCCTTGACCCCGTGCAGCGCCTCGCCCATGCCGGCGACATTGCCATGCCCGAAAATGGCGAAAACCCCGCCAAAGATCTGCACGATCTCCCCGTCGATCTCGGTCTTCTGCATGGTCAAAAAGCGGGCCACGGCCTGGGCCATTGTCAGTCGCACGGTGTTCTGGCTCATAGGGCCTTTTCCTTGTCGTTGGCGCAGCAGCGCCTGCATCTCAATCTAGCATAGCGCGGCGATACGGGAATTGCTTAGGCTGCCTTGCCCGCGCCCAGCCGCTCCCAGGCCGCAACCAGCGCGCCGAAGCGGCCGGCCATATCGGCCACGGCATCAGCGTCGCTCATCTCGTCCGCCAGCCAGGCCTTTGCCGCATCGGCAAATATGGTGCGACCCACGGCAAACCCCCTGACCTGGTGCGAAGTCTGTGCCAGGGCAAAGCCGGCTTCCAGCGCTTCCTGGGTGGCATCGAGGCCGAGCAGAACAATGCCGCGGCAATGGATGTCGTGCGTATCGATCACTGCATCGATCGCCGCCCAGGCTGCAGCCGATCCCTGCTGTTCGAGCTTCCACCAGTCGGGCTTGATGCCCGCAGCGTAGATTTCGCTCATCGCCCGGGCAATGGTATCGTCGCCAACCTGGCCATGCTTGCTGGCAATGATTTCCACAAGCAGGTCTCGGCCGACCTTGCGGGCGGCGTCATAGGCGGTTCGCAGCTTGTCGATCTGCTGTTGCTTGAGGTCGTTGGTATCGTCGGGATGATAAAAGCACAGCACCTTGATGCAGTGGTCCACCGGCCAGTCCACCAGCTGCGAGCCGAGGTCTTGGCTGAACTCGAATTGCAGCGGCCGGCTGCCGGGCAGCTCGATCGGCCTGCCGATCCAGAAATCGGGCAGGGCGGCGGTCGCGAACAGCGCATCGCGCCCATATTTGTCATCGAGCAGCATGCCAAAGCCCGGTCTTCCATCGGCCACCTGGACCGCGGCTTGGACTGCCAGCGCCTTGAAATGGGGGATGCGCGCCAGCTTGCTGGCATCGCCACCGGCCATGTCCTCGAGCTGGCTGCGATGATCGATGGCGAGCGCCATCAGGCTGGGAATGGAACGGCGGCGATTGGTCGCCCAGTGCAGGTGGTTGAGGGCCGGGTCCTTGCGCAGGGCGCGCTCGGAGCTGCCCTTGGCTAGAAAGTGGCTCAGCTCGGCCCAGCTCGGATATTCCGGCGAGCACATCAGCCGCGACACGGCAAAGGCGCCGCAGGCATTGGCCCAGGTGGCGCTGGTGGCATGGTCTTCACCCGTCAGCCAGCCGCGCAGCCAGCCGCTCATGAAGGCGTCGCCGGCCCCCAGCACGTTGTAGACCTCGATGGGAAAGCCCTGGCCGACAATGCCTGCTTCGAGATCGTCAGGAATGGCGCCGTCATAGACAATGCAGCCCATGGGCCCGCGCTTCAGGACGATCGTGCCGGAGGACAGCGAACGGATCGTCCTGAGCGCGGAGAGCAGGTCGGCCTGGCCCGAGGCGATGAGGATCTCCTCTTCGGTGCCGACGATCAGGTCACAATCGGGCAGTACCGACTGGTATTTCTGCGAGACCATGTCCGAAGCGACATAGCGCTCGAAGCCGGCATCATGACCAGCCAGGCCCCAGAGGTTGGGTCGGTAGTCAATGTCGAAGGCGACGCGGGCGCCACTGGCCTTGGCGAGGGCTATCGCCTTTTTCTGCGCCGCTTCGCTGTTGGGACGTGAAAAATGCGTGCCGGTGACCACGATGGCGCGGGCCGAGGCGATCAGCGCCGGGTCGATATCGGCTTCCGACAGCGCCATGTCGGCGCAATCGGTGCGATAAAAGATCATCGGCGACACGCCTTCGGCTTCCACCGAGAGCAGCACCAGCGCCGTGAGGCGTTCAGGGTCCGTGGCAATGCCGGCCGTCTCGACGCCCTCGCGGGCCAGTTGCTCGACAATGAAGCGGCCCATCTGCTCGTGGCCGACACGGGTGATCAGCGCCGATTTGAGCCCCAGCCGCGCCGTGCCCACGGCGATATTGGCCGGGCAGCCGCCGACGGATTTGGCAAAGCTGCCGATATCTTCGAGTCGGGTGCCGATCTGCTGACCATAAAGGTCGACCGAAGCCCGGCCAATGGTGATGACGTCGAGACCCTTTGCACCGGTATCGGTCTGCTCAGTGCTCAATCTCGTCCTCCCATACAGTCCGGTTCAGCCGGACGATCAATGTTCAGGATGAAACATGGGTTCCGGGTTCACGTCAATATAGAATGCCCATTCCATCAGTGGAATTTGCCGCTGCCGCCGTCATCAGGCGTTCAGACGCGTGACCAAATGGCGGCTAACCGCGCCGTCGGTGCTCGGCGATGGAGACGGTCAGTGCCATGGCAAAGGCCATGCTGGCCGAGAGCGAGCGGAAGCCGGCATGGTCGGCTTCGACCACCTCGAACCACTCGCGCGAGCAGGCCGCCAGCGGAGAAAACGCCGAATCGGTCAGCGACACCACCGGCACGTCCCGCTCCGTCAGGGCCCGGGCCTGGGCGGCGCTTTCGGAGGCATAGGGGGCAAAGCTGATGGCAAAACCGGCATCGCGCGGCGTCGCCATGGCGAGGATATCATCGTCGATGCCGGCCGAGGTGCCGACCAGCTGACACTTCACCCTGAGCTTGCCAAAGGCATAGGCCATATAGCTGGTGATCGGATAGGAACGTCGCTTGGCGATGAGATAGATGGTCTCGGCCCCCGCCAGCAGCGTCACTGCCCGCTCCAGCGCATCCGGATCGCCGGCCGCCGCGATGGCATCGAGCGATCGGTGGCCGGCCGCAATGAAGCCATTGAAAATGGTGGTACTTTCCGCCAGTGCCGCGCCGTTCTGCTCGAGCGTCTTGAGGCGCTCCTCGTAGGATGAGGTGCGCTCGCGCAGTCGGGCGCGGAACAGCAATTGCAGCCCGGAAAAGCCGTCAAAGCCGAAATGCTGGGCAAAGCGCACCAGTGTCGAGGGCTGCACCTGGGCCGAGACGGCGATGCTGGCCGCGGTGCCGAAGGCGATCTCGTCGGGATGGTCCAGCGCATAGGCCGCCACTTGGGTCAGCCGCTTGGGCAACTCGCCCCGGCGTTCGAGGATGACGGCGCGCAGCGTCTCGAAATCCTCCGGTGGCAGATCCTTGCTGTCGATGTCGGCCATGATGGGGTCTCGCTTTGCCGCCCATCATCGCCAATCTGCTCGACCGTTCAAGTGTTTTTGGAAAGTCTGTTCCGCCGCTGGAACGAGCTCTGCCTGTCGAGGGGCCGCCCACTGGGGGCGACCCCTGGTCGATCAGGCCGGGCTAAGCGTCTGGCGGTGCTGCGTCTCGGTCCACAGGATGAAGCTCGATGCCCCCAGGATCAGCAGCGAGCCGGGCCAGAACCAGATCGAGGGCATCTGGCTCAGTACCAGCCAGCCGAGCAACCCGCTCAGCGGCACCTTGAGGTCGCCGAAGGGCTGCAGATAGGTCGCGTCGGCCACCTTATAGGCAAAGCTGAGCAGATATTGCGCGGCCGCCGTCAGACCGCCCAGCAGCAGCAGCAGCCAGAGCCCCGTGCCGCTGGGCAGGGCAAAGGGGAAG
>CAXBHD010000127.1:0-9123 GCA_963975335.1 uncultured Devosia sp. | reverse complement strand
AACACCCGCTTTCGCGGCTCCGACGAAAATCCCGGCCTGATGCTGGCGCTCGACCGTGGCGGCGCCTGCAATGGCGTGCTCTATCGTCTGCCGCCCGACTGCATCGATGCCTGCATGACAAGCCTGCTGGAACGCGAAATGGGCTGGCTGCCCTCGGCCTTCCCACCGCGCTGGGTCAATGCCCGCTCCGGCGATCGCACCATCCGCGCGCTGACCTTCTGCATTGACCGCCAGTCGGGGCGCTATGTCTCGGGCCTCAGCAATGCGGAAATTGCCGGCGTGCTGGCCAGGGCAGTGGGCGATCGCGGCTCCATGGCGCAATATCTGCACGCCACCGTGCAGCATCTTGAGCAGGTCGGCATTCACGACCCCCATCTGTGGCAGCTGCAGGCGCTGGTCGCCGACCAGATCGAGGCCGCTTATGAGGCGGATCGATAAGTCTTGCTTTTGTTTTCCGCCGCGCTGCCTTAGACACGACGCGCATTCACCACGCACGCGGTGCGATCTATCAGGGGCGTCAATTGGTCCACCATTTCGAACACCGCGACGGCAGTCTCTATGCCGAAAACATCAACCTCAATGACCTGGCCGACAAGGTCGGCACGCCGTTTTACGTCTATTCCAGCGCCACGCTGCGGCGGCATGTGCGGGTGGTCAAGGCGGCCTTTGAGGGCATTCCCACCTTGCTCGCCTATGCCATGAAGGCCAATTCCAACCAGGCCGTGCTCCGACTGATGGCCTCTGAAGGCGCCGGCGCCGATGTGGTCTCGCTGGGCGAGCTCGAACGCGCTTTGGCCGCCGGCATCCGCCCGGACATGATCGTCTTTTCCGGCGTGGCCAAGACCATTACCGAAATGCGCCGCGGCCTGACGGTGGGCATCAAGTGCTTCAACCTCGAAAGCGAGCCCGAGCTCGAGCGGCTCTCCATGGTGGCGGCCGAAATGGGCATGACCGCCCGGGTTTCGGTGCGCATCAATCCCGATGTCGATGCCCGCACCCATGCCAAGATTTCCACCGGCAAGGCGGAAAACAAGTTCGGCATTCCCTATGCCCGGGCGCGCGACGTCTATCGGCGCATTGCCGAACTGCCCAATGTGGTGGCAGTCGGCGTCGACATGCATATCGGCAGCCAGATCACCGACCTCGAGCCCTTCGGCAATGCCTTTGGCCTGATGGCCGACCTCGTCAACCAGCTGCGCGCCGATGGCCATGCCATCGAGCATGTCGATGTCGGCGGCGGGCTGGGCATTCCCTATCATCACGACCAGGAGGCCCCGCCCCATCCCGAGGCCTATGCCGCCATGGTGCGCGACAAGATCGGCCAGCTCGGCTGCAGCCTCGTCATCGAGCCGGGCCGCCTGCTGGTGGGCAATGCCGGCATCATGGTGACCAAGGTGGAATATGTGAAGCAGGGCAGCACCAGCTTTGTCATCGTCGATGCGGCGATGAACGATCTGATCCGCCCCACGCTCTACGAGGCCCATCACGACGTGGTGCCGGTCAACTTTTCCAACCTGCCCCCGATCACCGCCGACATTGTCGGCCCGGTCTGCGAGACCGGCGACTATCTGGCCAAGGGCCGCACCATGGGCGGCGTCGAGGAGGGTGACCTGCTCGCCATTATGAGCGCCGGCGCCTATGGCGCGGTCATGGCCTCCACCTATAATTCGCGGCCGCTGATCCCCGAAGTGCTGGTTGACGGCGACCGCTTCCACGTCATCCGGCCGCGCAAGTCGCTCGACGAGCTGATCGCCCTCGATTCGGTGCCCGACTGGGTGTGATGCCGCGCCGCTACTGCTCGCGCGCCTGCCGGCCGAGCGAGACCACCTCGACCGGCTTGCCCGCCAGGGCATCGTCGATCTTGGCCAGCAGATCGGCCAGGGTGAAGGGCTTGACGATCACGTCATAGATCAGCGCATCGAGCCCATGAGCCCGCTCGCGCTGATCGGCAAAGCCGGTCATCAGCACGATGACGATATGGGGATATTTGGCCGCCACATCGAGCGCCAGCGCAATGCCGTCCATGATGGGCATCTTGATATCGCTAAGCAGCAGGTCGAACCGACCCTGCTCTGCATCGGCGGTTTCGGCGGCCAGCCCGCCATCCTCCTCGGCCACCACCTCGTGGCCCTTCATGGTGAGGGCGCTGACCACGAAGGCGCGCACGGAGGGATCGTCTTCGGCAACAAGAATGCGGGCCATCAGGGATGCTCCGGTGTGGCGTGGTCGGGGGCGGCAGCCTCGCCATGACTGGCGGCGGGCGCCGGTTCAGCGGCATGCGGTTCAGCGGCATGCGGTTCGGGGGCATGTGGCTCGGCGGCATGTGGCTCGGCATCGGCCGGGGAGGCTGGCATGGCATGGCCATCGGCTTCACCCGGGGCTGCGGCAAGCGCCGCGGGCTGGGTTGCGCCGGCGCGGAAATCCGCCCCGCCGGCAAAGCTCAGCCGGACCCGGGAGGCCTCGCCCGGTGGCAGGGTCAGCTGGGTATCAAAGGTGGACCTTTCGCCCGCCATCAGATCGGGCACCGAAGGCTGCACGCTCCACTGATAGACCCCTTCCCCATTGGCGCCGATCAGCGTGACCACCACGGCCGGCACCGGCACGGGACTGGGCGACTGGCCCACGATCTGCGCCGAGACGATCAGCACTTCCTTGCCATTGCGCAGGGTCTGCATGGCGCTGACATCGGAAAAATCGAGCCCGACCACATTGATGCCCAGCCCCACCGCCGCATAGACGCCGGCCATGGCGGGGAAGCGCTCCACCACCTGCACCCGGCCCAGATAGCTCAGGGCCAGCAGCGCCACCAGCGCCGTACCCCCGATAATGCGCAGCCCCAGGCGCAGCCGGGCCAGCGGCACTTCGTCGAGCCACTGCCGGTCCGGGCGCGAAAAGGCCCGGCGCCGCTTGCGGATCACCGCGGGATCGATCATGCCGGCCGAAGCCTGATTGACCACCTTGACCGCCTTCTTGGCCTTGACCGGCTTGACCTTGACGGGCCTGGGCGCCTTGGCGGGCTTTTCCGCGGGGACCTTGGCCGGCCGCGCCGCCGCCCGGTCTTCGGCGCCCATGGCGTCGTCGAGCTGGTCTTCGGCGATTGCCTGTTCGGCCTTGCGGATCTCGGGCGGCGGCTCGTCCTTGTCGATGGGCGGCTGGTCCCAGGCCTGCTGGCAATGGGCGCACTGCACCTTGCGACCCGCCGAACCGATGGCCTCGTAGGTCACCTGGTACTTGGTCTGGCAATGCGGACAGGAAATGATCATGGGGCCAGACTGCTGGGGCGGACGCAAAACATGAGTCAAATTAGCGCCAGGGTGTTAAGACTCCTCAAACCTGGCCCGGCGCCCGCCAATTCCACCACATTTGTGCCGCTTTATCGCGGTCGGGCACGGGTGGGTACCGCATCCGCCCGGCGCCGCTGTTATGCTGCTGGCAATGCCTGATTCGTCTGACCCCCAAGCCAAGCAATGGGAGCCTGCACTCTTGATCGAATTCGCCGATGTGGGATTGCGCTATGGCAATGGCCCCGAAGTCCTGCGTGACCTGACCTTTTCGGTTGAGCCTGGCTCCTTCCATTTCCTGACCGGCCCCTCGGGCGCCGGCAAGACCAGCCTGCTGCGCCTGCTGCTGCTCTCGCGCAAGCCGACGCGCGGCCAGGTCACCATGTTTGGCGAAGACGTCGCCACGCTCAGCCAGGACCGCCTGCTGCAGCTGCGCCGCCATATCGGCATCGTCTTTCAGGAATTCCGCCTGCTCGACCATTTGACCACTTACGAGAATGTGGCGCTGCCGCTGCGCGTGCTGGGCCAGTCGGAAAGCGAATATCGCCCCAATGTCACCGAACTGCTCGAATGGGTGGGGCTGGGCGAGCGCATGAATGCGCCCCCCTCCCTGCTCTCGGGCGGCGAAAAGCAGCGCGCCGCCATCGCCCGCGCCGTCATTGCGCGCCCCAAGATCCTGCTCGCCGACGAGCCCACCGGCAATGTCGATCCCGACCTGTCCAGCCGCCTCGTCCACCTGTTTGCCGAGCTCAACCGCACCCTGGGCATGACCATTATTCTCGCCACCCACGAATTGCCGCTGCTCGACAAGTTCAGCTATCCGCGCATGCTGCTGAGCAAAGGGGAGCTGACCATCCATGCTTGAGCGCGTTCTGGCCCTGTTGCCGCGCCGTGGCGGCGCCGCCCCCATCGTTCCCGAACGCAGCGTTGCCGGCCGCACCCTATTGCTGATGATCACCATTATGGGCTTTCTCTCGGCGGTGACGCTGGGCGGGGTCGTGCTGGTGCAGAAATCGGCCTTGGCCTGGTCGGCCGATGTCGGCCGCGAGGTCACCATCCAGATCCGCCCGGTCGAGGGCGAGGTAATGGAATCCAATCTGCGCACCGCCGTATCGCTGGCCGAAACCACCCCCGGCGTTGCCTCGGCCCGCGCCCTGACGCTGGAGGAAAGCGAGGCTTTGCTCGAGCCATGGCTGGGTGCCGGCCTCGACCTGACCGCCATCGCCATTCCCCGCCTCGTCGTGGTCCGCCTGGCCGACCCGGCCGATGCCGATATCGAGGGGCTGGAGCGCAATCTGGCGGCGGTGAACGGCGCCAGCCTCGACACGCATGCCGCCTGGCGCCAGCAGCTCAACACCATGGCCGGCACCGTCGTGCTGTCCGGCCTGCTGGTGCTGCTGCTGATCGGCGCCGCCACCGTGCTGGCCATCATCTTTGCCACCCGCGGCGCCATGGCGACCAATCGCGAAATCGTCGACGTGCTGCACTATATCGGGGCGTCCAACAAATTCATTGCCGGCGAATTCCAGGGGCGGTTCCTCTCCATCGGCCTGCAGGGCGGGCTGCTCGGCGCCGCCGCCGCACTGCTGTTCTTCATGCTGGTGGGAACCATGGCGGGCAATATGCTCTCAAGCGAGGCCGGCGCGCAGATGGGCGTGCTGTTCGGCCGCTTCTCCCTTGGCCTTGACGGGTTGGTCGGCATTGCTGCCGTGATCCCGATGATCGCCGCGCTCACCGCCATCACCTCGCGCCACACCGTGCGGCGTTACCTCGCCCAGACCTCCTGAGCGCAAAGCTCTGGGCAACGGCCTCGCCAAAGCCGGTACGGGCGGCTATGACGCTGCACAACCCGCCGCCGATCCAGGAGCAACGACAATGATGGTCTTTCAGGCAATTCGCACCGCGCTGTTTTATGCACTGTTCATCGGCCAGACCGCGGTCATCGCCATTATCCTGGGTACCATTGCCCTGATCAGCGGGCGCACCAAGGCCAGCTGGGCGCTGGCGGTCTATTGGGGCACCTCCTCGCTGCGCTATCTGCGCTGGCTGACCGGCGTCAAGACCAAGGTCAGCGGCATCGAGAACATTCCCGAAGGCGGCTGCATCATCGCCGCCAAGCACCAGAGCGACTGGGATGTCTTCGCGATTTTTCCCTATGTCGGGCGCCCCGCCTACATCATCAAGAAGGAGCTGATGAACATCCCCTTCTTTGGCTGGGCCGCCCGCTCACTGGACTGTATCGAGGTCGACCGCAAGAAGGGCGCCAAGGCCGTCCCCGCCATGATGGAACAGGCCCATGCCGCCATCGGCCGCGGCTGCCGCATCGTCATCTTCCCCGAAGGCACCCGCCGCGCCCCGCTGGCCCCGGCCGAATATCGCCAGGGCATTGTCCGGCTCTATCTCGAGCTCAACGTCCCCGTCGTGCCGGTGGCGCTCAATTCGGGCCTGTTCTGGGGCCGCAACAGCCCGATCATCTGGCCCGGCACCGCCGAGGCCCAGTTCCTGCCCGCCATCGAACCGGGCCTGGCGCCCGATGTTTTTATGGAGCGACTCAAAAAAGCCATCGAAACCGAATCCGATAGCCTGGCGCTCAAGGCCGAAGCAGACGGTCTGGGGCGCCCCATCGGTCCGGAATTGCGCAGCCGGTTCGATGCCCTCAAGGAAAAGCGTTCCGGCACGGCCTGACCACTATATGTTGACGAAAAGTTCAGCTTTGCCCATATATATAGGAGTCAGGCGGATCGTCGCTTGACATAGGCAGTATTTTGTTCTATGTTTGTTCCAATGCAATGCTCGCTATGGGGATGGCGTGATGGTCGGAAACTACAGCAAAGTCGTGATGCATAGCTTTGGTCGGCACACGCCCTGGCAGGGGCGCTCGGGCCGGGCCTATCAGCTGACCAGCGAGCCGCTCGAACATTTTGCCCTGGACGATACCGACCTGCACCTGCTGGCCAAGGGCAGCCATGTGCTCTGGGTGGGCGCCACCGCCGATCTCGTCAGCGACCCGCTGAGCCGCACCCGCTTTCGCCTCGCTTTGACCTGCGCGGACCGGGTATTCCGCGTCCTGGCCCAGGACGCCCCGACCGAACGCCTCGCCACCATTTTCGATCTTGAAGGCGCCGAGCCGCTGGCACCAGCCCAGGCCGCCTGAACGGCCGCCATTGCTGTGGCTCAGGCGGCGCTGGTCAGCTCGGCCCGCAGGATATCGGCCAGTGCCTGCAATTGCCTGTCGACAATGCCCAGGCTTTGCAGATGGCTGGCCGTGTTGAGCACGTAATCGACATTCCGGCCCGAGAGCCCGACGCCCGCGCGCACCATGGCCAGCTGCTGCTCGGGCGCCAGCTTGCCGGCAAACTGTTCATGCCGCTCATCGACCACAAAGGTCAGTGCGCTGATGCGCCGCCCATCGGCCAGCTGCACCGGCCGGACGACATCGCGATAGACGGCCGTCACCTGTTCGCGGGCATGCAGATAGGCCTGCACCTCGGCCCAGTCGCCAGCCGCCACTTCAAAGGCCATGCCGCGGCATGACCCACCCCGCGCCAGCCCGAAGACCAGGCCCGGCCGCTCCACCGTGCCCCTATGGTGATGCGAGATGATGGACAGGCTGCGATGCGCCCCCCGCAGCAGGCCCTGCTGGGCGCTGACAAAGGCAAAGCCCGGATTCCAGATCAGCGAGCCATAGCCAAAGACCCAATATGTGCCGGTTTCGCTGCTAAGTTCTGCCATTGCCCTATCCTGTTCCAAACCATAGGCAATCGTACCGGAAGGAACAATTGCTAACCCGCCATAGCGGCCCTGCATTGCCCAAGCGACCCGGTTTGCACTGCCCGTGTCGGGCCAGCCGATGGCGCTTTTGTCCCCCTGACGCTAAGAGTGCCAGCCATGAAGAAACGAATCATTATTCTGGGCAGCGTGGTGCTGGCCGTCGTCGCGCTCTGGAGCGCCGCCTGGCTGGTGCTGGCCGGCGTGGTCCGGCAGCAGATCGAGGCGCAGGCGCAGGCCGACGGCATTGTCGCGCCGCAGCTCACCTGCGGCACGCTCGCCATTGGCGGCTTTCCCTTCCGCTTTGACGCCGACTGCGCCCAGGCGCGCCTGGTCAGCGGCGATGCCGTCATCGCACTGCCCGGCCTGCGCGCCAGCGTGCTGGTCTATGCCCCCACCCATATGCTGCTCTCGGCTTTGGGGCCGCTCGACATCACCGATACCTTTACCGGCTCGCGCAACCAGCTCGACTGGTCGGCTTTGCAGGCCAGTATCCGGCTCAGCGACTGGCGCATTGCCCGCGCCTCGATCTCGGGCGCAGACCTGGTCTGGTCCGATACGCTGCTGGGCCAGAGCACCATTGCCCAGACCCCGCTGGCCGAGCTGCACCTGTTCGACATTCCCGAGCAGCATGATGGACAGCGCCAGACGGCGGCTTTGGCGGGCTATCTGCGCACCAATGCGCTGGCCTATCCCGGCCTGACGCTGAGCGACGCGAATGCCGAAATCCAGCTCGAGCTCAGCGGCCTGCCCGACGATATCCGCAATTGGGGCGCGCCCGATATGCTGGCGACGCTGCAGGCGGCCGATGGCCAGCTCAGTGTGGTGGCCGTGCATGGCACCGATGCCGATGCCACGCTCGACGCCAGCGGCACGCTGGCGCTCGACCCGCAGGGCCAGCTCGAGGGCCAGCTCGCCATTACCTCGACCGGCGTGGCCGAACGCATCGGCCCGCTGCTGGAAGAACCATGGCGCACCCTGGTGCTGGGCACGCCCGGCCCCGATGGCAGCTATGCCAACCAGCTCAACTTCCGGGCCGGCGCCGTCCTGTCCGGCCTCGTGCCGATCGCCACGATCGGCCCGCTTTACTAGGCCTCGTCACTGTCGGACTGGGGCGCCGGCGGCGCCTCATGCGGCCGGCCGAAATCGGCGGCGGCGGTTTCCTGGCCGGCCGAGATGATCGAGCGGCGGATGGCCCTGGTACGGGTGAACATGGCTTCGAGCGCCGGCCCGTCCCCGGTCCGCACCGCCCGCTGCAGCACGCTGAGATCCTCGGTAAAGCGCCCCAGCATTTCGAGCACCGCATCGCGATTGGTGAGGAAGACGTCGCGCCACATGACCGGGTCGGAGGCGGCAATGCGGGTGAAGTCGCGAAAGCCCGAGGCCGAGAACTTGATGACTTCCGACTGCGTAGCAGCCTCGAGATCGGCCACGGTGCCCACGATATTATAGGCGACGAGATGGGGAATATGGCTGGTAATGGCCAGCACCATGTCGTGGTGGCCCGGCTCCATGCACTCGACCTGGCTGCCCATGGCGCGCCAGAAGGCGGCGAGCTTTTCCGTCTGCGCCGCCTCGACCTCGGGCCCCGGCGTCAGCACGCACCAGCGGCCGGCAAACAGCTCCGGGAAACCGGCCGACGGGCCGGAATGCTCGGTGCCGGCAATGGGATGGGCCGGGATCAGGCTGACGCCGGCGGGCACATGGCCTTTGAGCACCTTGACCACATGCCCCTTGACCGAGCCGACATCGGAAAGGATTGCCCCCGGCTCCAGCGCCGGGGCGATGGTGCCGATGACACTTTCATAGGCCCCCACCGGGGTGCACAGGATGACCAGATCGGCGCCGCGCACCGCCTCGGCCGCGTCGAGCGTATAAAGGTCGCCCAGGCCGAGGTCACGCGCCTCGTCCAGCGTCTCCTGCTTGCGGGTGGCGATGGCAATGGTTTCAACCAGGCCCTGCCGCCGCGCGGCCAAAGCAATGGAAGAGCCGATCAGGCCGATGCCGATCAAAGCGAGTTTGCGAAAGGGAGCGCTCATGCAGTTTTGACCAATGCCTTGATGATGCCGACCAC
>CAXBHD010000126.1:0-9178 GCA_963975335.1 uncultured Devosia sp. | reverse complement strand
GCAGCGGATTGAAAATCCGCGTGTCACTGGTTCGATTCCGGTCCCGGGCACCACCGCCGTTCCCTATGAAATCAGTAGTTTAAAACTAAGATAGCGGCGTCGCATTGCTCGCACATGTTGCGCGTGTTGCGTGCAGCTAAGTCATAGAGGAATCAGGCCCGTCCGCTATCGTACGGCTGCGCCGCGCGACACAGGCGTGACATGGAGGGCGACATGCGAAGCATTCCCGACATCTCGGTGAAACGCGTCGGAGACGCGGTGCAGGGGGAACTCATACGAGCAAGCGTTTATGGCAGCCCAGCTTTGGGCTTTCTGACTTCGACTAAAATTGCAGATAGCAGTCAGACGTTGGGTTTATGGCTGGAGCTAGCAGGCGATCGCTCGGAACCCGAACTGAGGTACGTCGAGGACGATGCCAACTGTATGTCGTACGGTGATGACTGGGCAATTGAGCCCGAAATGTCCAACCTGTTCGCTTATAGCCGGGACGCTTGTGTGATGCTGCACCGGTCGGCAGGCTGGTTGCTGCGGTCAGCGACCGTCCGCAGCCAGTTCGGCTGGTTCTCCATAACCGACGGCAGAAAAGTGGAAACCGCGAGTCGGAACGATGCGGTGTTCTTCACCTCTTATCGGATCACAGTTGCTGCAGGCTTGCATCGTGAAACGGAGGTTTTCGCTTAGGTCATGCATATCTTCATAGATGAGTCCGGAACATTTGCGCTCAGCGAGCGGGCGACATCGGTGTCCGCCGTTGGCGCACTCGTGATACCGACCGGGCGCCTGCCATATTTTGAGAGGCTCTACAGTCGCTTGCGGCCCAGCCTCTCCAAACACAACGGCGAAGTGAAGGGACGCTTGCTGGACGAGGCGCAGATTGGGCAGGTGGTCGCGCTGCTACGGCGCGTTGGGGCCTTTTTTGAAGTCGTTGCGATAGACATGGGGCTGCATGACCAAGAAGCCATCTTGGGGCACAAGAAGAAACAGGAACACGCGGTCACAGGCTATTTGACTGAGGAGCACCACCCCAACGTGGTTGCGGGTGTATGGGACTTGCGCAGGCGTCTAGAAGAGATGCCGTTGCAACTGTACGTCCAGGCAACTGCCCAAACCGCCTTGATCTACGATGTCCTCGGACACGCCCAACTCTACTTCGCGGTTCGTGCATTTCGAGAGCTTGGGATGTTCAACTGGGTAATAGATGCGAAGGGCAAAGGGGGTACGGTTCCCTGGGAGCAGTGGTGGCAGACAGCCGTGTTGCCAATGATCGAGTCACAGTCGCTCCGCAAGCCCTTCCCCGCGGTCATCGAAGGAAACTACACCGCCATGAAGCGGTTTCAGAGGGAGCCGTCGGAGTACAAACTACAGTTCTCCGGTGGCGATCACTCAAGTTCGACTTGGTTTGACCTGAGGCTGGCGATGATGGAGAGCATGCGCTTCTCGGACGTCGCCGAACCCGGCCTCGAAGCCGTCGATATTCTGACTAATGCCATTCGGCGCTCATTGGCGGGCAATTTATCGCGCTCCGGCTGGATCCCCATTAGCAGGATCATGATAAACCGCCACCGGCATGCAATCCGGTTAATTTCGCTCAACGATGCGGAGGTGGATGGGAGCCGGCTGCCCTACGCCCCGGTAGTCCGTGACTTCAATCGCTGCGGCATATCCATGTTTCCAAAATGACGGCGCAACATAGATGCGACATGTAGCCCGAGACGACCGTAAACCGGACGTCTATCGCGTTTTGAAAATCCGCGTGTCACTGGTTCGATTCCGGTCCCGGGCACCACAATTTCCTGTTTGTCCTCTCCCTTTGTCCGCGGCATCGCCAAATCGGCTGCCCTCGGCCATGCGGTGCATCTTCGCCCGCTCGGTCCGGCCGGTCTGGGCCGATGGTCTGGCTGCAATCCGCGCGTCGATCGCCCTGGCCGCTCCCCTCAATGGCTTGGGGCAACTGGTGCCATGCGGTGTGGTGACGGCGCGCGGTGATCATCGAGCCCTGCGCACCGGGTTGTCTGCCTAATCGCGTCCCCGCCATCGACCGGGCCGCCTGCTGGCGCAGTCATCGGCGCGTCATCTGGCTGATGGACAGATAGTCGTCTTCAGCTCATCGGTGTCCCCATGATCCGCTCCGCCCTGTCGCTTGCTATCATCGTTTTCGGAGGCCTGGCAGTCCCGGCCGTCTTGGCGCAGAACCTGTCGCCAGACGATCAGGCGGTCAACACCACCGCGACGCTGGGCCAAGCCGCCCCCGCGCCGACCGCCTGGCTCGGCGCCACGCCACACTTCGTCATGGTCGGCGAATTTGGCGGCTATGGCTTCAACATCAACCTGCCCGACCTTGCCGCCGCGCCCGATGCGGCTGTTACCGGCAAGCGCGAATATGGCCACAATGATGCCGGCGGCCTCGCCCTCATCGATTTCGAAGTCGCCGTCAACGCGGTGATGAATGATATCGAACGCACGATCGAGCTTGAATTCGCCAATGCCGATTTCAACACGGCCACCCTGCCGCTGAGCTATGTCATCGAGTCCGGCGAGGAATTCCCCGTGGGCGCCAAGGCGAGCCTGGAAGTGCAGTTCGAATGGGAATGGGTGGAAAAAAGTACCATCGTCAACGAGGAAGGCCTGATCGATTCAGGCTCGCTCGATCTTGCGCTCAACGAGGGTAATGTGGCCGCCGATGGCACCGCACCCACTGGTCTGATCGGTGGTTTTGCGACGGCCTCCAAGGACGGCAAGACGCTCGCCATCTCCTTCACTGTTCCGGTGACGGAAGCCGAAATCGATGACTAGGGCACATATCGGCACCGCCATCGCGGCATTTTGTCTGCTGTCGACCTGTCCCGTCTTCGCCCAATCCGAGCCGGTCTTTGCGACCGTCGCCGCGACGCTCGAAACCGAGAATGTCGATATCGACCCCGACGACCCGGCGATCTGGATCAATCAGGCCGACCCGGCGCTGAGCCGGGTCATCGGCACCGACAAGGATGTTGGCCTCGTCGTCTTCGATCTTGACGGCAGGATCGTGCAGCGCCTCCCGGACGGGCGGCTCAACAATGTCGATATCCGGCAGGATGTGACGCTGGGCGGCGAGACACTGACCCTTGTCACCGCCTCGCGCCGCAATGACGATACCATCGTCTTCTACACGGTCGACGCGACAGGCATTTTGACCCCGGCCTCGCCCTTCTCGTTCCCCGGCGCGCCGCGTCAGATCGAGGACGACATCTACGGCATAGGCCTCAGCTACGACGCGGCAGCCGCGCGGCTCTTCGTGCTCGCCAGCTTCAAGACCGGCGAGATCATGCAATGGGAAGTCATCCTTGCCGGTGGCAAGCTGGCGCTGACCTTTGCCCGCGAACTGGCCGTGCCGACGCAGCCCGAAGGCGTGGTCGCCGATGACGAACTCGGCTTCATCTATGTCGGCGAGGAAGATGGCGGTCTCTGGCGCTTTGCCGCCGCTCCCGATGCCGATCCGGCTGGCTACCTCGTCGATGCCGTGGGTTCGGCCTGCCTCCCCGAGGACGATATCGAGGGCCTCGCCATCGTCAAGACAGCGCAAAATGGCGGCTATGTGCTGGCCTCGGCCCAAGGCGTCAACCGCTATGTGCTCTATGCGCGTCAGCCTGATGCCGATGGCAGCCAGCCCTGCTACGGCTCGTTTGACATCGGCACTGGCGCCACCGATCCGGTCTCGGAAACCGACGGGCTCGACGTGACCACTATGGCGCTGTCGGAGACTTTCCCGGCCGGGTTGATGGTGGTCCAGGACGACCGCAACGAGGGTTTCACGCGCAACTTCAAGTTCGTGAGCTGGGCCGACGTGATCGCTGCGATGGCATTGCCGGAATGAGCTTTTCTTAGCCCTCCCCCCTTTTTGGGGTGAAGGGGTTGGGCTGCGTTACACGCACAAAACAAGCTGAGGACATCCACCTTCAATCCCTCCCCATCAGGGGAGGGATTGAAGGTGGACGCTCGATTGGCAGGGGGCGGGATCGGATAGCCGCCCTGTGTTCAGCTGCCCACCACGCCGCCATCGCGCTTGGTGCACACCACCAGCGATGGCCGAGCCGGCATGGTGTCAACGAAGTCAGGCCAGTTGGTCCCGGCCTCCTCCATCGATACGGCATCCTCCATATCGTCCATGCGCAGCTCACCGGGATGCTGCACCGAAATGAAGAGGCTTGTCGCATCGGGCGTGAATGTCGGCGAACAGGCTTCGGCGCCGGTCGGCGGGATGTAGAACAGGCGTGGCAGAGCCCGGCCCGGGCCTTCGGTATCCATGGCATAGACCGCATCGGCCATGCCATCGGGCGGCGGGCCGTCGGTGGTCACCCAGATGCGGCCCGCCGGATCGACGCCGATATTGTCCGGATCGGTAAACCAGCCATTTTCGCTCGTATCGGCGTGGTAGAGCGCTTCGTCTTCCGGCTTGGCCGGGTCACCGCATAGCGCAAACACATCCCAGGAGAAGCGGTCCGCGGCATGGTCGGGCGCGTCGGGGGCGCCGGGCGGCACCAGTTCGAGCAGATGGCCATGCGGATTGGGACCGCGCGGATTGGCGGGGTTGACGCTTTCGAACGCGTCTTCGCCGGCCGGCAGGCGGTCCTCGTTCTCGGTCATGGCGACATAGAGCTTGCCGGTGCCGGTATGGGGGATGAAGCCTTCCGGCGCATCCATCGGCGTCGCGCCGACGAGATCGGCCGCGGCGCGGGTGTTGAGCACGACATCGGCCTGCGTGGCAAAGCCGGCTTCGGCCGTCAGCGGGCCTTGGCCCGCCACCAGGGGCACCCATTCCATGGTGCCGTCGCTGGCGAATTTGGCCACCGACAGCGTGCCGTGGTCGAGCAGGTCTTTGTTGGCGGCGCGATCGTCCGGATTGTACTTGCCCTCGGTGACGAAGCGATAGAGATACTCAAAATCGTCATCGTCGCCCATGAATATCACGACGCGGCCATCGGGCGCGACGCTGACCTGGGCGCCCTCATGCGTCATCCGGCCCAGCGCCGTGCGCTTGACCGGCTTGGAGCTGGGGTCCATCGGGTCGATCTCGACGACCCAGTCGAACTTCATCCATTCATTGGGTTCGTTCTCGAATTTGAAGCGCGGCTCGACGCGCGACACCGAATAGATGTCGTTCTCATCCTCGTCCCAGCCCTGGCGTTCCACCAGTTCCTGGTTACCCAGCGTCGTGTAATCGCCGGCAAACACGTCCATCGCGCCTTCTTCGCCCGACAGCATGGTGCCCCATGGCGTCACGCCGCCATTGCAGTTGGAAATCGTGCCGAACACCACGGTGCCGGTCGGGTCGGCCTTGGTCTTGAGGCGGTCGTCGCCGGCGGCCGGGCCGGACATCACCATCTCGGTGCCCATATGGATACGGCGGTTATATTCGCCTTCCTTGACCACTTCCCACATCGCACCATTGCGTTTGATCTCGACGATGCTGACGCCCGTGGATGCCATTACCGTGCGGATCTGCGCATCGGTCAGCTTGTCGCGATAGTCGTCATAGGTGAGGCCGGGGAACATCAGGTAGGGCGAGGCATATTCATGGCTCACCAGCAGCAGCCCGCGATCCGACGCGGTCGAACCGAGCGGCAGCGGCAGGAAGGCGGTGAAGTCGTTATTGTAGCCGAACTGCCGCTCGGCGGCCGGGCCGTCTATGGTGGCGAGGTCGAATGCCGGGCTGTCCGCAAAGATCGCGTCGCCCCAGCGCAGCAGCACCTGCCGGTCGTAACCCTCGGGCCAATGGTCCTCGGCATCGCGCACGCGCTTGAGCTCGGTAAAGGTCAGCGTCGAGGCCCCTTCCTGAGCGGCAACACTTCGCATGCCGGCGCCGGCACCCAGCGCCGCGACGGCCGAACTGGCCAGGAATCCCTTGAGCACGGTGCGGCGGCTGAAGCCTTCATGTAGCAGGGAGCCATAACTCTGGGCAAAGGCACGGCGCGGATTGGGGCGCTCGCGCGTCTTCTGACGGTCGGTCATTGTGGCATCTCACGGCGGCTTGCTGCCACAATCCATCTCATGCCGAGACGAACTTTCCGTGACGGGAAAGCCCGCCGCGGGCTGTCGGTCGCAAGGTCAAGGCGTGCGCGATCATGCAATCGCGCCTGGCGCCGGCCAGCCTTCCTTGCCGTCCGTTTTCTGCACCCAGCAGGTGCCGCAGTGTCGCTGCTGACGGAACTCTCCGGGCTTCCGCTTGTTGGTCCGGCTAACCCGACCAAAGGAGAGCACGATGAATTATAGGCGTTTTGGCGCGATGATCGCCACGTCCACCCTGGTCATGTTCGGCCTGATGTATCTGAACACTTATGCGCTCGACCATGTGTCTTTCAGTCAGACCCGCATGTGGATGGCTTTGGTCATGGGCGCCGCCATGGCTGCGATCATGCTTTTGTTCATGATCAAGATGTACCCAAACCGAGCCGCGAATATCGCCATCCACGTCGGCAGCGTTCTGGTCTTCGGCCTGTCTCTCTGGCTCGTGCGCAGCCAGGCAACCGTTGATGACGTGGCCTATATGAAGGCCATGATTCCGCATCACTCCATAGCAATCATGACCAGCGAGCGCGCCAATATCAGCGACCCGCGCGTCCGGGCCCTCGCCGATGAGATCATTGCCGCGCAGGTTCGCGAGATTGACGAGATGAAGTCGCTCATCGCCGATCTGGAAAACGGCATTCCCGCTGCCGAGCGCGCCGGCCAGTAAGGGCGATCACGGGCGCTCTGGGACTGGCGGGCGCCCGCTATCGAGGCGTCCCGCCCGTGGCGCCTGCCGTCAGGGCCGTCGCGCCAGCCAGGCCTGCATCTCGCCGATTTCCACCTGCTGGGCCGCGATGATTTCCTGTGCAAACATCAGCACCCAGGGATCGGTGCTATAGGCCTGCGCCACCTGCGCCATTTCCACCGCCCCCTGGTGGTGCGGGATCATCGAGCAGACAAAGGCGGTTTCGAAGGCTTCGGCGGTCATGCCGGCCATCATGTCGGAATGCATCGGCTCCATGGTCTGGATCAGCGCGGCATGGCCGGCATCGGCATCGGCCGCCATCATGTCGAGATGGCCCTGCATGGACACACCGCCATGCTCACCGGTCATGGCGCCACAGGCGGCAGGCAGCGGCAGCAGCGCCACGGCCCCGGCCGGTTGTTCGCGCACCAGCAGCGCCCCGACAAAGGCGACGGCCAAGATACCGGCGGCGCCCCATTTTACCACGTCCATGCTGCAATCCTTTCCCGTCTCATGGCGGCTTCAATGGCATGGGGCAGGGGAGCGCCGCTTGATCGAGATCAAAGATGCATTTTTCCTGCATGTTATTGCCCCTTCAAGCCGCACTGATGCGGATTGACGGAGTTCAACGTGACACCTCGCAAAGACGCCCCCGAACCCAGAGCCAGGCGAGTGGCCCTCGGCCTCTCGCTGGGCACATTGGCGGCCAGCCTGCTGGCCATCACCCCCGCCCAGGCCCATGTGAAATGGTTTGCGCCCTATGTGGTCGGCGCCGCCCCGGCCCCGCTCACCGATACCCTCGCCAATGGCTGGTTCTGGCTCGGCATCGTGCTGGTCCTTGCCTTTTTCGCCGCCACGGTGGCACTCGAACGCAGCGCGGTCGGCCCGCGCATCAATTCTGTGCTCGATGCTGCGGGCAATCCGCTCTGGTCGCGCGCCGATGATTTCATGCGGGCGGTGGTCGCCGCCTTCTTTGTCGCCATCTTTGCCGTGGGTGGCGTCTATCTGACGCCCGATTTGCAGACCCCCAATGAATGGGTGTCCTGGCTGCAATTGCTGATTGCCCTGCTGGTCTTTTCCCGCCGCACCATGCCGCTGGCCGCTGCCGGCATTATCGGCCTCTGGGTCATCGCCCTGCGCGATTACGACTTCTTCCATCTGCTCGATTACCTGGCGCTGGGCGTCGGCGTGGCCGGCTATCTGGCGCTGGCTGCCGATCCGGCCGGCAAATTCTACAAGCATCGCTTCGCCATTCTGCGCTGGGGCGTTGCCATCGCCCTCATGTGGTCGAGCCTCGAAAAATTCGCCTATGCCGAATGGTTCTATCCCCTGGTTGAAGAGCGTCCCTTTCTGACCTTCGGCATGGCCCGCGACACCTTCATCCCGATGGCTGGCGTGGCCGAGTTCTCCATGGGCTTTGGCCTGCTCTGGACGCCGCTGATCCGTCGCCTCTCGGCCGTGGCCCTGCTGGTCATCTTCATCACCGCGGTTTACCCCTTCGGCCGTATCGATCTTGTCGGCCATGCCTTGATCATGGGCACGCTCTTCCTGATCGCCGCCGATCCCACCCCCTCGGGCCTCAGCCTCAAGCGGCTGGTTCCCGCCATGGGCAGCGTCCCGGCCGGCCTGCTCACGGCCATGGTCGTGATCGCCGGCTCCTATTGGGGCCTGCATGCGCTGTTCTACGATTACACGCAGGCCGCTCCGGCTGCGGCCGATGGCCAATTGTTGACCCATCTGCCCAATGCCGAGCAGCCGCACGGCGCCACCATGCAGACCCAGCCCTGATCTGATCTCTGCGGCGGCCCTTCGGGGCCGCCCAATTGTGTGAGGTGCCGATGCGTCTGACCCAGTTTTCCGATTTCGCCCTGCGGCTGCTGATCCATATTGCCAGCCATCCCGATCGGCGCACCACCATTGCCGAGGCCGCCCAGGTCTACGGCATTTCGCGCCATCACCTCATGAAGGTTGCCCATCGCCTGGCCCTGGCCGGTCTGGTCAAGCCCAGCCGCGGCCGCAATGGTGGGCTCAATCTGGCCCGACCTGCCGAGGCCATCTCTCTGGGCGATGTCTTGCGCGCCACCGAGCCCGATTTTGCTTTGGTGGGCTGCATGGCCGGCCACGCCTGCCCGATCGTGACCACCTGTCGATTGCCTGCCGCGCTCGATGCCGCCATGGCCTCGTTTCTCGCCACGGCAGATCAGCACATGCTGGCCGGTTTCGTCGGCCCGCCCGCCTCTGCGCCCCTTCAGTCCGGCTGACCGCGAGGGAACAAAGCCATGGCCTGGCCGTTCCGGCTTCACTCCTGCCAGCCATAGCGGTCACCATGCCAGTCAGATCTCCCGGCGCCGTCTTCACCCCCCATGCCACCAGCTTCACCGTCTGGGCACAGGGCCGGCAGCATGTAGAGCTCGACATGGAAGGCCTGGGCCGCCTGGCCATGCATGC
>CAXBHD010000125.1:0-9195 GCA_963975335.1 uncultured Devosia sp. | reverse complement strand
GCGCCACCGGCGCCGATCACCACCGGCACGCCGACATAGGTGCCCTTCACGCCGAATTCGCCATTGAGATAGACGGCGGCGGGCAGCACGCGCTTTTTGTCCTTGAGGTAGCTCTCGGCCATGGCAATGGCCGAGGTGGCGGGCGCATAGAAGGCCGAGCCGGTCTTGAGCAGGCCGACGATCTCGGCGCCACCGTCACGGGTGCGCTGGATGATCTCTTCGAGCTTTTCCTTGCTCATCCAGCCCATCTTGACGATGTCGGTGAGCGGAATGCCGGCCACGGTCGAATAGCGCGCCAGCGGCACCATGGTGTCGCCATGCCCGCCCATCACGAAGGCATTGACGTCCTGGATCGAGACATTGAGCTCATCGGCGATGAAGTGGCAGAAGCGCGAGCTGTCCAGCACGCCGGCCATGCCGATCACCATATTGGTGGGCAGGCCGGAGAATTTCTGCAGCGCCCAGACCATGGCATCGAGCGGATTGGTAATGCAGATCACGAAGGCCTTGGGCGCATATTTAGCAATCCCGGCGCCAACCTGCTCCATCACCTTGAGGTTGATTTCGAGCAGGTCATCGCGGCTCATGCCCGGCTTGCGCGGCACGCCGGCGGTGACGATGACGACATCGGCATCCTTGAGGTCTTCATATTTCGATGTGCCGGTAATGGACGCATCATAGCCTTCGACCGGCGCGGACTGGGACAGGTCGAGCGCCTTGCCCTGCGGCACGCCGTCGACAATGTCGAACAGGACGATATCGCCCAGGTCCTTGAGAGCGGCGAGATGGGCGAGTGTACCGCCAATCTGACCCGAGCCGATAAGTGCGATCTTCTTGCGCGCCATTAGTCCTCATCCCAATTGCGTTGAATTGGCGCACGTTTAACCCTGTCGGCCCAGAGGGGCAAGTGAACCCTTCGTCTAAACCACGCTTTGGCCCTTGCCGATGGGCGAAGGGCCCCTGCCCGATGGGCAATGGCGATGGTCGGCGCCGGCCGGCGGCCGCCGTCCCCCTCTTAAGTAAATTTCTAAAACGGAATTGCCGCAGACCATGCGAATAAAGTAAGCCTCCTCGCGAGCGAATAACGCTCCTGAGGGTTTACTATGAAGAATATCGCAGCGGGTCTGGCGCTCGCTTTTGCACTGGCTGGCGCAACTAACGCAATGGCTCTGGACCGGCGCGTCCAGATCAACAACGTATCATCCTACAACATCTATGAATTTTACGCTTCCAACACCGGCTCCAACAGCTGGGAAGAAGACATTCTGGGCAGCGAAGTGCTTATGTCCGGCGAGAGCGTCATGATCAACATTGATGACGGCAGCGGCTATTGCAAGTACGACTTCAAGGCCGTCTTCGAAGACGGCGATGAGGTCATTTCGGCCGACAACAACGTCTGCGAGCTGGCTGAATTCGATTTCACCGACTGATATTATCTGTCGACGGTCCCGGCGCCGCCGGGGCCGTCGATTGCTATTGCCGCGCGCTGAGCAGGCTCACGGCGTCCCGGCGACCGGCGCGTCCCGCAATCCCTGCGCCAGATAGTCTTCCGACTGCATCTCGATCAGCCGCGACACCGTGCGTTGGAATTCGAACGCCGTCTTGTCGTCCTTGCCGAGGTGGTCAAGCGGAACCGCAAAGCTGGCGCCCAGCTTGACCCCGCGATCATAGAGATTGTCGATCAGCAGGATAAAGCGCTTGGCGGCATTGGACATGGTGCGGTCCATCTGCGGCACGTCGTCGATGATGACGGCATCGAACTGATGGGCAATGCGCACGAAGTCGCGCGAGCCCAGCGGCTTTTCGCACAGATCGGCAAAGCCGAACCGCGCCGCCCCCAGCCAGGCTTTGGGCACCGCAATCCGGCGCCCGGTGCTCTCCACCACGCCCGGCGCCCCCGCCTCGCCCCCTGTCAGCCGCAGCCACAGCCGGTCCATCTGCTCGCGCACCGCCGTGCCGCTGCCAAAGGCATAGACCTGCTGGCCGGCAAATTTCAGCCGTCGATAGTCCTGCGCCGCCGGCAGGCTCGCCACCACCACATGCGCCTTGAGCAGATCGATGAACGGCAGGAACAATTGCCGGTTCAACCCATCCTTGTAGAGGTCGTCGGGTACCACATTGGACGTCGTCACCAGCGTGATCCCGGCGGCAAACAGCTTATCGAACAGCCGCGCCAGCAGCATGGCATTGGTAATGTCATGCACATGCATTTCATCAAGGCACAGCAGCACCAGCCCCGATTTGACGATGGGCCGCACCACCGCCTCGACCGGATCGGCATCCTTGCCCTTGGCGCTCTTGCGGAACGCCGCCATGCCGGCATGGATCTCGTCCATGAATTCGTGGAAATGCACCCGCCGCTTGGTGACCGGCGCCGCGGCGAAAAACAGGTCCATCAGCATGGTCTTGCCGCGCCCGACCTCGCCATGCAGGTAAAGTCCGCGCACCGGCTGCTTGGGCCGATCCAGCAGCTTGTCCAGCAGGCCGCGCGGCTTGCTGGCCTCCAGCCCGGCCAGCACATCATCGAGCAGCCCGACGACCTCGACTTGGGCGGGATCCGTGCTGAGGGCGCCGCGCGCCACCAGCGCGCCATAGGCAGCGCTGACCGGTCGGGATGATGCTGCTGAGGTCATGGAATGGGCCAGCGGGCGCCCCCAAAGGGCGGTTTCAGTCGGGCCGGTCGCGCCGCAGCCGCATCGCCATCAGCTGGCGGGGAGTCCGGGGGCAATGGCCGCAAAATGGAGAAACCGGCCCCGGGGGGCCGGCGTCAACCGGCGATCAGCGTGCCATGGAAATGGCTTGGCCACCGGCCATCGTGCCGATATAGCGGCCGCTGCTGGGGGCCAGGAAGGCGGCGATATTGCCGTTCTCATCATAGAGCTGCAGCTGGCTGCCCACCTGCTGCCAGCCGGTTACACCGGCCAGCACGGGCACGGCGCAACCGGGCGAGGAGGCGCGGTAATAGCTGGTGCCGGTCTTGGCCGTCATGGGCAGGTTCAGCCGGCACTGCGCCGTGCCGGCCACGACATTCCAGACCCCTTCGGGGCCGCTCGTCATGGCGCCCGCCGTCGGCTGGGCCAGCGGGTCAAGCGAGACGATCGAGGACGGCGTGCCGGTGGCAGCGGCCACCTGGCTGGTATTGGGGAATGCGGGGCTGCTGGCATTGGCCTGCACGCCGCCCAATACGGGCTGCCCCGACAGGCCGGGGGCCACGGTACCGGTCGCGCCGCCAAGCGGTGGCAATGAACCCTGCTGCACCACCGAGCCCTGGACCGGCTGCAATTGCTGGGGCGTGCCGATCGTGTTCAGATTGGCAGTATTTGATCCTGTCGAGGAACATCCCGCCACCACCAGTGCGATTGCTGCAATACCCGCAGCGGATACCCATCCGCGCATCCAAACCGTCATTGGTCGCTCCTGCCCAAAGGCTTAACAAAAGTTAACAGCACGGCTGGCTTATAGCCAAAGCCGTTCCTGCGTTCAACTGCCCTGGCCCGCATCTGACCTAAGCCATGCCAATGTGGCGCCATTACGGGTCACCCACCACCATGTCCTTCAACAATTCCACGGCCAGAAGCGTTGCATCATGCGCCTCTTCTTCGGGCACCTGCACCGGCACGCCGCCCCGGCCAAAGATATTGCCCACCCCCGGCAGGCCGCCTTCCCCCTGTTCGAGCGGGTTGAATCCATAGGCCCGCAGCGCCACCACCAGCATGCGCGCGGTGGTCGGGCTGTCGACATGGGCGATGACTTGATAACTCATGACACTGGTTTCCTGTTGTCCGATCCTGACCGGCAAACCGCCGCAGGGCAAGTCCGCCGGCATCTGTGCAGGGGCGAACGCCTGCTCGGCCGGCGCGGCTTGCCAAGCCTTCATCAAAGTGTTGCACTCACGCTAGGCCATTCACCGCATGGTGATTTGCGCCCGGGGCAAGCCAGCGCTTGGATTGCCAGCCAACCTGCCTGCGCGGAGACCCGATGGGCGCCTACATTCTTCGCCGCCTGCTGCTGATGATCCCGACCGTGTTCGGCATCATGGCCATTTCCTTCCTCATCACCCAGTTCGCCCCCGGAGGTCCGGTGGAGCAGGCTTTGGCCAATCTGTCTGGCCAGAACGCTTCCATGACCGAGCGCATTACCGGCAGCGAGGCTGGCGACTTTACCGCCCAGCCCGGCCAGGGCGGCTCGGCCTATCGCGGTAGCCAGGGCCTGGCGCCCGAACTGGTTGCCCGCATCGAGCAGCAATTCGGCTTCGACAAGCCTCCGCTCGAGCGCTTCGGCACCATGCTGTGGAACTATCTGCGCTTCGACTTCGGCGACAGCTATTACCGCGACATCTCCGTCATCGACCTGATCCTTGAAAAGATGCCGGTCTCCATCTCGCTGGGCCTGTGGATGACGCTGCTGGCCTATGGCGTCTCCATTCCCCTGGGCATCAAGAAGGCTGTCAGCGATGGCAGCCGCTTTGACGTCTGGACCTCCACCATCGTCATCATCGGCTATGCCGTGCCCGGCTTTCTCGTCGGCATTGCGCTCATCATCCTGTTTGCCGGCGGCAGCTTCTGGTCGATCTTTCCGCTGCGCGGCCTGCACTCCACCGGCGCAGCCAATTGGCCCTTCCACCTCTGGCTGCTCGATTATCTCTGGCATCTGGTGCTGCCCATCATCGCCATGGGCCTGGGCGCCTTCGCCACCACGACGCTTCTGACCAAGAATTCCTTCATCGACGAAATCGGCAAGCAATATGTCACCACGGCCCGTGCCAAGGGCCTGACCGAAAACCAGGTGCTCTACCGCCACGTCTTCCGCAATGCCATGATGCTGATCATTGCCAGCTTTCCCGCTGCCTTTGTCGGCGCCTTTTTCGGCGGTTCGCTGCTCATCGAAACCATTTTCTCGCTCGATGGCCTGGGCCTGCTCGGCTTTGTCTCGGTGGTCACCCGCGACTATCCCGTGGTCTTTGCCACGCTCTATATCTTCAGCCTGCTCGGCCTCGTCATCTCGCTGATTTCCGACCTCGCCTATATGTGGGTCGATCCGCGGCTCGATTTTGAAAGCCGCGAAGTATGAGCGCCATCAGCGACATCGCCCCGGCGCCCGCGCCCCGCCGCCTTTGGCTGAGCCCGATCAACCAGCGCCGCTGGGCCAATTTCCGCGCCAATCGCCGCGGCTGGTGGTCGCTATGGATCTTCCTTGTCTGCTTTGTGCTGACGCTGGGCTCCGAATTCATTGCCAATGACCGGCCCATCGTCGTCTCCTATCAGGGCGAACTGCTGTTTCCGGCCTTTGTCGACTATCCCGAATCCCGCTTTGGCGGCTTTCTGGGCACGCCCGATTACCGCGGCGCCTTCATGGCCGAGCAGATTGCCGCCAATGGCTGGGCCATCTGGCCGCCCGTGCATTTCAGCTATGGTACGGTCGATGGCTATCAGCCCGGCTCGGGCGCCACGCCCCCCAGCTGGCTGCTCAGCCGCGACCAGGTCTGCAGCCGCTATCCCCTGAGGGTTGACGATCCCGAATGCAGCTGGGGCAATTACCACTGGCTGGGCACCGACGCCCAGGCCCATGACGTGCTGGCCCGCCTGCTCTATGGCGTGCGCATCTCCATTCTCTTCGGCTTCACCCTCACCATCCTCTCCTCCATTGTCGGCCTGTTTGCCGGCGCCGTGCAGGGCTATTTCGGCGGCTGGCTCGACCTCATCGCCCAGCGCCTGATCGAAATCTGGACCTCCATTCCCGCGCTCTACCTGCTGCTGATCATCTCGAGCGTGATCGCCCCCAGCTTCTGGGTCCTCCTGGGCATCCTGCTGCTGTTTTCCTGGGTATCGCTGGTCGGCATTGTCCGGGCCGAATTCCTGCGCGGCCGCAATTTCGAATATATCGCTGCCGCCCGCGCTCTGGGCGTCTCCAACATGACCATCATGTGGCGCCATCTGCTGCCCAATGCCATGGTCGCCACGCTCACCTTCATGCCCTTCATCCTGTCCGGCTCGGTGGTCACCCTGACCTCGCTCGACCTGCTGGGCCTCGGCCTCGAACCCGGCACGCCCTCGCTGGGCGACCTGCTGTTTCAGGGCAAGGAAAACCTGCAGGCCCCCTGGCTCGGCCTTACCGGCTTTTTCGCCATTGCCATCCTCATGACCCTGCTCGTCTTCATCGGCGAAGCCGTCCGCGACGCCTTCGACCCCCGCAAGGCTTTCGCATGAAATATGGTATGATCGGCTCGGTGAACTGGAAAGGAGAGCTGCCATGAACAAGATCGTGCGGGAGCACTACCCGGTCGAAAACCTGCCCGAAGATTTGCGAGCACTCGTTCCGGGCGCGGTGAGTGTCACGATCGAAGTAACTGAGGAACTCGGTGACGATACCCCGCCGCCGCCCCTTTCCGCGCAAGAGGCTGTTGCCGTGATGCGTGAAATGCAACAGCACAATGCCCGTCTCGGCAAAAGCGTCACCGCTGAAGAAGCTGTCAGGCGCATCCGCGAGTTGCGCGACGAGTGGGACGATTAGTGGTTTTCCAGCGCATCTACCTCGATAGCAATGTCATTATCCGAGCTTTTGAAGCCGGCCCCGAAGACGCGCTGCCGACCGCTATCCGGCCCGAGCGCCAAACCTTGGACAGGATCATCGCTTGGCTCCGCGCATGACCACGCCTCTCCTCTCCGTCCGCGACCTCACCATCGCCTTCGGCGCCAACCGTGCCACGCGCCAGATTTCCTTCGACATCGCCCCCGGCGAAACCCTCGCTTTGGTCGGGGAATCCGGGTCCGGCAAATCGGTCACCGCGCTCTCGGTGCTGAAGTTGCTGCCGCCGGCCGCGTCGCTTTCCGGGCAGATCCTGTTCAAGGGCCTCGATCTCGTCACCGCCCCGCCCGCCGAACTGCGCGCCGTGCGCGGCAATGACATCTCGATGATCTTTCAGGAGCCGATGAGCTCGCTCAATCCGGTGCATACCATCGAGCGCCAGATCGGCGAAGTCCTGGCCATCCATCGTGGCCTGCGCGCCAGCGCCGCCCGCACCCGCACGCTCGAACTGCTCGACGCGGTTGGCATTCCCGACCCCAAAAGCCGCCTCGCCGCCTTCCCGCACCAGCTCTCGGGCGGTCAGCGCCAGCGCGTCATGATCGCCATGGCCCTCGCCAATGAGCCCGACCTGCTCATCGCCGATGAGCCGACCACCGCGCTCGATGTCACGGTGCAGGCCCAGATCCTCGTCCTGCTCAAGGATCTGCAGCGCCGCCTCGGCATGGCCATGCTGTTCATCACCCATGATCTGGGCATCGTCAAAACCATTGCCGACCGCGTCTGCGTTATGACCGAGGGCCAGATCGTCGAAACCGGCGCCGTCGGCCCGCTCTTTGCCGCCCCCCAGCATGCCTATACCCGCCACCTGCTGGCGGCCGAACCGCGCGGCACCCCGCCGGTCAGCGACCCCGGCGCGCCCACCCTTGTCGAGGTCACCGACCTCAAGGTCTGGTTCCCCATCAAGCGCGGCCTGCTGCGCCGCACCACCGGCCATATCCGCGCCGTCGATGGCGTCGACCTCTCCATTCGCCGCGGCGAAACCCTCGGCGTGGTCGGCGAAAGCGGCTCCGGCAAATCCACCCTGGGCTATGCCCTGTTGCGGCTCATCCCCTCCAGGGGGCGCATTGTCGTCCTCGGTAATGAACTGCAGGCGCGCTCCTGGAAGGCCATGCGGCCGCTGCGCGCCGACCTGCAGATCGTCTTTCAGGATCCCTTCGGCTCATTGAGCCCGCGTCTCTCGGTCGACCAGATCATCGGCGAGGGCCTGGCCGTGCATCAGCCCGGGCTCAGCGCCGCCGAACGCGATGCCCGCGTGGTCACCGCGCTGACCGAAGTGGGCCTGCCGCCCGAGACGCGCTTCCGCTATCCGCACGAATTCTCCGGTGGCCAGCGCCAGCGCATCGCCATTGCCCGCGCCATGGTGCTCGAGCCGAAATTCGTCGTGCTCGACGAACCGACCTCGGCGCTCGACGTCTCTATCCAGGCCCAGGTGGTCGATCTGCTGCGCGCGCTGCAGCAGCGCCATGGCCTGACCTATCTGTTCATCAGCCATGATCTCAAGGTCGTGCGGGCCTTGGCCAACCGCCTCATCGTCATGCGCGACGGCAGGATCGTCGAGCAGGGCGACGCCGCCGCCATTTTTGCTGCGCCGCAATCCGACTATACCAGAACCCTGATGGCCGCCGCCTTCGACATCGCTGCCGCACCGATCCGTGACCAGGCGCCCCCTGTCACGCCGTCATGATTGGGCTTACCATTCCGTCACAAAACCCGCTTTTCCGGAGCCGTCCGATGCAGTTCGCACCCCTCCTTGCCCTTGCCTTGACTCTGGGCCTGGCCGCCCCGGCCGCCGCCCAGACCGCCACCGACATGTGGGTCCATGCCTTCAACATGCAGACCGAGCCCAAATATCCGGCCGACTATACCCATTTCGACTATGTCAATGTCGACGCGCCCAAGACGGGCACGGTGCGGCTGAGCCAGCAGGGCGGCTTTGATACCTTCAACCCCATCCTGCCCAAGGGCGAAGCGGCCGGCGGCCTCGGCCTGGTCTACGAAACCCTGATGACGCCCTCCATGGACGATCTCAACACCTATTACGGCCTGCTGGCGCAAAGCCTCAAGATCGCCCCCGATTACGGCGCGGTCACCTTCCGGATCGACCCGGCCGCCCGCTGGCAGGATGGCGAACCCGTCACCGCCGAGGATGTCGTCTGGTCGTTCCAGACGGCCATCGACCTCAATCCCAACCAGGCCCAGTATTACAAGAACGTCACCGGCGCCGCGGTCACCGCGCCCGGCGAAGTCACGTTCAGCTTCGACCAGACCGGCAATCGCGAATTGCCGCTGATCCTGGGCCAGCTGACCATATTGCCCCAGCACTGGTGGGAGGGCACCGACGCCGAGGGCAAGCCGCGCGACATCAACCAGTCAACCCTTGAGGCGCCGATGGGCTCGGGCCCCTATGCGCTGGCCAGCTTTGACGCCGGCCGCACCATCACCTATCGCCGCGACCCCGACTATTGGGGCATCAACCAGCCCACCCGCGTCGGCACCAATAACTTCGACACCTACGAAATCGAGTATTTCCTCGATCAGACCGTGCAGTTCGAGGCCTTCAAGGGCGACCAGTTCGACTGGTGGGCCGAGAACCAGGCCCGCCGCTGGGCC
>CAXBHD010000124.1:0-9197 GCA_963975335.1 uncultured Devosia sp. | reverse complement strand
TATCGCGCCGTCAACCGGCAGTTTGCCCGCGCTTTGCTGCCCCAGCTGCGCCCCGATGACATCATCTGGGTGCATGATTATCACCTGATCCCGCTGGCCAGCGAATTGCGCAATCTGGGCGCCCGCAACCGCATCGGCTTTTATCTGCACATCCCCTTCCCCACGACAGATGCGCTCTATGCCATTCCCCACCACAATGAGCTGATGCGCGACCTGTCGCGCTATGACCTGGTGGGCATGCAGGCCAATCGCGACGTGACGGCATTCACCGAATTCGCCGACCACCAGTCGCCCTCCTCCATTTCGGGCAATCCGCTGCGCTCGGTCGATTTCAGCCGCAGCGAAACCGCCGCCTTTCCCATCGGCTCCGATCCCGACGCCTTCGCCAGGCTCGCCGTCAGCCCGGCCGGCACCAAGATGATCAGGCGCGTCGAGCGCGTCCTGCCCGGCCAGCGCCTGATCCTGGGGGTGGACCGGCTCGATTATTCCAAGGGTCTGCCGCAGCGCGTCGAAGCCTATGAAAAGCTGCTGGCCAATGATGCCCGCTTCCGCCGCACCGCCCATCTGATGCAGATCGCCCCGCCCTCGCGCGACACGATCAAGGAATATCAGGAAACCAGCGATACGCTCGACGCCATCTGTGGCCGCGTCATGGGCCGCTTTGCCGAGCCCGACTGGTCGCCGCTGACCTATGTCAAGCGCGCCTATGGCCAGCCCAGCCTGGCCGGGCTCTATCGCCTGGCCCGGGTGGGCCTGGTGACACCGCTGCGCGATGGCATGAACCTGGTGGCCCATGAATATGTCGGCGCGCAGGACCCCGCCAATCCGGGCGTGCTGGTGCTGTCGCGCTTTGCCGGCGCCGCCGAGATCTTCCCCGATGCCATCCTGGTCAATCCCTTCGATACGGATGAAACGGCCGAAGCCCTGCGCATGGCCCTCGACATGCCGCTGCAGGAACGCATCGACCGCTGGACCACGCTGATGGCGGCGGCGCGCAAATATAGCGTCGACAACTGGGCGCACAGTTTCCTCAATCGCCTGTCGCCGCCCAGTGCCGGCAATGGCTCGGCCACGCGCGACATCCTTTACGTCGCCTGAGCGCTCCAGGGACTGCCCGACGCCGATAGCAGCGTGACGAAGAGATCGTTGACCGGCGTCGCAATGCCATGCTTGCGGCCCAGCCGGCCGATCACCCCATTGCGGGCGTCGAGCTCCATCGGCCGTCCGGCCAGCCGATCGGCCGACATCGAATTGCCCGATCCTTACGGCGCGCGCCGCGCGCCATCGACCACGGCCTCGATCAGCCTGTCCGAAAGATCGGCGCCTTCTGCCCGTCCCACGGCGGCGCATTCACTGACCAGCCCGCGGATCAGCGCCTCAATCTCATTATTCCAGACCGGTCCGGTCGACCGTTGCGTCAGCGTGGTCAACGCCCCGGCGCAGTTATGGCAGAGCTTGGCCCAGGCGCGGCTGGTCCAGTCCGGCACGGCCGACACAGCGATCTGCGTCTGCGCGAAGAGGGCGACAAAGGCGTCGCCGTCATGGCCTTCTGGCACCATGATGGTGCCAAGCCGATGCTGCGTCATCCGCCCGGGCGCCATGCGGCTGGCCGGGATGTCCACCACGGCCGGCACGATGGTGCGCCCGGGCAGGATCGGCGCAAACCGCGCCACATGCTCCACCCCGTTCTGCAGCACCGCTACCTGCGTGGCACTGCCGACAAGCCGCTCCAGCCAGGGCGTGGTGGCGGCGGCATCATAGGTCTTGGTGGTGACCAGCACCCAGTCGACCGGGACGGCCGAAACCGGGTCGGTGATCACCGCGGGCCGCGCCCTCAGCAGCCCCGCCGGCGTGTCCACCGTCAGCTCGGCAAAGCCGGTGCGCGCGCAGACCACGATCCTGTGCCCCGCCGTCTGACTCAGCCAGGCGGCGATGGTGCCGCCCAGTGCCCCCGGCCCGGTAATCGCTATGCTGGTCATGCTGTCCCTCCCGACATGCAAAAAGGGCGGCCAGAGGCCGCCCTTTGTCAATCTTGTCGGCCGAAATCAGCCGGCATTGCGCGCTGCGCGGCCGGCATCCTTTTGCGGCTTGCCCCAGCGCTGCTTGCCGCCGGCGGGCTTGGCCGCGATCGGCTTGCCGGTTTCCATGTCGCGACGCACGCCGCGGGCCGGCTGGCCGCCCTCGGGACGGCTGCGCGGCGCATCGACCGGACGGGTCCGCTGGCCTTCGCCGGCCGGACGCGTGCGGGGAGCATCGACGGGCCGGGTGCGCGGGGTCTTGGACGTGCTCTCCTTGCCGAATTCGGCAAAGGGACGACGCTCGGCCGGCGAGCGACGATCGCCCTGCGCCGGACGGGCGCTCTTGTTGGGCGCACGGCCGGCACCGGGACGGCCGCCGGCTGGCTTCTTGTAGGCCGAGCGCGGTGCTTCCACCACGCCGGTATCATTGGCCAGGTGCAGGTCGCCGGTATAGGGCAGGGTCCGGCGGATCAGCCGTTCCACGTCGCGCAGCTTGCCGCGCTCGGTGCCATCGCACAGGGTGATGGCAAAGCCCGAGGCGCCGTTGCGGCCGGTGCGGCCGATCCGGTGCACATAGTTTTCCGGATCGTCTGGCAGTTCATAATTGACCACATGGGTGATGCCGGGAACGTCAATGCCGCGGGCCGCGATATCGGTGGCAACCAGGATGCGCACATCGCCGCTGGCAAAGCCCTTGAGGGCCGCCTGGCGGGCATTCTGGCTCTTATTGCCATGGATGGCGGCAGCCTTGTGGCCGTCGATTTCCAGATTCTTGGCGACGCGATCGGCGCCATGCTTGGTGCGCGAGAAGATGATCACGCGTTCCATCTTCTCGTCTTCGCTGCCCAGCAGCTCATTGAGCACGCCGCGCTTGGCCTTGGCGCCGCTCAGGATCACGCGCTGGTCGATCTTGACCACGGTGGACCCGGCGACCGAGGCATCGACGCGCACGGGCTCCTGCAGCAGGCTCTTGGCCAGATTGGCCACTTCAGGGGCCATGGTGGCCGAGAACATCATGGTATGGCGCTTCATGCCAATGGCCTTGACCACGGCACGGACGGGGGCAATGAAGCCCATGTCGAGCATCCGGTCGGCCTCGTCGAGCACCAGCCAGCGCGTTTCGGCCAGCTTGATCTTGCCGTCATCCATCAGGTCCTTGAGGCGACCGGGGGTGGCGACGACAATGTCGACGCCGCGCTCGAGGCGCTTGACCTGGTGGTAGCGCGACACGCCGCCCAGCAGCAGCACGGTGTCGAGCTTCATCTTGGAGCCGGCAAACATGCGCAAGTTTTCGTCGATCTGCACGGCCAGTTCACGCGTCGGCGCCAGGATCAGCGCGCGCGTGGTCATCGGCCGCGGCCGGCCGGTCAGGGTCAAAAGGCCCGCCAGGATGGGCAGGCCGAAAGCGGCCGTCTTGCCCGAACCGGTCTGGGCAATGCCCATCATGTCGCGGCCTTCGAGCAGCTTGGGAATGGCTTCCTGCTGGATCTTGGTGGGCGTGATGAAACCGGCTGCAGTCAGGCTGTCAGTCAGGATTTCGGGCAGGCCCAGGGAAATAAAGTCGTTCAAGGAATATGTCTTTCTGCGCCGATCTGGCGCTACGCCGCGCGCAGAACACTGCAGCGCGAGTCGCCAGTCGCACACGCGAATGGCGGGTCAACAGGGGCAATCGGGCGATATGAAGGGGGTATCGCGCGGGTGCTGGCTCGAACCCGGACAAACTGCTTCCGGGCTGACTTCGCCGCTCACCGCAAGGGGATAAGAGATGAAGTCCGTCACCACATTCTGGCGCCAGCGGATCCACTGAAGGTCCATGCGCCGGGTGACGATGCAGCCTAAATGGGGGATCGGTGCTGAAATAGCAAGGAAATTCGGGTTCGGCCCCACGCATGGCTCGTCTGCGCCTGCATGGGGCCGGCCAGATCAGATACCGCCATACCAGTCATAGCCCAGATCCGGCCAATAGCCGCCCTTGCCCTTGCCAAAGCTCGACAGGTCATCGACCAGCTCGATCGTGTGCAGATATTTCGGCTGCTTGTAGCCCAGCGCCCGCTCGATGCGCAGCCGCACCGGCGCACCATTGGCCACCGGCAGCACCTGGTCGTTCAGCCCATAGCTCAGCAGCGTCTGCGGGTGATAGGCATCCACCAGATCGGAACTTTCATAATACAAAATGTCCCCGCTCAGCGTGCGCTGGATATTGTCAAAGCAGTGATAGACGGCAAAGCGCGCCCCTGGCTTGACCCGCGCCATATCGAGGATCGGCCCGAGCGGCGTGCCGGTCCATTTGGCGATGCAGCTCCAACCCTCGACGCAGTCATGCCGGGTGATCTGGCTGCGCGCCGGCATATTGCGCAATTCGGCCAGGGTAAATTCGAGCGGCTGCTCCACCATGCCGGTGACCTTGAGCGTATAGCCGGCAAAGTCCTGCGCCTTGAGGGCGAGGTATTCCGGCGTCGTCGGATCGGTCGAGCCATTGGGCCGCTGCCCCTGGCGGATTTCGCTTTCCGCATAGGTGCGCGCCAGCGTCTGGTCGCCGATCAGCGTCCGCTGCACATTATAGGTCAGCACATTGGCCTGTTCCATGAAGTGCCGGACCGGATTCTCCTTGGAACCGAGAAAGTCGAACTGGTTGCACCCCGCCAGCACCAGGCTCGAGCCGGCTAGTACCGACCCGCGCAGGAAATTGCGCCGCGTGATGATCGAGCCTGATCTGCTGCTCATGGCTTGTCTCCCTGCATGGTGGGCGTGCCCGGGCTGGCGCGATACCAGCCGGTAATCATCGAGCGCAGCTCGTTGAGCGGCCCGGCCGCCACCACCATGACGATATGAATGATAAAGAAGCTGACCAGCAGCACCATCACGCCAAAGTGGATGGTGCGCGCCGTCTGCCGGCCGCCGAACAGGTCGAGCAGCCAGGGCCAGGCCGCGTTCATGCCCGGGCTCATCGACAGGCCGGTCAGGACGATGAGCGGAAACAGGATGAAGAATATGCCGAAATAGGCGATGCGCTGCAGCGGCCCATAGCTGCGGCCATGCTTGAGCTTGAGCCTGGCGTGATCGACCACGTCGCGTGGCACGCCGGCAATGTCGGCCGGGCGCACCAGAATGTCGCGCTTGAGATGACCATTGATGAAGCTGGCCACAAACCAGACGAACATGGTGCCGACAAATAGCCAGGCAAAGAAGAAGTGGATGACCCGCCCCGTTCCCAGATCGCGGAACGAGGGAATGGTCACCACACCCGGAAACGCCGTGAATGTCGGTCGCTCGGCCGAGCCGCTCATGCCCAGCCCCAAGGCGGTGGAATCAAAGCTGTTGCCCAGGATCGTCGTCCGCCCGCGCGGCCCCGCATCGGTATTGACGGCCCCGATTTCCAGAATGGAATTCTCGAACTCGAAGCCCGATTGCTGGCCGATATAGAGCGCCGGGTGCGCGTTGAAGATCTGCAGGCCGGTCAGCAGCAGGAAGAACAGGCAGATGGCCCAGATCCAATGGGTGACCCGGGTCCAGACGGACTGGCGATAGATCAGCGGCCCCTGGCCGGCCGGCACTGCTGTTGGATCGCTCATCTTTTCTCCCCACGCGCGGTGGACCATTTGCCCCGCACCATCAGTAACGGACGGGCGCGCGGCAAATGATGCTAACACGGAATTGTTACGGCTGGCTTGTTATGGCTTGGCCGGCGCCATGGCATCGGTCGCCATCGCGTCGGGGGCCATGGCATCGGTCGCCATGGCATCGCCCATCATGCCATTATGCATGTCGTGGCAGGCAGCCTCGGCCGCTGCCATTGCCGTGGCAAAGGAAATCATCCCGGCCTGCTCCAGGCACAGGGCGAGATCGTCATCGCTCATGGGCGCCATGGCATCAGCCGACATTGCATCGGTGGCCATCGCATCGGTGGCCATCGCATCCTGGGCAAGACCGCCCGGTACCAAAGCGAAAGTGAAAGCGGCTGCGGCCAGGCCAGCCAGCGAAACGGCGCGTCGGGCAAATGTCATGATCGGTCTCCACATTGCCACCACGCCCCTCTGGCGCAGTGATGCCGAGCCATTCGCCGCCCGGGGCAGGACGGTTACGCCATCACGCGCTCGTGACCCCCAAAACACCGTTCCAAAGTTTTCCATACGCATGTAACCATGGCGCCGCTGCCGGCGAATGAGGGGATAATGCAGACTGATCCGACCGAGACGCGATTGCGCGGCCTGATGCTGGCGTCGCTCGACGGCGATGCGGCAGCCTATCGCTCGCTGCTGGCCGAACTGGGCCGTCATCTGCGCCCCTATTTTGTCCGGCGGCTCACCCCTGCCTTTGCCGCCCATGCGGAGGATCTCGTGCAGGAAACCCTGCTGGCCATTCATACCCGCCGCATGACCTATGACCGCGCGCGCCCCTTCACCGCCTGGCTGCATGCCATTGCGCATCACAAATTCGTCGACCATGTGCGCCGCCAGTCGATCCGGCTGACCGTGCCGCTCGAGGACGACGCGCCGATCTTTGCTGCCGATGATCATGCCGACGCCACCGCCCGGCGCGATCTCGGTGTCGTGCTGGCCAGCGTGCCGGCCCGCACCGGCGACCTCATCCGCCGCACCCATGTCGAGGGCGCCAGCATTGCCGAGGCCGCTGCGGCCCATGGCATGACCGAAACCGCCGCCAAGGTGTCCATTCACCGCGGCCTCAAATCGCTGGTCGCGCGCTTTGCCGGAGGCGACAAATGACCGATGACCTGATCGCCCGCCTCGCCGCCGACCTCAAGCCCGTCCGCCCCCTGGCCATGCAGCGCCTCCTGCTGGCCGCTGTCGGCCTCAGCGGCATCGTCGCCGTCCTGGCCATGAATATGTGGCTGGGCATGCGGTCCGATATCGCCACCGCGCCGATGACCATGATGTTCTGGGCCAAGTTCGCCTATACGCTGGCCGTCGCCGTTTTGGGCGGATTTGCCACCCTCGTGCTTGCCCGGCCCATCGGCAGTGCGCGCTGGCCCTGGATCAGCATCGGCGCGGCGCTGCTGCTCGTGCTGGTCGGCGCTTTCTGGCAGCTGGTGCGCGCCGAACCCGATGACATGATGGTGCTGGTTGTCGGCGGCACCTCGCTGGTCTGCCCCTGGCGCATCGTCGTGCTGGGCCTGCCGGTCCTGCTGGGCGCCATCCTGGCCCTGCGCCGCTTCGCGCCTGCCCGACCGACCCTAGCCGGCTTTGCCGCCGGCATCATGGCGGGCGGCACCGGGGCCTGGGTCTATTCCTTCGCCTGTGGCGAGAACGGCATGATGTTCCTGGCGCTCTGGTACACGCTGGGCATTGTCATGGTCGGCCTGATCGGCGCCGTCCTGGGCCGCTTCCTGCTGCGCTGGTAGCAGCCGTCAGTCAGCACAATCCCTCCCCGCCGGGGAGGGATTGCCTTAAGGCCTATTCCTCGCGGGCGGCCCAGTTCATGCCGCGGCGCATGATCGTGGCCATGTCGGGATTGTCGAATTCCTTGGCCTGGTGGCCCAGCGTCGAGTGAAACACCCGTCCCTTGCCATGGAGCCTTTTCCACACCACCGGCATCACCACGCCTTCGATCCAGGGCGCATGCGCGCCGGTAAAGGTGGTGGTGGCCAGCACGTGGTTGGACGGGTCCACATGCATGTAATATTGCTCGGACGTATAGGGGAAGGACTTGATCCCCGCCATGACGGGGTCGGCCGCATCGGCGACATCGACCTGATAGTCGATGATATTGCCCGGATGGGCCACCCACTGCCCGCCCACCATGAACTGGTAGTCCACCGCCTCGCGGAAGGCATCGCTCATCCCGCCATGATGCCCGGCCAGGCCCACGCCGCCCTCGATCGCCTTGGTGAGATTTTCCACCTCGGCCTTTTCGATCTTGCTCATCGTAAAAATCGGGATGATCAGGCTGAGATCATGGATGGAGGGGTCGGCAAAGGCACTGGTCTCGGTCGCCATGCGTACCGAATAGCCATCCTCATGCAGCCAGCGGCGATAGATGGCCGCGCATTCCTCCGGGTCATGCCCAGACCAGCCACCGTAAACGATCAACGCACTCTTCATGCCACATACTCCGCAAATCAGACGACGCGGAGAATACCTGACTGACCCGACATTGAAACCCCAAGCCTACACGGCAAGCGATGTCGTCCCCGGGCGATGGGCAAAGGCCCAGCCGCGCAGCAACAGATAGCTGCCGCTGGCGGTAAGCCCCGTCACCGCGATTGACGCCAATAGCGTGGGCAAAGCCAGCAGCTCATGGGCGCCATAGGAAAAGCCCGCCGCCAGCAGCAGCGCCAGGCCCTGCACGGCCATATAGCGCGGCAGCGCCTGCTCATGGCCGGCGCGGGAGGCAAAGGAAAAGCGGTGATGCAGCAGATAGACCGGCAGGATCAGCACGGCATAGCTCACCGTATTGACCATCCAGTCCGGATAGCCGGTCTGCAGCCAGATCAGCGCGCTCGACAGCGTCACCAGGGCTGCCGCGCCGGCCGCGCCAATCCCCAGAAACGGCAGGACACCGCAAGGCCGGTGCCGGGGCACTGGCTGTGAGGGGGCGCGCATCAGGCTCTGCAAAGCTGCACTCATGGGATGGCTTGATCCTGTTCGGGCGGAATTGTTGCGGCCACTCTGGCGCCGCTGCCTTTCGCCTTCGTTACGCTGCCGCACTGTCTTGCACCATGGTTGACGCTTGTTGAAGCTGCGCCCCTGCATGCCAGTCCGGCACTTTGACCAAAAGGTCCGCTTTTCACTGTCACAAAAGGCTGCTTAACTGCCCGCGGACGGAGCGGACCGTGCCGATTGCCGCGACTGTCGGCGCCCTGGCGTGGTCCCTCGCGACTAAACGGACGTTAAGCAACCAAGGACCACAGGGATGAAAAAACTACTGCTCGGCGCCACGGCGCTCACCCTCTGCGCCGGATTTTCCGGCGTGGCCTATGCGGATTTCACGCTGAACATCCTCCATATCAACGATTTCCATTCTCGCTTTGATCCCATCACCGGCAGCGATTCCAACTGCAGTGCAGAAGATGATGCCGCCGGCGAGTGCTTTGGTGGCATTGCCCGTCTCAAGACCATCATCGACGATACCCGCGCCAAATATGAAGCTGGCAACTCGCTGCTGCTTTCGGCCGGCGACAATTTCCAGGGCTCGCTCTACTACACCACCTACAAGTCCAAG
>CAXBHD010000123.1:0-9247 GCA_963975335.1 uncultured Devosia sp. | reverse complement strand
GTCGGCGGCGCGGGCCAGCTGCACCGACAGCGTAGTGTCCAGAATGTCCGACGAGGTCATGCCCTGGTGCACGAAGCGGGCATCGGGGCCGACGATTTCGCTCAGATGGGTCAGAAAGGCGATGACGTCGTGCTTGGTGGTGCGCTCGATCTCGTCGATGCGGGCGACGTCAAAGGCGTAGTCGCCATGCTCGGCCTTGCGCGCATTCATCACGTCCCAGATGTTCTGGGCGCTTTCCTTGGGCACCACGCCCAGCTCGGCCAGCTTGGTGGTGGCATGGGCTTCGATCTCGAACCAGATGGCAAAGCGCGTCTCGGCGGACCAGATGGAGACCATTTCGGGGCGGGAGTAGCGCGGGATCATGGGCTTAGGCTTTCGGGTTCAAAAACTGATTCAGGCGAGGCGGGTCGATGCGGCACTGCGGATGGCGGCGATGCGGGGGGCATAGCTAGCCGGATCATTGCCGCCATAGACCGAGGAGCCGGCGACAAAGACATTGGCGCCCGCCTCGGCCACGGCGCGGGCATTGTCGGCGGTGATGCCGCCATCGACCTCGAGATCGATGGGGCGGTTGCCGATCAGCGCCCTGGCCTGGGCCAGCTTGTTGAGCGTTTCGGGGATGAAGCTCTGGCCGCCAAAGCCGGGATTGACCGACATGACCAGCAGCAGGTCGATATCGTCCAGCACATGGGCGAGCGCGGCGACGGGCGTGGCCGGATTGAGGGCGACGCCGGCCTTCTTGCCCTCGGCGCGGATGGCCTGCAGCGTGCGGTGCAGATGCGGGCCGGCCTCGGCATGAACGGTGATGATATCGGCGCCGGCCCTGGCAAAGGCGGGGATATAGAGATCGACCGGGGCGATCATCAGGTGGACGTCGAAGGGCAGGGTGGTGAGCTTGCGGATGGAGGCCATGACCAGCGGGCCGAAGCTGATATTGGGCACGAAATGGCCGTCCATGACATCGACATGGATATAATCGGCGCCGGCGGCGGCGATCGCTGCGACTTCCTCGCCCAGGCGGCTGAAATCGGCCGACAGGATGGAGGGGGCAATGCGGATCGGTCGGTTGGTCATGGACGATTACCTCAGCCGAGCAGGGACGAGGCTGGAATATAGCGGGCAGGGGGCAAGGGCAAGGGGAGGGCGCGGTTTGTACGCGGCGCCGCCTAGCGGGGCTGCGGGCGCTGCCGGCCGTGCCGGTGAGGCGGTGGCGCGGCCGGTCCGGGCGATCGGGCGCTCTCACCCCGCCGGTGCGTCCAGGCGCGACGCAGGGGGGCCAGAAGCCGCGCCATGCCCGCCCGCAGCAGGCGAACGGGTGGCTGGGCGTCGGCGGTGGCCGAGGGCAGCTGCAGCATGCCGTCGAGGACGATGATGGCGTCGGGGTCCGGTTGCTCGGGTGCCATTGCGGTCAGTCGGCTTTGCCGGCGAGCGGCCAGTATCTGGCCAGGGTCGTGGGCGTGTGCATATTGCCATAGAGATAGTCCCAGAAGGCTGGCCTCTCTTCGGGCTGGACCCTGGCCCACACATCGTGCACGGCCATGTCGCCGCACCAATAGGCATAGACGAAGGGGGCGCGCAGGTTGTGGCCGAGAAAGGCCAGGCGGGAGCGCGCGGTCACCGGGTCCTGAAAGCCGCCTGCGGCGATGATGGGAACGATCTCGTCGAGCGAGCGGCCCTGGGCATGCATCATCCAGGCGGCGTTGCAGCGCAGGGCGCCGCGCAGCCGCTGCAGGGCGACGCCGAGCTCGTCTTCAGGCCCGTCGATCCAGTCGAGAAAGACCATGCCATTGTCGGCAATGCCCTCGAAGAGAGCGCTGCTGGCCGAGCTGGTGACCACCTGGGCAGCATCGAGCGGCATGCGGCCCTCGGCGACATATTTCTCGCGCAGGGCCAGATGCACCAGATGGCCGGGAAAGACCTCGTGCGTCGCCAGATGCTTGAGGGCGAAGCGGGTATAGGGGAAGTCGAGATTCATCAGCACCTTGCGGGTGGGATAATCGCAATAGGCCGAGTAGGGGGCGGCGGTGACGCCCACCGGGTCCATCCATTCCTCGGTCATGGGATACATGGTGGCACTGACGCGGTGGCGGGCTTCGAGCGTCAGGGCACGCATGGTCTCGAGCACCTGGTCAGCCGGCACGAGCACGCTCTCTTCCCAGCGCGCCAGATCGTCGGCCAGGGCGCCGCCGGCAAAGCCCATTGCGTCGAGCCTGTCGCGGATGATGCGGCGATAGCCATCGAGAATGTCGTCGCCGATCAGCTGGGTGTCGACGCGGATCTGGCGGCGCACGCGGTCGGCAAAGGGAATGTCCTGTTCCTGGAAGGTGGCGACCAGGGTGAGCAGGGAATCGATCATCTCAGCGAGATAGTCGCGGCGCAGCGGGCTTTCGGCCTCGCTGTCGAGGCGGGCGCCCAGGGCCTCGAGCGCGGCAGTGGCCGCGTCATAATCGGCCAGTGGCGTGGGTGTCACCGCGGCCACGGCGACGGGGATGAGGCCCTCCCGGTCGAGAATGCCGTCGCTGCGCGGGGTGCGGCGATAGAGTTGGTCAATACCGGCGGTGAGTTCGGCCAGTTCCTTGCCGAGTTTCATGGCGATGATCCCTTGCTTACTGGTGGCCGGCGACGGCTTTGGGCTGATAGGGCGCCTCCATGGCGGCGACGTCTTCGTCGCTGAGGCCGATCTCGAGCGCGGCCACGGCATCGTCGAACTGGTGCAGCTTGGAAATGCCGACAATGGGGGCGGTGATGCCGGGGCGGGAGGCCACCCAGGCATAGGCGATCTGGGCCGGTGGGCGGCCATGGCGCTCGGCGACCTGACGCACCGCGGCGATCACCGCGTCGTCCTGGGCGGCAGAACGGTCATAGAGCGCATTGGCGGTCTTGTCGGTCTGGGCGCGGGTGGAGGCATTGTCGGTGCGGCCGGCGAGGCGCCCACGGGCGAGCGGGCTCCAGGGAATGACGCCGATGCCTTCGGACCGGCAGAGCGGCAGCATTTCGCGCTCCTCCTCGCGATACATCAGGTTGTAGTGCGGCTGCATGGAGACGAAGGGTGCCCAGCCATGGGCGCGCTGCAGGCCCAGCGCCTTCATGAACTGCCAGGCATGCATGGACGAGGCGCCGAGATAGCGGACCTTGCCGGCGCGGACGACGTCATTGAGGGCGTCGAGCGTTTCTTCCAGCGGCGTGTCATAGTCGAAGCGGTGCAGCTGGTAGAGGTCGATATAGTCGGTGCCGAGGCGCTTGAGGCTGCCGTCCACCGCCTCGAAGATATGCTTGCGCGAGAGCCCGCGATCATTGGGATCGCTGCTCATGGGGTTATAGAGCTTGGTGGCCAGCACCAGCTTGTGACGCGGCACGTCGGCCAGTGCGCGCCCCACCACGCGCTCGCTCTCGCCCGCCGAATACATGTCGGCCAGATCGAAGAAATTGATCCCCAGATCCACGGCGCGCTCGAGAATGGGGCGCGACTGCGCCTCGTCGAGCACCCAGGGCGCCCAGGCCGGTGAGCCAAAGGTCATGCAGCCCATTGCCAGGCGCGACACTTTCAGGCCGGTCCGGCCGAGGTTGTTATATTCCATTAGTACACCATGGTCGGCTGTGGACGTCGGGTGGCTAGATGCAGCCGTAACCGCGCCGCGGATTGGAGACAAAAGGGCCGAAAATGGCCCGCTCTGCCGGTAAGAGTGCACATTTTTTACGCGTATGCAAACCATGGATAAAAAAATCGCAGGGGGTCTTGCGCCGGAAAAATGGGATGATACGGTTCGGTGTACTGAATAGGTAGAACACACTTTGTTTCCCATCGACGCATCCAGTATCGACAAGTCGCTCCCCGTCCCCGTGGGCACGCAATTGCATGGCCTGCTGAGCTATATGCTGGCGTTTGGCGGGCTCAAGGAGGGTGGCAAGCTGCAGTCGGTGCGGCAGCTGGCGTCCGAGCTGGGCATTGCGCCCATGACCGTGGCCCAGGTCTATCAGCAGCTGCGCGACGAGGGGCTGATCGAGATGCGGCAGGGGCTGGGTGCCTTTGCCCGGGGCATGCCGCCGAGCCGGATCGGCGAGCCCCAGCCGATCAATGCGCTGCGCAACGATATCGAGGCGATCATTGCGCGTGCCGAGGCGCTGGGCGTATCGACCATGGCGCTGGTGTCGATGATCAATGCGCAGTCGCAGCTGCGGCGACCCACCGTGGGCCTGTCGCTGGTATTTGTCTGCATTTTCGAGGGGCCCGGTCGCGACTATGTCGCCCAGATCCGCCCCAGCCTTGGCGTCAATGACACGATGCGGCTGGTGACGCTGGACAGTCTGCGCCAGCCCGGCCCGGCGCTCGATGCCTGCCTGGCGGCCGACCTCGTCGTCACCTTCGTGCATCGCGAATCCGAAGTCCGCGCGCTGGTCGGTGAGCATGTATTCGGCCTGCGCTTCCTGCCGTCGCAGCAGACAAGGCAGACCTTGGCGGGCCTTGATCCGCGGTCGCGGATCGCTGCAGTGACCCACTTCCAGGAATATATCGCCATCATGCGGCCCAGCGTGCGCGAGTTCGCGCCGCATGTTGCCGAGATCGTCGTGACCTGGTCGACGGCGCCCGATCTGAACGCGGTGCTGACGGCCTGCGATGTCGTGATCTTTGCCTCGGGCGCCGACTACATCGTCGATCTGGTGCCGCCGCATGTGCGCTGTTTCGAATACCGCCATGCCCCCGACCAGGGCGCGCTGGAAAGCATTTTCGTTCCGCATCTGGCCGGCCTCCGGCAGCAGCGGATCGCCAAGGAGTCGAGTGGAGGGGCCGAAGGGGAAATGACCCGCCGCTCAACACGTCTGACCGTCATATCGTAAAAAGGGAACAGGGAATGAAACGCTTTCTTCTGACGAGCAGCGCGCTTGTGGCGCTGAGCTTTGCAGCGGCGCCGCTGGCCATCGCGCAGGACGCCGACACCGTCGTGGTGGGCACCGATGTGGATGCCGGCACGCTCGATCCGCGCCTGACGCGTGACACAACGGCATCGCGCACCGCCGATCTGATCTATGCGGGCCTGGTGCATATCACCCCGGCGCTGGAGCCGGTGCCGGACCTGGCCGAGAGCTGGGAAAATCCCGACCCGCAGACCTTCATCTTCAAGCTGCGCCCCGACCTGACCTTCTCCGATGGCAGCCCGCTGACCGCCGAGGACGTGGTGTTCACCTATAGCTCGATGATCGATGCGGATTTCAACGCACCGGCGCGGGCGCTTTATACGCCCATCACGGCGATCGAGGCGGTCGATCCGCTGACCGTCAAGTTCACCCTGAGCGCGCCCTATGCGCCGCTGCTGAGCTATCTCGATATCGGCATTGTGCCCAAGGCGCTGGTCGAAGGCGGAGCCGACCTCGCCACCAGCCCGGTCGGGGCAGGCCCGATGAAGCTGGTATCGTGGAATCGCGGCAGCGAGATCGTGCTCGAGGCCAATGAGAGCTACTGGCGCGGTGCGGCCGAGATCGAAAACGTCACGATCCGCATCATCGGCGACAATTCGGCCCGGGCGCAGGCCTTCGAGGCCGGCGACCTGGACGTCATCCAGTCGCCACTGTCGCCGCAGGACATTGAACGGCTCGCCGCCGATGACCGCTTCGGCAATGTCATCACGGCCGGCCTTGGGGTGAACTATCTCAACTTCAACACCAAGGATCCGCTGCTCTCCGACCCCAAGATGCGGCAGGCCTTCGCCATGCTGGTGGACCAGGACACGATCGTCAACGACATCTATCAGGGCGTCGACCAGGTCACCCATTCGATCATCCTGCCGTCGTCCTGGGCCTATTCGGACACGATCAGGCAGCCGACCTTCGACATTGAAGGCGCAGTTGCCCTGTTTGGCGAGATGGGCTGGACCGACAGCAATGGCGATGGCGTGCTCGACAAGGATGGCGCAGACCTGGCGATAACGCTGGCGACGCATAGCGAAGATCCAAACCGCGTGCAGACCATCGAATATCTGCAGGCGATCTTTGAATCGGCCGGCGTCAAGGCGACGGCGCAGATCTCGGACTGGCCATCCTTCTCGACCAATTATGTGCAAAAGAGCATGCATCAGATCGCGCTGCTCGGCTGGCTCAACATTGTCGACCCCGATCGCCTGATGTTTGCCCAGCTCACCACGGGCGGCTCGACCAATTGGGGCGGCTATTCCAACGCCGAAGTGGACTCCCTGTTGCAGGCGGGCCGCTCGACGCTCGACCAGGCGGAACGGGCCAGCGACTACCAGGCCGCCGCGACGATCCTGGCCGAAGAGCTGCCCTATTACATCGTCTCGGCGCAGGGCTACCAGATGTTCTATTCCAAGGACATTCCGGTGACCGTGCAGGCCACGCCGCGCGGCAATCTGCGTGGTCTCATCGGCTTTACCGACTGATTTCCTGACGACTGCGCCGGCGTCGTCACGCGATGCCGGCCGGTTTTTCCAGCCCGTAGCAAGAGAGCAGAGATGGCCTTTCATCAAGTCCTCGGTCCCGATTACTATGCCAAGGTCCATGCCGATATCCGCGCCCGCATGGCGCTGGCCGGCATTGACCTGCTGCTGCTCGATTCCAATGACGACGTCATCTATACGACCGGCTTTTCGCATTACACGACCGAGCGTCCGGTGGTGTTCGCGATCAGCCAGGACGGCGCCTGGCTGCTGTTGCCCAAGCTCGAAGAGAGCCATGCGGCCCACCAGAATATCGCGGCCGAGCCGATCATCTATTTCGAATTTCCCGGCGTCGATGGCGCGTTCAGCGTGCTCGGCCGGGCCTTTGCCGGGCTCAAGGGCAAAGTGGCCTATAGCCACGCCATTTCGCTGGCGCGGGTCAGCCAGATCGAGGCGGCTTTTCCCAATGCGCGCTGCGTGCCGAGCAATCTGGTGCAGCAGATGCGGCTGATCAAATATCCCGAGGAAATCGTGCTGCACCGCGAGGCGGCGCGGATTTCCGACGCCATGGTGGTGGCCGGGGTCGGGCTGATTGCCGACGCGATGGCCTCGGGCGGCACGCTGCCGAGCGAGATCGAGATCGAATCCTTCGTGTCGCGCCATGCCATGAAGATCATGCATGAAGAGCATGCCGACCTGATGCTGGTGCAGGGGCTGGCCAGCGGGCTGGTCTATTCGGGCGCCCGCTCGGCCTTTCCCCATGGCATGCCGACCGGCAATCCGGTCAAGCGCGGGGAAAGCATCATCCTGTCGCTGGGCTGCCGCGTCGGCGGCCGCGCCGCCGAGAGCGAGCGCACCCTGTTCATCGGCCAACCCAGTACCCTGCAACGCGAACACTATGCCGTGGCCTATGAGGCCCAGCGCATGGCAACCGCGGCGCTGATCGCCGGCCATAGCTGCGCCTCGGCCGACAATCTGGCGCTGGCCTTTATCCGCGACAGCGGCATGAGCGACTATCTGCTGCACCGGGTCGGGCATGGCATGGGCGTGATGTTCCACGAGGCGCCCTGGGTGGAAGCGGGCGACCAGACCATCCTCGAGCCGGGCATGATCACCTCGAGCGAGCCGGCGATCTTCGTGCCGGACTTTGCTGGCTACCGCATTGCCGACACCGTGCTGATCACCGCCAAGGGGCCTGACAGCATGACGCATTATCCGCGCCAGATCGAGGACGTGGTCATTGGCTGACGTGATCCAAAGGAAAAAGGAGCCGACGCCATGATTGCCTATGTCGTTCGCCGGCTGCTGCTGCTCATCCCCATGGCCATCGGCATGGTGGTGGTGACCTTCGGCCTGCTGCTGCTGATCCCGGGTGACCCGGCCGCCGTGCTGCTGGGGCAGGATGCCACGCCCGAGGCGATCCTGACGCTGCGCAATGCGCTGGGGTTGAATGACCCCTGGTATATCAGGCTGTGGGACTATTTTGCCGCCCTGCTGCAGGGCGATATGGGCCGCTCGATCTTCCAGAGCCAGCCGGTGGCCGAGATCATTGCCGGGCGGCTGGGCGCGACGATCGAACTGGCCGTGGTGGCGCTGCTGCTGGCCACGGTGATCGGCATGACGCTGGGCGTGCTCGCCGCCATCAGGCAGGGCTCCTGGATCGATACGGTGACCATGCTGTTTGCCCAGCTGGGCGTCTCCATGCCGGTCTACTGGCTGGGCCTGCTGCTGATGCTGCTGTTTGCGGTGCAGCTGGGCTGGCTGCCGGCCATTGGCCGCGGCGTGCCGCTGCATGAGGCGGCGTTTGCGGCGCTGACGGGGCGGCCACAGGTGCTGTGGGATTCCCTGACGCATATGGCGCTGCCGGCTTTGGCGCTGGCGGCCAATTCGGCGGCGATCATTTCGCGCCTCGTGCGCGCCTCGATGCTCGAAGTGCTGCGCGAGGATTTCGTGCGGACCGCCTATGCCAAAGGCCTGCGCCGGGGCAGGGTGGTGGTGCGCCACGCCCTGCGCAATGCGCTGCTGCCGGTGCTCAGCGTTATCGGCCTGCGTTTCGGGGCGCTGCTGGGCGGGGCGGTGCTCACCGAATCCATCTTTGCCTGGCCCGGGCTCGGCCAGCTGACCATTGCGGCGATCTCGCAGCGCGACCTGCCGCTGATCCAGGGCATCGTGCTGACCTTTGCCATTGTCTATGCGCTGGTCAATCTGGCCGTCGATCTTCTCTATGCCGCGGTCGATCCGCGCATCCGGCTCGGGTGACCGCCATGCAACTGCCAAAAGCGCTGCGCAATACCTCGCTGGTCATCGGCGCGCTCATCACGCTGTTCATCATCCTCTGCGCTGTCTTCGCGCCCTATGTGGCTACCCATGGCGTCGAGCAGATGGACATGCGCAACCGCTTTGCCGGGCCGACCCTGGAGCATATCCTGGGCACCGACAATTTCGGCCGCGACCTGTGGTCCCGCCTCGTCTTCGGGGCGCGAGTGTCGCTGACCATTGCCATCATCTCGGTGGTCTGCTCGGCGCTGATCGGCACGGTCGTGGGGCTGGTGGCCGGCTATTTCGGCGGCTGGGTCGACCAGGTGCTGATGCGCATCACCGACGTGTTCCTCGGCTTTCCGGCCATTGTGCTGGCACTGGCCATCGTGGCGGTGCTGGGGCCGGGCGTGCTCAACGTCTCCTTTGCCATTATCGTGGTGGCCTGGACCGAATATGCCCGGGTGGTGCGCGCCACGACACTGGTGCTGCGCGAGCAGAATTATGTGCAGGCGGCGCGGGCGCTGGGCGCCAGCCCGGTACGGATCCTGTTCAAGGAAATCCTGCCCAATGCGCTGGGGCCGATCATCGTGCTCTCCTCGCTG
>CAXBHD010000122.1:0-9329 GCA_963975335.1 uncultured Devosia sp. | reverse complement strand
AAATCGGTATCGTTCTCGACCTTGAAGCTCAGCGCCTGCATCGGATCGGTGACCACGCGGGTGAGCCGCGCCGTGTCGAGCAGGCCCTCTTCGAGATCGAACTGCCAGCTGCGGTTCTGCTTGGCCATCAGCCGCCGCTGCAGCTTGTTGGCCAGCCGCGCCACGGCGCCGGCCAGGTTTTCGAGCTGCTTGTCGAGCAAAGCACGCAGCTGGTCGAGCTCGTCGGGCGGGCATAGCTCCGCCGCCTTGACGATTTCGTCGAACTTGTTGGTAAAGACCTTGTAGTTGAACTGGTTGGACAGCTCGGTGCCGCCATCCTTGCCGGGCGGGGGCATGGGGGCATCCTCGCCGGCATCGGCCGCCGCATCGTCATCGGTATCGGCCATGTCCGATTCCATGCCGTCGACATCGCCGGTTTCCTCGCTGTCGCCGGTCTGCTCGTCCTGCTCGCTGTCCTGGCTGTCGTTCTCGCCCTCGCCCTGTTCGGGCGCCTGCTCGGCATTGTCGCCCTGATCGGGCTGCTGGTCGTCGCCATCATCCTCGTCGGCGTCGTCGGGATCGCTCAATTCGCTTTCGGGCACGAGGTTGAGATCACGCAGCAGCGCCTTGGCGGCCTTGGAGAACTCGTCCTGATTCTCATAGCGGCTGAGCAGGGCATCGAGCGACTTGCCGCCCTTGTCCTCGATCTCCTTGCGCCAGAGCTCGACCAGCGCATGGCCCGATGGGGGAATGGCGACGCCGGCCAGCTTTTCGCGCAGCAGCAGGCCCAGCGCCTCGGCAATCGGCGCATCGCCCTTGTCGGAGACTTCGGCGAAATTGGCGCGGAACAGCCGGTCTTCCAGCATTTCCGATATATTGCCCACCATGCCGGGCATGCGCACGCAGCCCAAAGCCTCGACACGGGCCTGTTCGAGCGCATCGAAGGCCGCCCGCGCCGTGGCATCCATCGGCGCCCGCTTGCGATGGGCCTCCGGATCGTGGCTGGCCAGCCGCATGGCCATGGCATCGCCCTGCCCGCGGGCAATGGCAATGTCGCGCCGTGTCGGCAGGCGGGGCAGATTGGCCAGCCGCGCCTTGTCGGAGGTCAGCAGCGGCCGGTCGGCGGTGAAGGTGACCTCGAGATCGGGCTTGGCGCCAATGGCGCGCACCGTTGCCCCCATGGCTGACTTGAACAGCTGGGTCTGATCGGGCTTGTTGGCTTTATTGCGCGGTGGTTGTGCCATGGTCTACCGGTTCAGTGCCCGCGACCCCATGGTTCGACAAGCTCACCATGAGGTCTACGGAACATCGCAGAATTCACAGTCGTCCTCAGGGTGAGCTTGTCGAACCACGAGGCCGTACGGGCGGAGCCTGGAGCGTCTCACCGTTTCGCTGCAACGGCGAAACCCTCCAGGTCCCTGATTTGTCGCGTTTCCAACCGCAAAAGCGGAAACACTCTTGCGGAAATCGCTTTAGGCCGTGACGGCCAGATTGGCCGAGGATTCCGGCAGATCTTCGCCAAATACGCGCTGATAGAACTCGGCCACTACGGGGCGCTCGAGCTCGTCGCATTTGTTGAGGAAGGTCAGGCGGAAGGCAAAGCCGACATCGCCGCCAAAGATCGTGGCATTTTCCGCCCAGGTGATCACCGCACGCGGGCTCATCACCGTGGAGAGGTCGCCATTCATGAAGGCCGACCGCGTCAGGTCCGCCAGCCGCACCATGTTGGAGATCAGCTTCTTGCCCTTCTCGGTCTCGGCATAGGCTTTGTTCTTGGCCAGAACGATGCCCACTTCCTTGTCATGCGGCAGGTAATTGAGCGTGGTCACCAGGCTCCAGCGGTCCATCTGGCCCTGATTGATCTGCTGGGTGCCGTGATAGAGCCCCGACGTATCGCCCAGACCGATCGTATTGGTGGTGGAGAACAGGCGGAAGGCCGGATGGGGCACGATGACGCGGTTCTGGTCGAGCAGGGTCAGACGGCCAGCCACTTCGAGCACGCGCTGGATCACGAACATCACGTCCGGGCGACCCGCATCATATTCGTCAAACACCAGCGCCACATTGTTCTGCACGGCCCAGGGCAGAATGCCGTCGCGGAATTCGGTGATCTGCTTGCCGTCCTTGAGCACGATGGCGTCCTTGCCGACCAGGTCGATACGGCTGACATGGCTGTCGAGATTGACGCGCACCAGCGGCCAGTTCAGCCGGGCGGCAACCTGCTCGATATGGGTCGACTTGCCGGTGCCGTGATAGCCCTGCACCATGACGCGGCGGTTGAAGGCAAAGCCGGCCAGAATGGCCAGGGTCGTATTGCGATCGAACAGATAGTCGGGATCGATCGGCGGCACATGGCTGTTGGCCTCCGCGTAACCCATCACCTTCATGTCGGTGTCGATGCCGAACAGCTCCCGGGCCGAATATTCGGTGTCGGGCAGATTGGTGTACTCAGTCATGGCAGGACTCTTGGCGAAAAAACGAGGCGGGAAGGGCTTCAAAGCTCGGCGGCTCTATAGCAGCATTGTGACGGACGCGGTAGCCACCGCTCCGGCAAGCCTAGTTGCCGACAAAGCCCATTTTCTTGAGGTGGCTATAGGCCGCGATAATGGTGCGCAGCCTTTCCTCGGACGATTTGTCGCCGCCATTGGCGTCGGGATGGTGGATCTTGACCAGCGTCTTATAGGCGCTCTTGATCTGTTCGGTCTTGGCTGGCCCGATAATGCCCAGCGTTTCGAGCGCCCGTCGATCATTCTCGTTGAGCGGCTTGACGCGCTCCTCGGCCGGCTTCTGGGCCTGGCGGTGGCGGTATTTGGCGAAGACGCCGAACGGATCGCCATAGCGGTCGCCCGGGCGCATGCCGGCCGTGGCCGCGGCACGCGGCCGCACCCCCGGATTGCCGGTGGCAAAGCTCGAGCGGCTCTCGGCCCGGGGCGGCTTGGTCAGCGCCTCGTCGAGCTCGTCCTTTTCCATGCCGGCAAAGAAGTTGAAGGCCGTATTGTAGTGGCGCACATGCTCAAGGCAGAAGCGGTGATATTCACCTTCGCTGCGCTTGGCCTCGCGGCTCTTGCCCTTGGGCGCCTTGTACTCGCCGGCCTTGTTGCAGCCTTCCCACTCGCACATATGCTCGATGGGCGCGGGCTTTTCCTCGCGGCGCGGCCGGATGCGGATGGTATCGAAGATCTTGGATTGCGGTTTCATTGCGCCTAATTACTTGCCTCAGATCATTCAGAAAGTGCCCGACCGATGTCCGTTACAGACACCATTACCGCCAAGCTCTCCAGCAGGTTTGCCCCCGCTTTCCTCGATGTGATCGACGAATCGATGCTCCATCATGGTCACGCCGGCTGGCGCGAAGGCGGTGAAACCCATTTTCGTGTCAGAATCGCGACCGCCCATTTTGACGGGCTCAGCCGCGTCGCGCAACACCGCGCGGTCATGGAAACGCTCGACGCCGAACTCAAGGACCGGGTCCATGCCCTGGCCATCGACGTCTTGCCATCGGCAGGGCCATACGACTTAGCAGACCAAGCTTAGCCATGTCCCTCAAAATCATCCGCCGACGGTTGGCCGCCGCGCGCCGGCGCCAAATGCCAGCGTCTGGCTGAGGCCGGCATCAGTCAGCCTCGACGGGTTCGAGTGCCCGCACCAGCACCCGCGCAACGCGCTGGCGATCGCGCTCGAGCACCTTGAAGCGGAAATTATGGGCGATGATTTCCTGGCCGACCGCCGGAATCGCCTTGGCGGCATCGATCACCACACCGGCCAGCGTATGGGCGCGGTCATCGGGCAGGTGCCAGCCCATGGCGCGGTTGACGTCGCGCACCGGCAGGCTGGCATCGAGCACATAGCTGCCATCGGCCAGCTTGCGAATGCCGTTCATCATCTCGTCTTCGGGCTCGTCATGCTCGTCCGAGATCTCCCCGACGATCTCCTCGATAATATCCTCGAGCGTCACGAGGCCTTCCACCACGCCATATTCGTTGAGCACGATGGCCATATGCTCGTGCCGCTTGCGGAACTGGGACAGCTGGGAATGCACCGAGGTGGATTCGGGCACGAACCAGGGCTTGTAGATAATGGCAGTGACATCGACGGCGGCCACGTCGCCATTGCCCTTGGCCATGGCGCGCAGCACATCCTTGGCATGCAGCAGGCCCACAATATTGTCCGGGCTCCCCTCATAGACCGGAATGCGCGTATAGGCGCTTTCGAGCACCTGGCCGACCAGCTCGGCCGGCGGCAGGGCGATATCGAGCGTCAGCATCTGCGTGCGATGCACCATCACATCGGAAACCTTGAGGTCGCGCAGGTCGAGAATGCCGCCCAGCATGTCGGCGTCATGCTTGATCATGTCGCCTTCGGCATGCAGATAATCCACCGTGCCGCGCAATTCGTCATGGCCCGAGCGGCCATCATCGGCATCGGTATCGACGCCGAACAGGCGCAGCATGCCGGCCACCAGCCATTGCACGGCCAGCGTGACCGGGGAAAATACCAGCACGATGATATTGATGACCGGCGCGACAAAGAGCGCAAAGCTGTCCGGCCGCGACAAAGCCAGCGTCTTGGGCATGACCTCGGAAAACACCACCACGGCGGCCGTCATGGCCAGGGTGGCATAGACGATGCCGGCTTCCCCGAAGATCTGGATCAGCAGGCTCGCCGCCAGCGTCGAGGCCAGGATGTTGACGACATTATTGCCCAAGAGGATGGCCCCGATCAGCCGCTCCTTTTCGCCGGTGAGCTTTTCCACCGTCAGCGCCCGCTTGTCGCCGCTGCGCGCCAGCTGGTGGATGCGCGCCCGCGAGGCCGCGGTCAGCGCGGTCTCGGAGCCGGAAAAGAAAAAACTCATTGCCAGCAGGGCAATAATGGCAATGGCTGTCAGCAGCATGGGCTAGACTGTCCTTTGGTTGTCGAGGAACCTCCCCACGGCAATGGGATCGACATTGTTTTCAATGAAGGCCTGACCGATGCCCCGCGTCAGGATGAAGGTAAGGGCGCCGCGCACCACTTTCTTGTCCTGGGCGATCGCCTCCAGCAGCCTGTCGGTGGAGCCGAGCGGGCCGGCAATATCCTGCAATGTGGTGGGCAGGCCCGCTTTTTGCAAATGCGCCACCACCCGACCGGTATCCTGCCCGGGCGAAAGGCCCAGAGAGGTCGAAAAGGCATGGGCCAGGACCATGCCGATGGCCACGCCCTCCCCATGCAGCAGGCGATCGGAAAAGCCGGTATCCTTTTCCAGCGCATGGCCGAAAGTGTGTCCCAGATTGAGCAACGCCCGAACGCCCTGTTCGGTTTCGTCCTCGATCACCACGCGCGCCTTGTGGGCGCAGCAGCGGGCAATGGCTTCGCCCCGGGCCGGGCCACCGGCAAAGATCTCGGCCTGGTTGGCCTCGAGCCAGTAGAAGAAATCGGCATCGTCGATCAGCCCATATTTGACCACTTCGGCATAGCCGGCGGCGAACTGGCGCGGCGCCAGCGTATCGAGGGTCGAGAGATCCGCCAGCACCAGTTTTGGCTGATGAAAGGCCCCGATCAGGTTCTTGCCATGCGGCGAATTGATCCCGGTCTTGCCGCCCACCGAACTATCCACCTGCGCCAAAAGCGAGGTGGGCATCTGCACAAAGCCCATGCCGCGCCGGGCGATCGATGCGGCAAAGCCGGCCAGGTCGCCGATGACGCCCCCGCCCAGCGCGATCACCAGATCGCCGCGCTCCAGCCTTGCGGCCAGGATGCCTTCGACGGCCTGGCCCAGATGGCTCCAGGACTTGGTGGCCTCCCCGGCCGGCAGCACGATTTCGCTATGCGCGAGCCCGGCCGCGTCGAGCGAAGCCAGCAGCCGCGGCAATTGCGCCTGCGCCACCGTTTGGTCCGTAATGATGCCATAGCGCCGCCCGGGAAAGCGCTCGGCCAGGAGGGCGCCGGCTTCATCGAGCAGGCGCGGCCCGATCAGGATGTCATAGGCGCGGCTGTCCAGGGCGACGTGAACGATATGCGCGATCTCGGCCATTAGCTGTCCTGCTGCTTGAGAAAGGCCAGGACCGCATCGACCACGTCGGCGGCCACCGCATCCTGCGGCACATCCCGGCTGAGCACCGTGACGTCGGCCTCGGCATAGAGGGGATAGCGATCCTCGATCAGCTTTTCCAGCGTGGCGCGCGGATTGGCGGTCTTGAGCAAAGGCCGGTTGGAGCGACGGGACACCCGCTCGAACAGGATGTCGATCTCGGCCTTGAGCCAGACCGAAACGGCCTGCTGCTTGACCAGGGCCCTGGTTTCGGGATGCACGAAGGCGCCGCCCCCGGTGGCCAGCACGACATCTTGCGTCTTGAGCACCCGGGCGATCACCCTGGTTTCCCCGGCGCGGAATTCGGCCTCGCCCCGCTGCGCGAAAATTTCCGGAATGCTCATCTGCGCGGCCTTCTCGATTTCCTCGTCGCTATCGAGAAAGGGGCGCTTGAGGCGCGCCGCCAGACGGCGCCCCACCGTGGTCTTGCCGGCGCCCATCATGCCGACAAGCACGACGGGCCGGCCAGCCAGGCGCTCGGCAAGGTCCTCGGCGCGGGCCTTCCGCAAGGCCGGATCGGGTCGGGTCACGCAGCTGCACTCCTCATATCAGGGCTATCAACCTGCCCCCGTCCCTCCTGTCAAGAACTTGCGCGTCCTTGCCTTATCCCTACGGAAATGAAACCATTTGCCGGCATATTTAAAACAAGTGCCGCAGTTTCCATGCCGTCTGGTGGACCTTTATGCCGACCCTGATCCGACTCGTTATCACCTTGGTCTTTCTGGCCGGGCTCGTTTATGTCGGCATGTTTGCCCTGGTCGCCTTTGTCGAACCCACCCCCGAACCGGTGACCATCCGCATTCCCGCCCGCGACCTGCTCGGCACGGAGGCGCCCGCCCTGCCGGGCCGGGCCGCGCCCGCAGAGCCCGCCACGGCAGCGGGCACCACGCCGTGAAGGCGACCCATCTGGTCGGCGCTTTTCTCGAAATGATGAGCGCCGAACGCGGCGCCGCCAAGAACACGATCGACGCCTATCGGCGCGACCTCACCGACTATGCCGACTTTCTGGCGCGCCGCGGCCAGACCCCGCTCAATGCCGACCGCCAGGACGTCACCACCTATCTCGACGGGCTCTATGCGCAGGGCCTGGCGGCGACGTCGAGCGCGCGGCGCCTGTCGGCGATCCGCCAGTTCCACCAGTTTTTATGCGCCGACAATCTGCGCGGCGACGACCCCACCCGCATTGTCGCCAGCCCCAAGAGCCGGCGCGCCCTGCCCAAGGTCCTGTCGGTTGCGGAAGTCGAAAAACTGCTGACCAGCGCCGAAGCCGCCGCCAATGCAGAAGGCACGCCGGGCGAACAGGCAGGCGCGCTGCGCCTCTATGTACTGCTCGAACTGCTCTATGCCACCGGCATGCGCGTCTCCGAACTGGTCAGCCTGCGCCGGGCCGCGGTGATGCGCGATACCAGCTTCATCACCGTCACCGGCAAGGGCAACAAGGAGCGCGTGGTGCCGCTCAATGACCGCGCCCGCGACGCCATCAAGGCCTATCTGGCAACGCTCGAGCCCGGACCCTTCCTGTTTCCCGCCAGCGGCGCGGCCGGCTATCTCAGCCGGCAGGTCTTTGCCCGCGACCTCAAGGGCCTGGCCGGCCGGGCCGGGATCAGCGCCGCCCGCGTCGCCCCCCATGTGCTGCGCCATGCCTTTGCCAGCCATCTGCTGGCCGGCGGCGCCGATCTGCGCGTCGTCCAGATGCTGCTCGGCCATGCCGATATCTCGACCACCCAGATCTATACCCATGTGCTGGACGAGAAATTGCGCAGCCTAGTGGAGACCCATCACCCGCTCAACCAGCCCTAGCCGAACCTGCCAATCGGTTAGCAGACTGTTAGCTTTGCGCCTCATCTGCACCCGATCGCTGTGACTCCGCTTGACTTGCCATTGCGCCATCGTCACTTTCCGGCCACTCTCGATTTCGAAAAGCCGGTAGCCGATCTTGAAGGCAAGATCGCCGAGCTCAAATCCATGGCCGCAGCCGACCAGGCCGTCAGCATTGACGAGGAAGTCTCGCGCCTGTCGAGCCGGGCCGACGAGGCGCTGGTCGAAATCTACAAAAAGCTGACGCCCTGGCAGAAGACGCAGGTGGCCCGCCATCCGCAGCGCCCCCACTTCTCGGACTATATCAAGACGCTGATCACCGAATGGCGTCCGCTTGCCGGCGACCGCAAATTCGCCGAGGATTCGGCCATCCAGGCCGGCTTTGGCCGCTTCAATGGCCAGCCCGTCGCCGTGATCGGCCAGGAAAAGGGCAATTCCACCGAGACCCGCCTCAAGCACAATTTCGGCATGGCCCGGCCCGAGGGCTATCGCAAGGCCGTCCGCATCATGGAAATGGCCGACCGCTTCAACATTCCGGTGATTTCGCTGGTCGATACGGCCGGCGCCTATCCCGGCATTGGCGCCGAAGAGCGCGGCCAGGCCGAGGCCATTGCCCGCTCGACCGAGAAATCGCTCGAACTGGGCGTGCCCAATATCGCCATCGTCATCGGTGAAGGCGGCTCGGGCGGCGCCATTGCCATCGCCACCGCCAGCCGCGTGCTGATGCTCGAACACGCCATCTATTCGGTGATTTCGCCCGAAGGCGGCGCCACCATTCTGTGGCGCGACGCCGCCCGCGCCCAGGATGCCGCCACCAATATGAAGATCACCTCGGCCGATCTGCTCGGCTTTGGCGTGATCGACGGCATCATTCCCGAACCGACCGGCGGCGCCCATCGCCACCCCGAAACGGTGATGGCCTCGACGCGTGACGCACTGGCCAAGTTCCTGGCCGATTTTGACGGCAAGAGCCGCCTTGAGATCCGCGAACTGCGCCGCGAAAAGTTCATGGCGATCGGCACCAAGCTCTAGCACCGGCACGAGGGGCTCCGCCGGGGCCCCTGCGGCGGCAGGCAGAGCACATTTCGGTGTGAATCTGCCGGCTAGCTGACGATTTGCGCCCATGGTAACACTTACTTCACCAGCCATTCTCATGCTTGGGTAACCACTGCTGCTTTGGCATCAGCGACTGTTCTTGCAATTGGGCCGCCTCTCGTGACCGCCATCGTTCTGCGCAAACTGTGTTCCGCGATCATCCTGGTCTGGATCGTCTTCGGCCTCGTCGCCTGTGGCGGTTTCCTGCCCAAATCCAACAGCAACCGGCACAATCAGCCCTTGCAGAGCGGCGTCGTCGCCGCGCTCAAGGCCATGGGCTCTTCGCCCGGCGAGGCCATGATGGTGCGCATCTTCAAGCAGGAAGAGGTGCTCGAGGTCTGGAAGCGCACCAGTGGCGGCCAGTTCAAAC
>CAXBHD010000121.1:0-9411 GCA_963975335.1 uncultured Devosia sp. | reverse complement strand
CCGGCCTGGTACACGACCGTCCGCGCATGGCGCGACATTATCTGAAGCTCCTCATTGCTGAGAGCGCCGCATACGCCCGCGCGCCGTACGACACATTGACGGCAGGCAAGCGGTTCAACTGAGTCTGGCTGATTTATCGACACTGGTCACCATGATTTGAGACGTCACGGTGCCCTTTTAGGGCATCTCTGGGGGCGCCCTTTGATCTGGATCTAGGCATCAGCAGTTCCTGCGCGAAAGCCACCTGGCTCGGCAGCTTTCGGGATTGGCCAGCGATCGGGGTAGCGACCGATCTGGGGCGCTTCCTCGAGAGGCGCTCGTGGCTTGGTCGACGCACTAGTGCCTGGTTGCCGGAGCCAACTTTCGGATGGGGAGCAGGTCGAATGGCACGATCTTGCGAACCAGGCTCGATGCCCTGGGGCGGCAGTCCCGGCAGTTGGAGCCGGCCGGTTCCATGAATTCCATGCTGCCCTGTTCCAGCACAGCGGCGCGACTGCAGCCCGCAACATGGTCGGGGCTGCGCTGGTCGCGGATCCGGCACCCAGGCCGGCCTGTTCGAGGCGTCGGCCAGGCATGAGACCGGCCGGCGCGTTCTAATGATTGCTACCTGCGTGCTTCAGAAGGGATAGTGCTGGTTGGCGTCTTCGATCGTGACCCAGCGCAGGTCGGTAAACTCGGCAATGGCCGCCTTGCCGCCGAATCTGCCATAGCCCGAGCCCTTCACGCCGCCAAACGGCATCTGGGCTTCGTCGCTCACCGTGGGTCCATTGATATGGCAGATGCCTGTTTCCAGCCGCGCGGCGACGGCGAGGGCGCGCTGTATGTCCCGACTGAAAATGGCCGATGAAAGCCCATATTCGGTGTCGTTGGCGACGCGGATGGCCTCTTCCTCGCCATTGACGCGAATGATCGGCTTAACCGGGCCAAACGACTCTTCGCTATAGACCCGCATGGCCGAGGTTACATTGTCGAGTATCGTTGCCTGCACCACCGTGCCGCTGCGCGTGCCACCCGCCCGCAAGACGGCGCCCTTGGCCACGGCGTCGGTCATCAGGGCCTCGTTTTTTTCCGCCGCCGCCAGGCTGATCAGCGAGCCCAGCACGACATGTCCGCGCGGATCGCCAGCCGGCAGCTGGGCGGCGCGGGCAGCCAGCTTGTCGACGAATTCGTCGGCAATCTTGCTGTCGACGATGATCCGCTCGGTGGACATGCAAATCTGGCCCTGATGCATGAACGAGCCGAAGATGGCGGCATTGACCGCGCCGTCGATATCGGCATCGTCCAGGACGATGAAGGGCGCCTTGCCGCCCAGTTCAAGCAGGGCCGGCTTGAGGTGCCGGCCCGCCAGCTCGCCGATCCGCCTGCCGACGCCGGTCGAGCCGGTAAAGTTGACGCGCCGGACGGCCGGATGGGCGATCAGGGCTTCAACAATGGCCGCCGCATCCTTGGGATCATTGCTGATGACGTTGATCACGCCGGCCGGGATGCCGGCTTCGTGCAGGCATTGGCCGATCAGGCGATGGACGCCGGGACAGGCTTCCGAGGCCTTGAGCACGACGGTATTGCCACAGGCGATGGCCATGGCAATCGCCCGGGTTCCCAGGATCACCGGTGCATTCCAGGGGGCAATGCCAAGGCAGACGCCGGCGGCCTGGCGGATGCCCATTGCCAGCGTGCCCGGCTTGTCGGACGGAATGACCTCGCCGGCAATCTGGGTGGTCATGGCGCCCGCTTCGCGCAGCATATTGGCGGCGAGCATCACGTTGAAGCCGGCCCAGGGGGCGGTCGCGCCGGTTTCCTCGATCATCAGCTGGGTAAATTCGGCGACCTTGCTCGCCATCACGTCGGCCGCCTTGACAAGCAGAGCGCGACGTTCCCCCGGACCCGTCTTGGACCAGGTCTTGAATGCGGTTGCGGCGGCCTCCACGGCGGCATTGGCGTCAGCGACGCTGGCCGCGGCAGCGCGCGTCGCGAGCTTGCCCGTGAATGGGTCAAGTCGGTCATAGGTGGCGCCGCCACTGGCGCCGCGCTCGGCGCCGTCGATCAAAAATCCAATGTCCATGTCATTCCTCCTGCGCCGCGGCGCCCTGTTGCAGTTCAAATCGGATAGCTGCGCCTGTCACCCCCGAAGGTGATCCAGCGCAGCTCGGTAAATTCTTCCACGACGGCGGCCCCGCCGAACCGCCCATGGCCTGACGCCTTCATGCCGCCAAACGGCATTTGCGGCTCGTCGGCCACGGTGGGGCCGTTAATGTGGCAAATGCCGGCCTCGATGCGCCGTGCGACCCGCATGGCGCGTTGCAGGTCACGGCTGAACACGGCGGACGACAGGCCATATTCGGTGTCATTGGCGACGCGAATGGCCTCTTCGTCGCCATGGACCCGGATCATCGCCACCACCGGGCCGAAGCATTCCTCGGTATAGATGCGCATATTCGGCGTGACATGGTCGATGACCGTGGCATCCATGAATGTGCCGTCGATACGCCCGCCTGCCAGGATGGTGGCGCCCTTGGTCACCGCGTCCTTGACGATGCCGTCGAGGCGATCGATGGCATCGAAGCCGACCACGGGGCCCAGGGGGACCTGTCCGTTCCGCGGATTGCCCGCCAGCAGCAATGCCGCCTTGCGCGCGATCTTTTCGGCAAAGGCATCGGCGACCCGGTCATCGACCACGAGGCGCTCGGTGGACATGCAGATTTGTCCCTGGTTCATGAACGCCCCGAATGCCGCGGCCGCGGCCGCCTCGTCGAGGTCGGCATCGTCGAGCACCAGCAGGGGCGCCTTGCCGCCCAGCTCGAGCAGGACGGGTTTGAGATGGCGGGCTGCCACCTCGGCCACGAGACGCCCGACGCGGGTGGAGCCGGTGAAATTGACCCGACGTATCGCGGGGTGCCCGACCAGTTCCTCCATGACCTGGGATGCCTCGGCGGGATCATTGGTAACCACCTGCAGCGCACCCTTGTCGATGCCCGCCTGGCTGAGCACCGCCCCGACAAGCCGATGCGTGCGCGGACAGATTTCCGAAGCCTTGAGCACCGCGGTATTGCCGCAGGCAAGGGGCATCGCTACCGCCCGTACCGCCAGCACGACCGGGGCATTCCAGGGGGCAATACCGAGGACGACGCCGACCGGCTGTCGCGTCCCCATGGCGGTGAGGCCCGGACGATCCGACGGAATGATCGTGCCGGCAATTTGGGTCGTCAGCGACGCGGCCTCGCGCAGCATGCAGGCGGCCAGGGAGATGTTGAAATCGACCCATTGCCGCGTGGCGCCGATCTCGTCGGCCATCGCGTCCAGAAAGTCCGGCGCCCTGGCTTCAATCAGATCGGCCGCGGCCATCAGGCGGCGGCGCCGCTCGCCGGGTCCGAGTTCGGACCACCACGGAAAGGCGGCGGCAGCGCGGTCTGCCGCCTCGCGGGCAGAGCGGGAGCCGTCGGTTGCAGCGCTGGCCGAGAGCGTGGTGGCGCGCGCGCGATCACCATCGGAGGCGATGCGAATGCGCGTATCGGCAAGTGAGCCTTGTCGCGGCCCTTGCATGCTCATGAACCCTTCTCCTCAAGCGCCGTCGCCGGATGGGTTCCGGCGCCTCCTCGGCAATATCGCGCATGCCAGCCCTTGTCGGGCATTTGGTCGTGCCGATAATTCGCCCAGTAAGCGCCACCACCGGGGGCGCTTCAATGTACTTTTTGCCGAACATATTGTACTTTTGATAGATTTTGGGCGGATGGGAGATGACCGAATGGAAAAGCTGAACCAGCCAGCGCCCATCGCCGTGGTCGGCACCGTGATGAAGACGGCATTCGCTTCACAGACCTGGTCTCTCCAGGCGGCATCGGGTCGCCTGCTGTGCCACTGCTTCCTCATCGAGGCGGGGTCCGCCGTGGTGAGCCTGACTGATGGCAACCTGATCGAACTGGCGGCGCCTGCCGTGCTTTGGGTCCCAGCCGCAATGGGCGGGGAATTCAGGTTGGCGGCCGGAAGCTCCGGCATCGAGGTTACCGCGTCCCAGGAATTCGTCTGGCGGACAATTGGCGACAGCGCGGTGGCGGTGGACCTTAAATCGCTGATGGAGGAAATGGCCCTTGCCAGCGGAGGCAGTCTGCCTCTGGACGAGTTGCGAGCCTGTTTTGGTGCCATTGTCCGCGAGGCGAGGGCGCCTGAGCCGGGCGGCGCATCGATCATGGGTTTCAGCCTGGGACTGGTGATGCTGCATCTCTGGCGGGCGGTCAGCGCGCGCCGTTCGCAATCAAGCCTCTGGGGCGGGGGCAGTGCGCTGGTACAGCGTTTCCGTCAAATGGTGGAAATCCACTATCGGGATCGATTGCGGACCGCTGCCTATGCCGAGGCGCTTGGCGTAACGCCGGCCAAGCTCGCCGATGCATGCAGAAAGGTCGAGCGATTGAGCCCGAAGGCCATTGTGCACAACCGCATCCTTGAAGAGGCCCAGCGGCGGCTCGCTCAAACCGAAATGTCGGTCGAGCAGGTGGCCTTCAGCCTGGGCTTTCGCGACCCACCCTATTTCAACCGCTTCTTTACCCGGATGACCGGCAGCAGCCCGGGGGCATTCCGCAAGGCAGCGCTGCGGGCAAACCAGAAGCCGGCGAGTTCGTCCTTTGCTGCCTGGCCGTGAGCCATCTGGTTCGCGGCGTGTGCCGCCATGGCGTCACGCTCATCCGGCGCCAGAGCGCGAAGGTTGCAACGACGACAGACCGATCCCGGCAAGTTGTCGATTGGCCGAACGCATCTGGGCGCCGTGGCGTTCGCCGGGCTTTTCCCTTGGCATTGAGGCAGGCTTCTCAGCTGAGGAAATCGTGCTGCGCCGGGTGGGCCGCCAGGCCCGGGGCGACTATGGTCGCGCCAGCCGAACCGCAAAGAAGATTCATGTCTCAGCTCGACACCCGCATTGCCGCCCAGATCGCCACCGAAGTTGCCGCCCGCCCCGAACAGGTGCGCGCCGCCGTGGAACTGCTCGATGGCGGCGCCACCGTGCCGTTCATCGCGCGCTATCGCAAGGAAATCACCGGCGGCCTGGACGACACGCAATTGCGCCTGCTGGCCGAGCGGCTGACCTATCTGCGCGAGCTCGAAGCCCGCCGGGCAGCCATCGTCAAATCCATTGACGAACAGGGCAAGCTGACGCCTGACCTCACCGCATTGATCATGGGCGCTGCCAGCAAGGCCGAGCTCGAAGACCTCTACCTGCCGTTCAAGCCCAAGCGCCGCACCAAGGCCGAAATTGCCCGCGAACGCGGGCTCGGTCCCCTGGCCGAGGCCATCCTGGCCAATCGCAGCGCCGAGCCGCTAAGGCTGGCCGAAGCCTATGTCACCGAGGAGGTCCCCGGTACCAAGGAGGCGCTGGAGGGCGCGCGCGACATCGTCGTTGAGGGCCTGGCCGAGAACGCGGCTCTGCTGGGCCGACTGCGCAACTATCTGCGCGACAAGGCCATGCTCAGCGCCAAGGTGCTCAAGGGCAAGGAAGAGGCCGGCGCCAAGTTTTCCGACTATTTCGAGCATGCCGAGCGCTGGAACAAGGTGGCCGGGCACCGGGTCCTAGCCATGATGCGCGGGCGCGACGAAGGCTTTTTGAGCCTCGATATCGTGGTGGATGCCGACAGCGTCGAGCCGATCAAGCCGGCCGAGCGCTTTGTCGCCGCCGCTCTCGAGGCCCAGGGCCAGGGCGCGGCTGACCAGTGGCTGCGCGAGGTCGCCGGTTGGGCCTGGCGGACGCGCCTGCGCGCCTCGCTGTCGATCGACCTGATGGTCGAGCTGCGCGAACGCGCCGAGGTCGAGGCCATTGCCGTCTTTGCCCGCAACCTCAAGGACCTGCTGTTGGCCGCCCCGGCCGGTGCCCGGGCGACGATGGGGCTGGATCCGGGCATCCGCACCGGCGTCAAGGTCGCGGTGATCGATGCCACCGGCAAGGTGCTCGATACCGAGACGGTCTATCCGTTCCAGCCGCGCAATGATGTCATGGGCGCGCAAGCGGCCATCGGGACCCTGATCAAAAGACATGGCGTGCAGCTGATCGCCATCGGCAATGGCACGGGCAGCCGGGAAACCGAAAAGCTGGTGGCCGAGCTCATCGAGCGTTTGCCGGCGCCCAGGCCTACCAAGGTCATCGTCTCGGAGGCGGGCGCCTCGGTCTATTCGGCCTCGGCGCTGGCCGCCGCGGAATTTCCCGATCTCGACGTCTCGCTGCGCGGCGCGGTGTCGATTGCCCGCCGGCTGCAGGACCCCCTGGCCGAGCTGGTCAAAATCGAGCCCAAGGCAATCGGCGTCGGCCAGTATCAGCACGATATCGATCAGTATCGCCTGGGCCGTTCGCTCGACGCGGTGGTCGAGGATGCGGTGAATGCGGTGGGTGTCGATCTCAATACCGCCTCGGCGCCGCTATTGGCGCGTATTTCGGGCCTTGGCCCCTCCGTTGCCGAAGCCATCGTCGCCCATCGCGACGCCAATGGTCCGTTCCGCTCGCGCAGGGCCCTGCTGGAAGTGCCGCGGCTGGGGCAGCGCACTTTTGAACAGAGCGCCGGCTTTTTACGCATCAGCGGCGGCGCCGAGCCGCTCGACGCATCCTCGGTGCATCCGGAGGCCTATGGCGTGGCGCGCAAGATCGTCGCCGCCTGCGGCCGCGATCTGCGCACGCTGATGGGCGACAAGGCGGCTTTGGCCGGGCTTGATCCCAAAAACTTCGTCGATGAGCGCTTCGGCCTGCCAACCGTGCGCGACATTTTTGCCGAACTGGAAAAGCCCGGCCGCGACCCGCGCCCCGCCTTCAAGACGGCGGTTTTTGCCGAGGGCGTGGACGATATCAAGCATCTCAAGCCCGGCATGATGCTGGAGGGCACCGTCACCAATGTCGCGGCCTTTGGTGCCTTTGTCGATATCGGCGTGCATCAGGACGGGCTGGTGCATGTGTCCCAGCTGGCCGACAAATTCGTCAAGGACCCGCATGACGTGGTCAAGGCCGGCGATGTGGTCAGGGTGCGGGTCGTCGAGGTGGACGTGCCGCGCCAGCGCATCGGCCTCACCATGCGCCAGGAAATCGACGGCGCGGCGCCTAGCCGCGAACGCCCGCGCGAGGCGCCGCTGCGCGCCAATCAGCGTCCCCCGCAGGAAGCGCCGCGCAGTACCGGCTCGCTGGGCGACCGGCTGAGCGAGGCGATGCGCAAAAAGACCTAGACCCCTTTCCGGGGACCTGTCCGGGTGCGCGACCGGGATGCGTTGACATCGCCGGCGGCAGGCCGCAGGTTGCCGATCCAATATCGTATCGGATTGTTCATGCCGCTGGTTTCAGTCGAGGAATGTGTCACTGCCGCGCAGCGGGCGCTGGAGGGTGCCGGTGTGGGGGCAGAGGCGGCGGCGCTGCAAGCCGATCTGTTGCTTGACGCCGAATTGCGCGGCCTTCCCTCGCACGGGTTTTTGCGGCTGGAGCGCATCATTGCGCGGATCAACAATGGCGTGGCCGATCCGCTGACGCGGGGCCTGCATAGCTGGCGCGGTGACAGCTTTCTCAGCGTCGACGGCCAGCAGGGGCTGGGGCCGGTCGTGGCCATGCATGCCGCCGAAGTGGCCGGTGAACGGGCGCGCCAGACCGGCATTGCCGTGGCCGCCATCGCCCACAACAATCATATCGGCATGCTGGCCTGGTATGCCGAAGCCCTGGCCGAAGCGGGTCTGGTGTCGATTATCCTCACCACCAGCGAGGCGCTGGTGCATCCCTATGGCGGGACCACGGCGCTCTTGGGCACCAATCCGATCGCCATCGGTGTGCCCACCGATAACGGTCCCTTCGTCATCGACCTGGCCACGAGCCTCGTCTCGATGGGCGAAATCCACGATCATGCGCATCGCGGCGCGGCGCTGCAGCCGGGCTGGGCCCTCGATGCCGCCGGCCGGCCGACCACCGATGCCGAAGCAGCCAAGCAGGGCGCCATTGCTCCTTTCGGGGCCGCCAAGGGTTATGCCCTGGGGCTGGCTTTCGAGCTGGTGGTGACGGCGCTGACCGGCGCAGCGCTGGGGCGGGACGTCACCGGCACGCTCAATGCCGAATTCAAAAGCAACAAGGGCGATGTGTTCATCCTCATCGATCCGCTGTCGGGGCAGGGGGCAGCGCTCTCGGCCTATCTTGAAGCCATTCGCCAGACCCCGCCCATGGACGGGTTCGAGCAGGTATTGATCCCGGGTGAGCGCGGGCGAGCGCGCAAGGTTGAGCGGCTGGCAAGCGGCATCACCCTGGCTGACCCGGTCTGGGCCACCATGCGAAAGCTGCGCGATGCGGCCAAACCCGAAACGAGAATCCGATGAGCCTGTTTGCCACCATGCGCGCGCCGCGTAGCATCGTCTTTGGTTCGGGGCAGCGCCACAGCCTGGCGGGCTATGCGCGGGCGCTGGGCCAGAAGGCGCTGATCGTCACCGATGAACGCATGGGCCGCAGCGCCGAACTGGCTGTCATGATCGACGGGCTCAAGGCGGCCGGCGTCGCCGTGGCGGTATTCGACCAGACGCTGCCGGAAGTGCCGCTCGACTGTATCGAGCAGTGCGTCGCCGTTGGGCGTGGATTCGGGCCCGATCTGGTCATTGGCCTGGGTGGGGGGTCGTGCCTGGACATGGCCAAGGTCACGGCGATCCTTTTGGCGCATGGCGGCTCGCCGCGCGATTATTTCGGCGAGTTCAAGGTGCCCGGTCCGGTGCTGCCGCTGATCGCCGTGCCGACGACGGCGGGTACCGGCTCTGAGGCGACGCCTGTGGCCGTGGTGGCCGATAGCGAGCGCCTGCTCAAGGTGGGCATTGCCAGTCCGCATATCATTCCCCTGGTGGCGATCTGCGATCCCGAACTGACGCTGAGTGCCCCGCCCGGCCTCACCGCCATTGCCGGCGCCGATGCGCTGACCCATGCCATCGAGGCGCTGACGGCCCTGCCACGCGCGGTGGACGCGATGATCAGCCATGAACACGTGTTTCTGGGCAAGAATGCTCTCAGCGACGGTCATGCGCGCGAGGCGATCTTTCACCTGGCGCGCGGCTTGCGACGGTCGGTGGAAAACGGCGGGGATCTGGCTGCGCGGGAAGACGTCATGTATGGCGCCCTGCTGGCGGGGCTGGCCTTCGGCACAGCCGGCACGGCTGCCGCCCATGCCATTCAATATCCGGTGGGGGCGCTCACCAAGACGGCGCATGGGGCCGGGGTCGCCTGTCTCATGCCCTATGCGATGAGTTTCAATCTCAGCCATGCGAGTGCCTCGATGGCCGAAGTCGCGACGGCCATGGGCGTGGCGGTGGCGTCAGATGATGCCGCGGCCAATGCCGAGCGGGCCATCGTCGCGGTGGAAACCCTGTTTACCGCCATCGGCATTCCGCCCGACCTCAAGGCGCTGGGTCTGCGTGAAGACCAGCTCGACTGGACGG
>CAXBHD010000120.1:0-9422 GCA_963975335.1 uncultured Devosia sp. | reverse complement strand
GATCATCATGAGCTGGCTGATCTCGTTCAACGTGATCAACACGCGCAATCAGTTTGTCGAAGCCGTCTGGCGCGTGGTCAATCAGCTCACCGAGCCCTTGCTCAACCCGATCCGCCGGGTCATGCCCAATTTTTCCGGCCTCGATATCTCCCCGATCATCCTGTTCCTGGGCATTTTCTTCATCCAGCAGCTGATCCTGCGCTATGGCTATGCCGCGGTGCCCTAAAGGCAGAGGACCATGGCCGACTGCTACCGGCTCAGCCCCCAGGGGCTGAGCCTTTTTGTTCGCGTCACCCCCAATGCCGGGCGCGATGCCATCGAGGGCGTCGAGCAGCGTGACGATGGCAGCGCCGTGCTGCGGCTGCGGGTCAAGGCAGTGCCCGACAAGGGCCGCGCCAATGCGGCGGTGATCGCGCTGCTGGCCAAGGCGCTGGGCGTGCCCAAATCCTCCATTGCCGTCAGCAGCGGCGAGACGGCCCGGCTCAAGACCCTGGCCGTGGCGGGGGACGGGCCGGCGCTGGCCGCTTTCATCGCCGCGCTTTAAGCTGCGACAAAACAACGCAATTGCCATTGCCTAACCGAACAATCGCGCTAATCTCGCCGGTGGCGGGGCCGTGTTGGAGGGCCGGCGGAACAGGGTTGGAGGACCCTGTCCGGCGGTGATCGGTCCCGGGAGGAAACCGAGAGGGACTTTCTATGACTTTGGCACTCTGGCTGATCGTCGTCTGCGGCGCTCTGGCCATCATCTATGGCGCTGTTACCACAAGGCAATTGCTGGCGGCCGATGCCGGCTCGATCCGCATGCAGGAAATTTCGGCCGCCGTGCGCGAAGGCGCCTCGGCCTATCTCAAGCGGCAATATACCACCATTGCGATTGTCGGCGTGGTCATCCTGATTGCCGCCTTCTTCCTGCTGGGCGTCTATGCCGCCATCGGCTTCCTGCTCGGCGCGGTGCTATCAGGCGCGGCCGGCTTCATTGGCATGAATGTCTCGGTGCGGGCCAATGTGCGGGTGGCCCAGGCGGCCATCGGCTCGCTCGCCCGCGGGCTCGACCTGGCCTTCAAGTCGGGCGCGGTCACCGGCATGCTGGTGGCGGGCCTCGGCCTGCTCGGCGTCACGCTCTATTTCATCGTCCTGACGCAGTTCCTGGGCTTTGCCTTCAATGACCGGGTGGTCATCGATGCGCTGGTGGCGCTGAGCTTTGGCGCCTCGCTGATTTCCATCTTCGCCCGGCTGGGCGGGGGCATTTTCACCAAGGGCGCCGATGTCGGCGGCGATATGGTGGGCAAGGTCGAGGCGGGCATTCCGGAAGATGATCCGCGCAATCCGGCCACCATTGCCGACAATGTGGGCGACAATGTCGGCGACTGCGCCGGCATGGCGGCCGATCTGTTCGAAACCTATGTGGTGACCCTGGTGGCCACCATGGTGCTGGCCGCCATCATCCTGCCCGACGCCTTTAAGCTGGCCGGCATGGTGCTGCCGCTGGCCATTGGCGGCGCCTGCGTCGTCACCTCGATCATCGGCACCTATTTCGTCAAGCTGGGGCCAAGCAACAATATCATGGGCGCGCTCTACAAGGGCATTATCGCCACCGGCGCCTTTTCGCTGGTGGCGCTGCTGCCGGTGCTCTGGTTCGTCTTCGGCGATCTCAACGTCGCCATCGACGCCAGCGACAAGAGCTTTACGCCCATGAGCCTGTTCTGGTGCGGCGTGGCGGGGCTGGTCATTACCGGGCTCATCATCGTCATCACCGAATATTATACCGGCACCAATCGGCGCCCGGTCAATTCCATTGCCGAGGCCTCGGTCACCGGCCATGGCACCAATGTCATCCAGGGCCTCGCCGTCAGCCTGGAATCCACCGCCCTGCCGGCTCTGGTGATCATTGCCGGCATTATCGTCACCTATAATCTGGCGGGCCTCTTCGGCATTGCCTTTGCCGTGGCGACCATGCTGGCTCTGGCCGGCATGGTGGTGGCGCTCGATGCCTTCGGGCCGGTCACCGACAATGCCGGCGGCATTGCCGAAATGGCCGGGCTCGACAAGGAAGTCCGGCACAATACCGATGCGCTGGACGCGGTGGGCAATACGACCAAGGCCGTCACCAAGGGCTATGCCATCGGCTCGGCGGGCCTCGGGGCCCTCGTCCTCTTTGCCGCCTATACGCAGGATCTGATCTACTTTGCCAACCTGCCCGATGCGCCGGCCATCTTTGCCGGCATGGGCACGCTGACCTTCTCGCTGGCCGACCCCTATGTGGTGGTGGGCCTGTTGTTCGGGGGCCTCTTGCCCTTCCTCTTCTCGGGCATGAGCATGACGGCGGTGGGGCGCGCCGCCCAATCGGTGGTGGTGGAAGTGCGCCGCCAGTTCAAGGCCGATCCGGGCATCATGGCCGGCACGTCCAAGCCCGATTATGCAAGGGCGGTCGACATGCTGACCCAGGCGGCGATCCGCGAAATGATCGTGCCGAGCCTGCTGCCGGTGCTGTCACCGATCGTGGTCTTTTTCGTCATCAACTGGATTGCCGGCCCCGCCGCGGGCTTTTCGGCGCTGGGCGCCATGCTGATGGGCGTCATCGTCACCGGGCTCTTCGTCGCCATTTCCATGACCGCCGGCGGCGGCGCCTGGGACAATGCGAAAAAGAGGTTTGAAGACGGCTTTACCGACAGCCATGGCGTCACCCACCACAAGGGCGGCGACGCCCACAAGGCCAGCGTCACCGGCGACACGGTCGGGGACCCCTACAAGGACACGGCGGGCCCCGCCGTCAATCCGATGATCAAGATCACCAATATCGTGGCTTTGCTCTTGCTAGCCGTGCTGGCGCATCTGGGCTGACCAGACCGCGTCTGGACTGGAACTGAAGAAGGCCCGGGAGCGATCCCGGGCCTTCTGCTAGCTAGCGTATGGGATATATCTAGATAACGACCGTAAAATAACCACGAAAAATTTCCGCTGAAATGAGGAGAAATAATGTCTTGTCAGCAAGGAAATTGAAGAAGTGACGTCATTTAGTAGTACGTTCCCCCATTCGTCTGGCCTATACCGCATAATATTGGAAAACATGCTGCTAATCAGAAAATGAATAGCAATTTCAGGTAATATTACGGGAAAAAATGGATTGTCCACGTACCACAGGCCACCTCTAACATCTGTATAGATGCATGCCTTCAGCGATGAGGCTTTGGAGGCGGGGACGGTAACCACGATTTTGCCAAACCGCTCACTTTTCTGGAAATCACCAAAGGAAGCTTCGATACCATCAGTGTTAGGCCGGTTTTCACCGTCGCCAATATGAAACTCCCAAGTAAGGCTTCTCGGGTCATTGGCGTTGCTGACTTCAATTCTATGACATCTACTGGTTTTTCCGGTGGTTAGTTTATAGTAATCGGACATTTCAGGAACCATACTTAATAAAGTTCCAAGACTTACACTAAATTTTGTATTGTAAAAACTAAGCAGCGATTCTGTGCAGTCTATATTTATCTCAATGTTGTTGTTTTTTACGAGATGTGTTGGAAAAGCGGTCACCAAATCGCTAAATGTTCCGCGTGCGGAGTCTCCGCCAAACTGTGCCTGTACCGAGTCTGGCAGATAAGACATGCCGTGAGATCCAGGAATATTTCCCTTACTATATCGAAGCGGGTTGTTAAGCACGATGGCGCCGTATGAATATGCTGTCAGTGCGTAGAAAAAGTTGAGTGGCTTTACCATCAAAGAGCCTTGCCTGCCTGCGAGGTACAATTCGCGCCCCTGAGTGAAGCAATTTTTTAACCTACCAGCCTCCTCTGCAGTAATTCCGGCGTTTTTTGTTTCGCCTGTTGTAGGCTTTCTGAGTTTATATAGTTCTCTAATATCAGGAACATTTTCTAAACTCTCCGCTAGTTCTAAAACCGATTCATCGAATTCTAGTTGATCAAGAGGGAGTAGCTGCAGAGCATTGTGCCTGTTTGTGCGCTCTTTAATTTCTCGCGTCACCAGCGACAGATTTTTAGCGGGTATAAACTCGGGCAGTTTTAGGTCTGGAGATCCCTGTTGGTTTTCGTAATCGGCCTGATTTTTGTACTTGGCGCGGTCGGGTGCAGAAAGCCCTTTCCATTGAAAAACGATGGCGTCTCTCTTGGTCACCAATCCGTCGTAGTCAATGTCGGTGCGAAAAATGGGCTGATTAGACGCTGAGACACGTGTGACGTCGTCTCGTATAATTTCTTCGAGCATTGTAAGTCCCCCATTTATGACTAGCTTAAGGGATGAGGTTGATCAAACTATCAATTTCCCAGTTTAGCTTGCTGTCGCTTCGCTTTAGGACGCTTGGCACGGTGGGACTTGTCTTTGCCCCCACCCCCTGAGACTTGACCCGAGGGCTATGTTCCGACGGGGCATCGGGCAAGTGCAACCCCCTCGGGTCAAGCCCGAGGCTGACGACCTGCCCGGGATCGTGATGTCGAGAACAGCTCACCCCCACAATTGGTCCCTCCCCACAAGGGAGAGGGAGACGATGGGACCACGGTCACGGGCACTCTCACCAGCCAATACGCCGAGCAGGCCTCCCTCCCCCTTGTGGGGAGGGAATGAGGGTGGGGGTGGTGCTTGCTCAAATCGCCGGGTGCTCCGCAGAACCTATCCATCCTCTCCCCGCCCCTCAAACCGCACGCATAATCCCTCCATCACCCCATACGGCGGCCTGCAGGCGAACAGTGGTGGGGTGAGCCGGGTGGGGGTTTTGCCTCTCCCACAGGTTCCACGCTTCGGTTGCGACAGGGCGAGCGTTCCCTAGTCTCACTTTTTAAATGTACCAGAGGCGGTTGCCGCCTCGGGGTCCGCTCCTTGCTGACAACCGCGTTGCAGGCGGCGCTTCCGCCTGCGCACTCGTCCGCCCCCCAAAACTCTTGACGAATCCCGCGCCCTGGCCTTTGCCTCATGCGACAAATCCGGAGACTTCCCGCCATGCGTCAGGCGCTTGTTCAACTGCTCAGCTCCCGCCGCTGGGAGCAGGCCATCGTGGCCGTCATTCTGCTCAATTCACTGATTCTGGGGCTCGAAACCGATGCCGGCATCGTCGCCCGCTTCGGCCCCCTCCTGCATGCGCTCGACACCATCATCCTGGCCATTTTCGTGGTCGAGATCGCCCTGCGGCTCTATGCCTTCGGCCCCGCCTTCTTCCGCGATCCCTGGAGTCTGTTCGACTTTTTCGTCGTCGCCATTGCCCTGGTGCCGGCCAGCGGGCCGTTCCAGGTGCTGCGCGCCTTGCGCATCCTGCGGGCTTTGCGCCTGGTCTCGACCCTGCCGGCGCTGCGCCGGGTGGTGGGCGGGCTGATTGCGGCTTTGCCGGGCATGAGCTCGATCGTCATGCTGATGGGCATGCTGTTCTATGTGGCGGCGGTGATGGCCACCAATCTCTTCGGCAGCCAGTTCCCGGACTGGTTCGGCACCATCGGCGCCTCGGTCTACACGCTGTTCCAGGTGATGACGCTGGAAAGCTGGTCGATGGGCATCGTCCGGCCGGTGATGGAGGCGCATCCCGCCGCCTGGCTGTTCTTCGTGCCGTTCATCCTGTGCACCACCTATGCCGTGCTCAACCTCTTCATCGGTGTCATCGTCTCGGCCATGCAGGAGGAGACCGAGGCCACGGCCACGGCCGACCGGCAGGCCTTGCATGACGATACGGCCACGGTGCTGATCGAATTGCGCGCTTTGCGCGCCGACGTGGCAGCCTTGCGGCAGGAGCGGCAAAACGGCGGCTGAACGAAAAATGGCCCTGGCTGTCGAAACGCGACCTGCCGCTTCGTCATGCTGGCAGAAGGCGGCCAGCCGGCCGCCGTGCAGGGGAGACTGACATGCGCAAGGTAATGGCGGGGCTGTTTCATTCCGTCGACGGGGTGGTGGAAGCGCCGCATCTGTTTCAGTTCGACAGTTTCGACGATGATCTGGGCGCGCTGCTGAGCGGCGTGCAGGAGCGGGTGACCGATGTGCTGCTCGGCCGGGTCGGCTACGCGGAATGGGCCGCCTACTGGCCCAATGCCCAGGCCGATGGCGACTTTGCTGCCTTCATCAATGCCGTGCCCAAGCATGTCGCCTCCGAAACGCTGAGCGGGAAGCTGGACTGGAGCAATGCGCAGCTGATCGAGGGCGACCTGCTCGATTTCGTGCGCCAGCTTAAGGCGGGTGCTGGCGGCGAGATTGCCGCCATGGGCGGGATTTCGCTGGTGCGCCAGCTGCTGTTTGCCGGCCTGCTCGACGAATTGGTGCTGATCACCCATCCGGTCATTGCCGGGCCCGGGCGGCGCCTGTTCGAGCCGGGCGATCCGCTGACGCGGCTCGCCCTGGTCGATAGCCAGGTGACGGCAAAGGGCAATGTCGTGTCCAGCTATAGGCGGCTCGACTAGGTCCGGCTCATGGCGGGGGCGCGGCGTCGTCCTGCGCCTGGAGCACGGCGATGACCTTGCCGAGCAGGGCGAAATACTGGCTGCGCTCCGCCGGCTCGAGCTGTTCCAGCACCAGCGCATTGATGGCGCTGACCACCTGCTCGACTGCCGGCAGCTTGGCGCGCGCCAGCGGCGTCAGCTGGACCAGCATGGAGCGCCCATCCGCGGGATTGATGTGGCGCGCCACCAGGCCGTCGCGCTCCATGCGGTTGAGCGTCGCGGCCATGGTGGGCTGCTCGACCCGGGCTTTGGTGGCCAGATCCTTCTGCGTCAGCGCCTCGCCCCATTCGAGCGCCAGCAGCACCGGCATATGCGCCGGCGTCAGGCCGAGGGGGGCGAGGTTGCGTTCGAGCTCGCGCACAAAGAGCCGACCGGCCAGATTGGTCATGTAACCGGCAGAAGTATCGCGTTGCAGGGGCATTTACATAGTATGCTCACTAAATATATAGTAGCCTATCTATATAACCTCGCGCCGCGCAAGGCCATGGAGGCAGGCATGTCCATCACCAGTTCCCCGCAGCGCTATGGCGCGGTTGCCGCGGCCATTCACTGGGTCACGGCCCTGGCCGTGCTGCTGATGCTGGCCAGCGGCCAGGTCATGGATATGCAGCCCGATGCCGCCGGTGCCATCCTGCCATTTCACGTCGTTACCGGCATGCTGATCGGCGTGCTGACCCTGTTCCGCATCCTGTGGTGGCTGGCCTTCGACCGGCAGCCGGCGCCGCAGCCCGGCCTGCCGGTCTGGCAGGAGCGGCTGGCCCGCTTGGTTCATTGGGGCCTTTATGCCGCCCTCCTCGTGCTGTTTGCCTCGGGCATGGCCATGCTGGTGCTGCTCGATGCGCTGGGGCCGATCTTTTCGGGCGGCGTGCTGCCGCAATTTGCTCAGACGCCGGCGCGGCTGGCGCATGGCCTTGTGGGCCGGCTGCTCCTGCTGCTGGCGGCCCTGCATATCGGTGCCGCGCTCTGGCACCAGTTCATCCGCCGCGATCACCTGCTGGCGCGGATGGGGCTGGGCCGCTAGCGCGCCGCCAGCTGGGCAAAGGCGCGCTGCTGTGGCGGCGCGGCAAGCAGCAGGTCTATGGCGGCTACGGCCTCGGCCGGGCTCAGCGTGCCGGTATCGAGTTCGAGGTCATAGAGCCCGGGCAGGTGTACCGCCTCCTGCCAGAGCCGCACCGGGGCCGGCACGCCGTCGCCCTTGAGATAGAAGCTTCCTGGCGCCGCATTGCGCCGCGCCATGATGGTGTCGAGCGGGCAGCGAATGCCGACAAACAGCACGTCATGGCCGGCCAGCAGGCGGGCACAGGCCGGCAGGATGCCGAGCGGGCGGGAATAGCAGTCGTGATGGCCCACATCGACCACCAGGTCAAAGCCGGCCTGGGCATGGGCGGCAATGGCGCGGTAGAGCGCGGCATAGAGCTGCTGCACCATCGGTTCGAGGTCGGGGCGCTCGCCGCCCGGGCGCAGGCCGATGCCGGGCAGCAGGCTTGCCGGCAGCGTGCGGTTCTGCGCGTCGACGCCCAGATTGATCCAGTGTCCGGGCAGGGTGTCCTGCATGGCCGCAGCAATGGACGATTTTCCCGAGCGCGGCGCGCCGTTGAGAATGACGATGCGCCCGGCCATGGCTGCTGCCCCAAAGAAAAGGGGCGCCAAGCGCCCCTTTGGTCATCCGGTCAGGCCGCGGCGTGCGCGGCGATGGAGTCGAGGATCACCTTCTTGGCGTCCTCATAGCCGCCGACATGGCTGATCTTGGCCCATTTGCCGGGCTCGAGATCCTTGTAATGGGTGAAGAAGTGCTTCACCCGCTCGATCTGGATTTCCTGCATGTCGCCGATATCCTTGATGGCGTCATACATGCGGGTCAGCTTGGAAACCGGCACGGCGAGGATCTTTTCGTCCTGGCCGCCATCGTCTTCCATGAACAGCACGCCGATCGGGCGGCAGCGGACGACTGCGCCGGGGACGAGGGGCCGCGAATTCATGACGATGACGTCGAGCGGGTCGCCGTCGCCGCACAGAGTATGCGGCACGAAGCCGTAATTGCCCGGATAGCGCATGGGCGTATAGAGGAAGCGATCAACGAACAGCGCGCCGCTGGCCTTGTCGATCTCGTATTTGATCGGCTCGCCGCCCATGGGGACTTCGATGATGACATTGAGGTCGTCAGGCGGGTTCTTGCCGGTCGGAATGGCGTCGATGTTCATTTGGATACATGCCGTTCGAAAAGGGGACGGATGCGGGCAGGTTCTGCCCAATACGGTCCGCGAAGGCAAGCCATAATAGCGCCGCAGCAGCCATGCCTATTTGACGATCAGCACCGCGACGCCGGCGCGGGCCAGCACTTCGGCGGCCTGGCTGCCCAGCAGCAGGCGCTCGAAGCCGCGTCGGCCATGCGAGCCCATGACAATGGTATCGCAGCCCAGATCGGTCGCGGTCTGGATAATGGCATCGGCAGGGCGCAGCCGGGGGAGATGGAGGGTTTGGGCCGCAATGCCGGCTTGCTCGGCCTTGCCCGCGGCTGCCGCCAGGATGGTTTGCGCCTCTTCGACATAGCGTGCTTCCAGCTGGACCAGGATGGAAGCGGCATCGATGGTGCCAAAGCCGCCAGCCCCAATGGCCCCGCTCACCGGATCGGTCGAGGTCAGGATGGTCACCTTGGCCGCGTGCAGCTTGGCCAGTTCCAGTCCGGCGGCCAGGGCCTTGTCGCCCAGGGCAGACCCATCGGTGGCTATCAGCAGATTATTGAACATAGGCTGGTCTCCTTATGCCCGCGATCTTGCTATGACCTTGAAGGCAGCACATTGATCTGGATCATGATGCTGGTTTTCAGGGAGACTTGTCCATGTCGATCTTCGCAAGGGCCTGCGCCCAGGTCACCCGGCGCCGCCTATCCGCGCTCGCGGCGCTGGGCTGGACCTGCGCCATTGCCCCGGCCATGGCGCAGTCGGGATTCACCAGCGCCTATACCGACCTCAATCTCGATCGCGATTGTCTGGT